>DATKCH010000041.1:0-45037 GCA_035513295.1 Longimicrobiales bacterium
CGCGCTCCCCGGAGGCCGCGCGCGCGAGCGCGGGCGGCGCGGACGCGGAGGCCGCGCGCGCCCCCAGGGCGATCTCCAGCAGCAGGAGCGCCAGGGCGGCCGCGAGCAGGAGCCTGCCGACCGGCCGGTCCGCGCGCAGGCCGAGGCTCTCCGCCGTGGCCGCGTCGCGCGACGCGCCTTCCAGGAAGGCGAGCGCGCCGGTGCCGAGGAGGTCTCCCGCGGCCGCGCGGAGTCCCGCGGCGCCGGCCGGCGCGTCGCCCTTCGCACCATCCGCGCACCCGCGCAGCAGCCGGTCGACGACCGCGGGGAAGTCGGGCGAGGCGACGAGCCGGGCGTCCAGCAGATCGCCCGCGAAGTACGTTCGGCAGCCGCCGCCGTCCCCGAGCGCGACGCCCGCGGCGCGCCCTTCGGCGGTCACGGCCCAGACGCGCGCGCCGGGCCCGGGAGCGCCCGCGCGTACGGCGAACGGCCCGTCGATCACGAGCGGCCCGTCGGCTCCCGTCCACGGGGCCGCCTCCACGAGCAGCGCGGGCGTCGGGACCGGGCCCGGCTCCGCGGCGATTTCCGATCTCGCGTCGGGTAGCCACCCGAACGCGTCCGAGGCGGCGCCGTCGAGCGTCCCCCAGCGCGCGATCACCCCCTCCGTCACCGTGCCGTCCGGCTCGGGGACCTGCGCGCCTGGCGCCACGAGCAGCGCCTGGCCGGGGTCGGGCGCGCCGCTTCCCCCTGCCGCCCCGCCGGGCTCGACCCGCTCGACCCCCAGGCTCGCCAGCGCCGCCGCCAGGTACGGGCTGCGCGCGGCGTCGGCGCCGACCACCCGCACGGCCGGCGGCCGCTGCGTACCCGGCCCGGGTGGCGGCGTGCCCGGCCCGGCCGCGGCCGCGCCCGGCGCCCCGCGCTCGGGATCCCGCAAAGCGGGCGCTGCGCCCCCGCTCTCCCCCTCGGAGGGTCCCCCGGCGGGAGAGCGGTCGGGGGTCAGCACGCGTATCGGCGCCGGCCAGGCGGCGTCGCGCGTGGGGGCCGATCCGCGCCGCCACGCGGCCGCGCGCGGGGTGGTGATGAGCACCGCCTCGAAGGCGTCCGCCCGCGACCGGCCGGCTGCCTCGCGCAGGCCACGGAACGCCGCGCGGTAGTCGGCCGTTGCGCCCGAGGGGCCCGCGCCGCGCAGCGAATCCAGCGCGGACGCCTCGAGCGGAACGGCGGCGGAATCGAACACCACCAGTCGGGCCGCCCCTGCGTCGAGCGCGGCGCGGGCGCTGTCGACGGCGGCGCTCCAGGCCGGCGCCATGCCGGCCCCGGCGTCGAGCGCGACCACCAGCAGCTCGCCGTCCCGGCGGTCGGACAGCGTGGGCGAGGCCGCCGCCAGCGCCAGCGCCGCCAGCGCACCGAGGCGGGCCGCCAGCAGCGCCGCGTGCGAGGGCGGGAACAGCCGCAGGCGCGTGCGCCGGTCGGCGACGAGGAAGCGCGCGGTGGGGAGGGGCAGGCGCGGTCCGGGGTGGTGCCGGAGCATGTGCAGCAGCACGACGCCCACCGCGAGCCCGGCGCCGAGCCAGAGCACCCACGGCCTCGCGAACGCCATCGCTACGCGGCTCCCGAGACGCGCCGCGTCAGCCACGCCGCCAGCGCGCGCTCGACGGGCGTATCGGTCGCGAGCTGAAGCGTCTCCACCCCGCGCGCGCCGAGGGCTTCCTCCAGGCGCGCGAAGTACGCTGCCACGCGCGCGCGGTACCCGGCGTCCTCGGCCGGAGCCGCGGCGACCTCTTCCGTGGGGGCGTCGGGATCGTAGTAGCGCGCGGCGGGGAGCGGTGCCCGACCCTCCTCCTCGGGGGTCAGCGGACGGATCACGACGACCTCGTCGCCGCGCGCCCGCAGGCGCCCCAGCGCGGGGACCACGCGCTCGAGGGCGGCGGGCGCGAGCAGGTCGGAGAGGAGCACGAGGCGGCCCCTGCGCGGCAGGGCGGAAGCCACCCGGTCGATCGCGCCGCCGGCGTCGTCGGCCGCGGACGCCGAGAGGCGCTCCAGCGCGATCAGCAGGTTGCGCAGGTGACCCCTCCGATTGCGCGGCCGCATGAGCAATTCTCCCCCTCCCCCCGTGCTCGCGAGGCCCACCGCGTCACCGCTCCTCAGCATCACGTGCGCGAGCGCGGCCGCGAGCATCTGCGCGTAGCGCAGCTTCGAAAGCCCGTCAGCCCCGGCGAACGCCATCGACCGGGAGGCGTCGACGAGCAGGAACGCCTGCAGGCTGGACTCCTCCCGAAACTGACGCACGAACAGCCGGTCGGTGCGCGCGAACAGGCGCCAGTCCACGTGCCGGGATTCGTCGCCCTGCTGGTACGCGCGGTGGCGGTCGAACTCGCGACCCGCGCCCAGCAGGGTAGCCCGGTGCACCCCCGCGAACGCGCCCGACACGACCCGGCGGGCAACGAAGTCGAGGCCGCCGAGCGCGGCGAGGACATGGGGAGGAAGCAGATCGGACATCGCATCACGGTAGCGCTCTCCGGCGCCCGCCCACAACGGAGCCGTCCCCGGCAGCGCGGCGAGCGTGCGGGTCCGAAGCGCGCGCCTTCGTTACATTCGTTTCTGCCGCATCACTTCACGCGGGTAGAAAGCGGGGAAAGGGGGACGGCGAATGACCGCCAAGGAGGGATTGATTCAGCAGTACCGTTTCCTGTACAGGACCATCGCGGCGAACCTCGAGGCCATGACGGAGGAGGAATCCATCCTCCAGCCCGCGCCCGGCGGCAACTGCGCGAACTGGATCCTCGGTCACCTGATCGTCGTCCAGAACAACGCCCTCGCGCTGCTCGGCGAGCCCCCCATTATCCAGCACGAGAACCTTCCGCGCGGAGAGCAGGGGCCCGTGACGGGACCGGAGAACGCGATACCGTTCGACGAGGCGCGCACCCGCTTCCTGGACTCGGAGGGCCGGTTCATTGCCGCGCTGGCCGGGCTGGGCGAAGGCGACCTGCAGCAGGCCGGATTCACGGACCCTTTCGGCGATTCGACGACCAAGGGCGGACTCCTGAACCTGATCGCGTTCCACCAGGCCTATCACGCGGGACAGCTGGGCCTCTCGCGCCGCCTGGTGGGCCGCGACGGCGCCATCAAGGCCCCCGGAGCGGGCGCGGCGGCATAGCCCGGTCGCCGGCCGCGCGGCGGCGCCGCGCTAGTCCAGTCCGCTCGCGGGTGGGCGCACCGCCGAGAGCACAGCGTCGACGATCGAGCCGACGGGAACGCCCTCCGCCTCCGCCTGGAAGTTCAGCAGCAGCCGGTGCCGCAGGACCGGCAAGACCACCCTGTGGATGTCCTCGGGGGCGACGTGGAAGCGACCGTCGGTTAGGGCGTTGGCCTTGGCGCACAGGACCAGCGCCTGTCCGGCGCGTGGCCCTGCCCCCCAGCGCAGCCATTTCTCCACCTCCTCGGGCGCGGTCCCCTCGCGCGGGCGGGTGGCGCGCACCAGGGCGGCGGCCCAGGACAGCATGTCCTCGGAAATCGGCACGTCGCGGACCGCCTCGCGCAGCGCGAGCACGTCCTCGGCGTCGAGAACGGCATCGACGGGCTCCGGTTGCGGTCCGGTGGTCTCGCGCAGGATGCGCACCTCGTCCGACTCCGCCGGATAGACCACCGCGATCTGCAGGAGGAATCGGTCCAGCTGCGCCTCGGGCAGCGGGTACGTGCCCTCCTGCTCGATCGGATTCTCGGTGGCCAGCACGAAGAACGGGCGCGGCAGGAGCCGATCCTCCCCGCCGGCCGTGACCATGCCCTCCTCCATCGCCTCGAGCAGCGCGGCCTGCGTCTTGGGCGGGGCCCGGTTGATCTCGTCGGCGAGCAGCACGTTCGTGAACACGGGACCCTCGAGAAAGCGCGGGATCCTGCGGCCGCTCGCGCGCTCCTCCTCGATCACCTCGGTCCCCGTGATGTCCCCCGGCATCAGATCGGGCGTGAACTGTACGCGCCGGAACTCCAGGTGGAGCGCGTCCGCCAGGGTGCGCACCAGGAGCGTCTTCGCGAGGCCCGGGACGCCTTCCAGGAGCCCGTGGCCCCCCGCCAGGAGACACAGGATCACTTCGTGGACGGCGTCTTGTTGGCCGATGATCCGGCGCGAGATCTCGGCGCGCAGGCGCTCGATCGATGCGACCAGCGACGCCGCGTCGAGGTCCCCCGCGCGGCGCTCCGGGTCGGTGCGCTGTCCTGGCATCGCCATGGGTCGTACCCCGGGCTGACGTCGTCCGGCCGCGAAGATACAAGAGGATGGCGCCGGTCGGAAACGCGGCGCGCTCCGGCGCGGGCGCGCCGGGAGGGCCGTCCCCTGGCTCCCCGCGGCTTCACGCGCCCGTCCGCTCAGGCGTCCGCGGCCGCGCCGGACCCACCCTCCGCGGCCGCGCCGGACCCGCCTTCCGCGGCCACGCCGGACCCGCCTTCCGCGGCCGAGCCAGACCCGGCCTCCGCGGCCGGCCGTCCCGGGCCCGGCCGTTCGCCGTCCAGGCCCACCAGGCGCATGAGCGCGAGCGCGTTGGTGGACGTGGCCATGCCCGGCCGCAGGAGGTAGTCGAAGGTCATGCCGCCCCGCTCGGCGTCGACGATCGTCTCGCGAAAATGCACCGGTACCGCAGCGCTCGAGAGCTCCGCGTCGAGCAGCTCGAGGTCGTGCGTGGTCACCGCGCCGATGGCCCCGGCGTCCATGAGGTGGGCGAGCACGCGGCGGGCCGCGATGCGCCGTTCGGCGGTGTTGGTGCCGTGCAGGATCTCGTCCAGGAGGAACAGCACGCGGCGGCCGGACGCCGGCTCGGACGCGGCGTCGACCACGGCCTTGAGGCGCTCGAGCTCCGCCATGAAGTAGGAAACGCCCCGCTCCAGGGAGTCCCGGACCCTGATGCTCGAGCGGACCGCGAGAGGAGGCAGGCGCATGGCCGCGGCGCACACCGGGCCTCCCGCCTGCGCCAGGACCGCGTTGAGGCCGAGGGCGCGCAGCAGAGTGCTCTTGCCCGACATGTTCGAGCCGGTCACGTGGAGGAACGTCCCGGGGAGGCCGACCGTCACGTCGTTGGCCACGCGCGTCGCGTCGGGAAGCAGCGGATGCCCGAGCGCCCGGCCCACCAGGATCGGCTCGGCCACGAACTCCGGGTACGCCCACCCGGGCTGGTCGTGCGCGAGCGTCGCGAGCGCCGACAGCGCCTCGAACTCCCCCGCGGCTTCGAGCCAGCCGCGCAGCCGCGGACCCGTCTCCCGCCGCCACCGCTCGAGCGCCGCGTGCACGTGCAGGTCCCACATCGTCAGGAGCTGGATCGGCAGGTATAGCATCCCCGAGCGGCGCAGGTCGGAGAGGTGCATCAACCGCCCCAGTGTCTCGATCCGTGCCGCCGGGTCCGCGCCGCTCGCCGCCGCCAGCCTTGCCTGCAGGTCCCGCAGGGCGGCCGCCCGGAAGCTCGGCTCGGTCAGGGAGCGCAGGAGCTCCGGGAAGCCGCGGAAGATCCCCTCCCTGGCGAACGCGCGGGTGAACGCCGAGCGCGCCCGGGCGCCGGGGCCCGCGAAGGTGAACGCCGTCGCGGCCAGCAGCCCGAGCACCCACCAGCCCCGGTCCACCACTCCCGCCACGTCGAGCGCGGCCAGGAGCCAGGTCGCCGCGGGCAGCCCCCACGCCAGCGCGCGGGCGAGCGTGCCCGGGCCCGCCGGAGGTCCGCCCTCGGCCCACCCCAGGAGGGGTGCGAGCTCGTCCTCGGCGACCGCGCCCGCCCGCAGCGCGTGCGCGGCGGCGCGATCGCGCGCGTCGCGGGCGCCGGCCAGCTCGGCGATCGCCTCCTGGCGGCGACGGACCTCCGCGAGCTCGTCCGGGGCCAGCAGCCACGCCCACAGCGTGCGCCGCCCCGCCGCGGTCCCGACGGGGCCGAGGAGCTGCACGAGGCTCGCGTGGCCGAACAGGTCGAGGTCGTCCGCGTAGTGATGCCCCGTAGCCTCGGCGGGCGCCGGTCGTTCCGGCAGGCGCTCCCAGGCCCTGTCGATCCGAGCCGGCCCGAGCTCGTTCAGCTCCACCAGGGCGCGCAGGCGCGCCGCGCGCTCTTCCAGCTTCCGGTGGACGACGACCGCCGATACGAACGCGAGGACGGCGGCGGCCAGCAGGGCGTAGGCGGCGCCGTGGGCCGTCTGCTCGGCCCACAGGCCGGCGCCGACGGCGACCGCGAACGCCGCGAGCCGCGCGTGGGACGCGCGGCTCGCCGAGCGGTCGGCTCGCGCGCGCTCGGCGGAGAAAAGCGCGACGCGGTCGACGTAGATCGCCCGGGGGTCCGTGCTCATGTCTGGAAGGTAACAGCGGGTCGACGGGCTCCCGGCCACCGGGCGGGGATCATGCCCCAGGCTCCCGCTCGCGGCCGCGCTCCCCTCCTTCAGCGCCGCGCGGGGGCGCGGCGCGCGGGCTCAGTACTCCGACCGGATGCGCTTGCGGATGGCGCTCTGGCCCCGGTACACGCCGAATCCCAC
The DNA here is from genome assembly GCA_035513295.1 of Longimicrobiales bacterium. GTDB lineage: Bacteria > Gemmatimonadota > Gemmatimonadetes > Longimicrobiales > RSA9 > DATHRK01. The sequence continues at coordinate 6,475 of DATKCH010000041.1, forward strand.
TCCGCCGCCCAGCGCCACGGCGGTGACGCCGCCCACGATCGGCAGCAGGGCCACGAGCGGCGCCGCCGCGAGGGTGGTGACCGCCCCCGCGACGATCGCCGCGGTCCGGCTCTGCGCCCTGTCCACGTGGGTGAGTCGGTCGCGCGTGAAATCGCGCGACTTGATATAGCTGACGGCGCTCGCTCCGCCGGCGATGATCAGTTCCAGCATCACGCCCTCCAGGCTCGTTATGGGCTGTTACCCTTCCTACGTCCGCCGCGGTCGGCGGTTTCAGAGGCGGAAGGACTGAACCAGGCGGCGCTCGGTGTCGCCCTCGATCATCGACGCCTCCACCTCGAGGTGTGGCTCCAGCCCGCTCCCGCGGAGCTTTTCCCGGAGGAGCTGGTCGAGCTGGAACACCCCTGCCGAATTCGACAGCTCGATCACGAGCCGCACCGCCTTCTCCTCCCCCGGCTCGATCCGGACCGCCTCGACCGCCGCGGCGGACACGCTGTGGATGCTCACCGAGCCCGCCTGGAAGGGGATCCGGGAGCGGCCCTTGGCCATGTCCAGGGCGTCGGCGATGCGCACCACCCCGGCCTCCACGGTGAGGGGCCTGCCGCCCGAACGGTGCGCGATGATCGCGTGCAGGATCTCCGACCGCAGGACGGCGGCTTCGCCCACCCCGTACACCGGCGCCAGGAGGTCGCGCAGCTTGTCCTGCGCAATGAAGAGCGAGAACGCCTCGTGGTCGACGCGGTGGATCGACATGCCCACGTCGTGCAGCATGGAGGCCAGCGCGACCACCACCTCCGCATCATGGTGTCCGAATCCGTAATTGACAGCTACGGATGGAGTTACCCCACGATCATTCAGAAGACGCAGGAGCTTGAGCCCGATGTTCATGACGATCTTCACGTGCACCGGCCCGTGGTCCGTCATGCCCAGGCGTTCCATCGCGTTGACGTTGGCGGCGAGGAGCAGCCCGTAGAGCTCCTCGTCCGCGTTGGCGGCTTCCAGGATCGCGGAGAGCTTGCCGTTTCCGCGCGTCGGGACCGTCAGCGACAGCCGGTCCGAAAGCCGTTCCGCCACGGTCCCCCGGGAGGGCGCGAGAAAGTCCTCGTCGTCCAGCATGTCTGGCCTTCCGTCAGTCGTCTTCTTCGGGCGCGAGGCGCACGCCACGCTCGTCTCGAATCCAGCCGGCCCCCGCGAGCTCGGCGACCACCTGCTCGGCCTGCTCCAGGACCGGCAACTCGTCCGCGTCGTCCATGCGCGCCTTGCGGAGCGCGCCTTCCGGCCGCTCGCCGCCGGCCGGGTCGAAGCGGACGATCTGCTTCCAGGTGCGCGCGACGGCGTCGCCGAAGATGAGCACCAGGTCCCCGGGTTCGGCGAGCCTGAGCGCCCGTTCCACGGCGTCCACTTCGCTCGGCACGATCTCGATCGCGCCGGCGTCGACGCCCGCGGCCAGCAGCTCGTCCCGCAGCATGCCGGGCACCTCCTCGGGGCCCCTGCCGCGCAGCGAGTCGTCGCGCCGGCACACGTAGCGGTCGAAGCGGCCCGCGGCGATGCGGGCGATCTCGCGGATGTCCTCGTCCCGGCGGTCGCCCGGCGCGGCGAGCACCACCAGGCGGCGGCCCTCGGTCGGGAGGCGTTGGACGAGGTCGCAGAGCGCGCGCACGGCCGCGGGGTTGTGGCCGTAGTCCAGGATCACCTTGAACGGATGCTCGTCGAACACGTTGGTGCGGCCGGGGGCCTGAAAGAACGATGCGTCGAAGGTCCTCAGGCCGTGGCGGATGGCCTCGAGCCCGAGGCCCATGCCGTAGGCGGCGGCGACCGCGAACATGGCGTTCTGCACGTTGTGGAGCGCGCGTCCCTCGATCGTGGCCGGGATCAGGTGGGTCCACAGGACCGGCAGGTGGGCGCCGTTGTCGTACAGGGTGATCATGTGGCCGTTGATGCCCCGCTCCAGCACGACCGCCCAGCCGCCGGCGCGGATGTGCTCGCCCACCAGCCCGTGTTCGGAGTTGGTGGTGACGTAGCAGACGTGCCGGGCCTCGGTGTGCGCCGCCATGCGCAGGCAGAGCGGGTCGTCGGCGTTCAGGACCGCGACGTCGGTCGCGACCTCCACGACGATGCGCTTGACCTCCGCCAGCTCCTCCAGCGTCTGGATCCCGCGCAGCCCCAGGTGGTCGGAGCTCACGTTGAGGACGACTCCGACGTTGCACTTGCGGTAGCCCATGCCCGCGCGCAGCAGCCCGCCGCGGGCGGTTTCCAGGACCGCGACGTCCACGGTCGGGTCCCGCAGCACCATGCGCGCCGAGGTCGGACCGGTCATGTCGCCCGCGACGGTGCGGGCTCCGTCCATGTACACGCCGTCGGTGGTCGACAGCCCCACCCGCCTGCCCGCCATCTTGAACAGGTGCGCCAGCATCCGCGCCGTCGTGGTCTTGCCGTTGGTGCCGGTGATGGAGGCGATCGGAATGCGGGCGGGCGCGCCCGGAGGGAAGAGCATGTCCATGACGGGCCCCGCCACGTCGCGCGAGACGCCCTCGGTCGGGGCCGTGTGCATGCGGAAGCCTGGCGCCGCGTTGATCTCGCAGATCGCGCCCCCGACCTCGTGGTAGGACTTCGACACGTCCGAGGTGAGGAAGTCCACGCCGGCCACGTCCAGGCCGATCGCCGCCGCCGCGCGCACCGCCATCTCGCGCACGTCCGGGTGCACCGCGTCGGTCACGTCCACGGCGGTCCCCCCGGTCGACAGATTGCCCGTCGAGCGCAGGAAGACGACATCGCCCTCGGCGGGAATGGTCTGCGGCGTGTAGCCGCGCAGGTCCAGCAGCCGGAGCGCCTGGTGGTCCAGCTCGATGCGCGTCAACACCTTCTCGTGGCCGATGCCCCGGCGGGGGTCCTCGTTCACCCGCTCCAGGAGCTCCGCCACGGTGTGCTCGCCGTCGCCGATGACGTGGCCGGGCACCCTCTTCGCCGCCGCGATCAGGGCCCCGTTCACGACCAGCAGGCGGTGGTCGAAGCCGTCCACGAAGGCCTCTACGAGGACCGTGCGCGAGTGCTCGCTGGCCTTCTCGAACGCCACCTGGAGTTGCGCGTCGTCCGACAGATTCAGCGACACGCCGCGGCCATGGTTGGCGTTGACGGGCTTGACCACGACCGGGTAGCCGATGCGCCGTGCCGCTTGGACGGCCTCCTGCGGGCCGAACACCACCAGTTGCTCGGGCACCGGCAGGCCCAGATCGCGCAGGATCTCGTTGGTGAGCTCCTTGTCGGAGGCGATGTCGACGGCGATGTGGCGCGTCTCGCTGGTGACCGTGGCCTGGATCCGCTTCTGGTGTTGCGCGTGGCCGAACTGGATGAGGCTGTACTCGTTGAGCCTGAGCCAGGGTATGTCGCGCGCCTCCGCTGCGCGCACGAGGGCGGACGTGCTCGGGCCGAGCGCGCGCCTCTGCGCGAAGCGGATCAGGCGCTCCTTCTCGTGCTCGAACCCGAAGTCCTCGGGCACCGACCCGGCGGGCCGGAGGTGGGCGGGCAGCAGGGAATGGATCAGCGTGATGGCGAGGTCGCCGGCGGCCAGCCCCACGCGGCGCTCCTCGTACTCGTAGATCACGTTGTAGACGCCCGGCTCGACGGTGGAACGGGTCTTTCCGAACGTCACGTCCAGTCCCGCCTCGCTCTGCAGCTCGATCGCCACGTGCTCCACGACGTGGCCCATCCAGGTCCCCCCGTCCTCCGTCATGCGGCGCACGAACCCGCCCGGCTCGCCGTAGGAGCATCCGTGCTCGCGCAATCCGGGCAGCGCCTCCAGGAGCCCTTCCACGAAGGAGCCGGGCAGCTTCGCGGTGGGCCATTCCTCGAGCGCGTCCAGCTCGATCGTGTGCCGGATCACCGGAAAGTGGGCGTACAGGTTCGGGCCCACGTAGACGTTGGTGTCGCGGATCTTCATCGCCGCCGGTCCGGGGCGCCGGGTGCGCTCACGCCCCGCCCGCCGCGGCCCGGGGGGACTCGCCCGCGGCCGGCGGCTCCGCGATCCGCGACCGCAGGTCGAACGTGGCGCCCTCGGTCAGGATGTGGAGCTGCAGCCCGATCAGGCAGACGGCCTGCCGGCGCTTCGCGGAACTCATCGACGAGTGGCTGAGCCGCGACGGATCGACCACGGCGATCGCGCCGCTGCCCAGGACCGAAAAGCGGTCGTCGGGGCCGATGAACGCCGCGGCGTCCTCATCCAGTCCCAGCCCGACGTGGAAAGGATTGTAGGCCAGCGCCGTGAGAAGCCTCCCGAGCCGGTCCCGCTGACGGAAGTGCTGGTCGATGATGACGGCGTTCGTGAGACCCAGGCCCGGGGCCAGCGTGACCATGTCGGCGCGGGGAATCGACCCGCTCCGCCCGAACGCGATCATGTGCTCGCACAGGAACGCCGCCCCCGCCGACGTGCCGGCGATGTGGGTTCCCGCGGCGTTGGCGCTGCGGAGCGCGCTCGCGAGCGCGGTGCCGCCGATGGTCGTGGAGAGCCGAAGCTGGTTGCCGCCGGTGAGGAACACCCCCGTCGCCTCGCCCACGGAAGCGTCCCCGGCGTCGGCTTCCTCCCGGCTGTCCACGGCCAGCGCGCGCACCTCGCCGGCGCCCAGCTCGGTCAACAACTCCGCGTAGCGCCGGCCCGTGTGGGGAAGCTGCGACGCCGTCGGCAGCACCAGGATGCGCGCCGAGCGCCCGCCGCACAGCTCCACGAACCGGCGCAGGATGGCGGGATCGCGCAGCTTCTCCTCGGCGCCGCCGATAGGCACAATCTGACCGCGCCGGGTATCATTGGGTTCCCGGTGTGCGCTCATGTCGAGTAGCTCCGGTCCCGTCGCGGGGGACATGATCGCGGTCGGTCGGCCCGCGCGACGCGGTTGAAGGAGCCGGTCGCCCGAGGGGTCGTCCCGGGGGCCACGGCGGAAACGCGGAAACGTCACAGCGCCGCCCGAAGTTGGCAACAGGCGGCGCCGAATCCGGACGGGGCCGGGCGCACGGCGACTCGCAGGTTTCGGAGGAACGGATGATGGCGCGAGGTGGACACGGAATGCGCCGGCTCGCGGCGCTGGGGTTCGGACTCGTCGCGGCCGGCGCGTGCTCGGACGGCAGCACGGGCCCAGACGCTCCGGAGGGCGAGGCGAACGTGGCCTTCGGCGCGGCCGAAGTGACGCTCGGCGCGGCGCGCACCGGGCAGATCGAGCTGCGCAATTCCGGAACCGCGGCCGCCGGGCCGATCGAGCTGCGCGCGGGCCAGGTGCGGGACGCCGCGGGGCAGCCCACGCTCGCCGCGCGGATCGACCTCTCGCAGGAGGAAGTCGCGACCCTGAACGCCGGCGCGAGCCGGACGATCGGGCTCACCGTCAGCGAGACCGGCGCTCCCCCGCCCGGCGCCTATGGCGCCGACGTCACCGCGCACCTCGCCGGGGAGCAGGTCGCGCTGGCGCGCGTCTCCTTCAGCGTGCCGGTGCCCCCGGCGGAGGGCGGCACGGTGTCCCTCGAGGGAGCGGCCGCCTCAATGCGCCAGGGCGACGTCGTCGCGTTCGCCGCGGCGGCGGTCGACTCCGCCGGCGCGGCGATCTCCGACCCCCTGCTGGCGTGGCGCGTGGAGCCCGCGGGCGCGGGATTCGCTGCCGCGGACGGACGCATCGTGGCGTACGCCCCGGGCCAGATCCGTGTGGTCGTCTCCTACGGGTCGGCGGCGGACACCGCGGTCGTGCAGGTGGCCGCGCGCGGCCTGAGCGGTGCCTTTACGCAACTCGGCGCCGGGGCCGTGCCGGAACGCTTCACCTCGGACCTCTGGGCGCACGGCTCGCACGCCTACACCGGCACGTGGTCGCAGCGCATCGTCGCGGGTGACACCGCCGTCGGAAACACGCTGGTGGCATGGAACATCGCGTCCCCGACGGCGCCGCAGCGGACCGACTCGGTGCGCCTGGACGCCCGCGTCGTGAACGACGTCAAGGTGAGCTCGGATGGCGCGCTCGCCGTCGCGACGCACGAAGTCTCCAGCGACGCCCGGAACGGCGTGACGGTGCTGGACCTGTCGAGTCCGGCACACCCGGCGGTGGTCGGCCGCTTCACCGACGCCGTTCTGTCGCCGGGCGTGCACAACGTGTGGATCGACGGCCGCACGCTCTACGTCGTGGTCGACGGAGCGTCCCCGGCCAGCGGTCTCTACATCGTGGACATCTCGGACCCCGCCAACCCCGAGGTGCTGTCGCACTTCTATGCGGGATCGAGCTTCCTGCACGACGTGCTCGTGCGCGACGGCCTGGCGTTCCTGTCCCACTGGAACGCGGGCCTCGTGATCCTGGACGTCGGCAACGGCATCGCCGGGGGCTCGGCCGCCGCCCCGGTGGAGGTCTCGCGCATCCTGCTGGGCGGCCAGACCCACAACGCGTGGTACTGGCCGGCCCGCGGTTACGTGTTCGTGGGAGAGGAGGATTTCGTCGCGCCGGGGATCATGCACGTCGTGGACGTGAACGACCTGCTCGCGCCCGTCGAGGTCGCGACCTTCCGGGTGCCCGGGGACACCCCGCACAACTTCTGGCTCGACGAGAGCGCGGCCGTCCTGTACCTCGCGTGGTACGCCAACGGCTTGCGCGCCCTGGACGTGAGCGGCGCGCTGCTGGGCGAGCTGGAGAAGCAGGGCCGCGAGATCGCGTCGCTGCGATACGGGACCGCCGACGCGTGCCCCGGGTCGACGTCGGGAACCTGCACGTGGGCTCCGCAGCTGCACGCAGGCAACGTCTGGGTGTCGGACATGAACCGCGGCCTGATCGCTTTGAGGCCCGACTTTTAGGGTACACTAGGGTGCCGCCGATGCGCCGCCTGGCGTCCCCGGGGGCCGGCCTCCGGAAGCGACCGGCCGCGGCGTGCGCGGTGCTCGCGCTGGCGTGGCCGGGCGGGGGCTGCTCCGAGCCCGCCGGCACGCTCTATCTCACCTCGGGCGCGAGCGACGCCATCGTCGTGCTCGACGCACGCGACGGCGCGCACCGCGGGAACATTCCCCTGGACCGCCGCCCGGGCGAGCTCGACGAGCCGCACGGGATCGAGGTATCCCCCGACGGGCGGCACCTGTACGCGACGCTGGCGCACGGCGAGCCCTCCCTGTGGAAGTTCGAGCTGCCCTCCAACCGCCTCGTCGGGCGCCTGTCGCTCGGGATGGCGGGCGCGGCGCGGGTGGGCGTGTCGCCGGACGGGAGCACGGGCTACGTGCCCGACTTCGAGCGGGGGTCCGGGGGGCTCCCGGGCGAGGTGGTAGCGGTCGACCTGGTGGACCTCCGGATCACGGCGCGCGCGCGTCCCTGCGCGGGGCCGCACGACGCGCGGCCGGACCCGACCGGGGCCACGCTGGCGGTCGCCTGCTCGCTCTCCGACGAGGTGGTCTTCCTGGACCCGCTGACGCTGGCCGAGCTGGGCAGGGCCGCCGTAGGAGCGGCGCCGGGCGCGCCGGGGTCGCCCCGCTACCGTCCGCTCAACCTGGCTTGGGTAGGTCCGGACCTCCTCGCGGTGACCCTGGCGGGCAGCTCCGAGGTGCTCGTCCTGGACCGCGACGGCGCGGAGAGAGCGCGCGTGGCCGTCGGCGACCACCCCGCGGAGATCGCCGAGGACGCGCGCTCCGGGCGGCTCATCGTCGCCAACCGCGGGGATGGAACCGCGTCGATCCTGCGCTCCGACACGTTCGCGGAGGAGGCGCGCGTCGACCTCGCGGTGGAGCATCCGCACGGGGTCGCCGTCGACCCCGAAACCGGCACGGCGTACGTCTCCTACGAGGGTCGCGTGGAGGGCGCCGGGGGGGTCGTCGCGCTGGACATACGCACGGGGCGCGTCGCCTGGCGCTCGCCCGCGGGCTACTACACGCTCGGCGTCGCGTTCGCCGCCCACTAGCAGGTCGCTGAGGAAGGGGAGTGCGGCCGCCGGCCTCACTCGACCAGCACCACCCCCGTCATGAAGGGGTGGGTCGCGCAGTGGTAGCCGAACGCGCCGGGCTCCTCGAAGGCGCGCGCGAACGATCCCCCCGCGGCGGCGCCCACCGGCTGCGCCAGCAGGCCCGAGTCCCACCCTCCGTCGTCGGCGGTCGCGGTGTGCGGCTCGATCGGCGCGGCGTCGCAGTTGACCCACGCGACGCGGCTTCCGGCCGGCACCCGGATCGTGTCGGGGATGAACCGGAAGTCGCTGATGGGGACCAGCGCGCCGCCCAATCCGACCGGCACGACGCAGTCGGCGCCAAAATCCGGGTCCACCGGCCCGGGACGCTCCGAGACGCACGCGGCCGTGAGCGCCGCCGCCGCCAGCGCCGCCCGGGCGCCCCGGATCATGGGTCCCCCCCTGCGCGCACGACCACGACCGCCCTCATGAAGGGGTGCGGCACGCAGTGGTAGTCGAACTCGCCCTCCTCCTCGAAGACGAGCTCCCAGGAACCCGCGCGCTCCAGCAGGCCCGAGTCCCACGGCCGCTCCGCGAAGGTCACCGTGTGCCCCACGGGATCCTCGTTGATCCATCGAACCAGGGTGCCCGGCCGGATCTCGAGCCGTGCGGGCTCGAAACGGAGGCCTCGCATGCGCACCTCGACCGTGTCCACCCCCACCGCGCCCGGCGGATGCGCGCGGGACGGGCCCTCCGGCGCGCGCCGGCCGAAGTAGCGGCGCAGCGTCAGGGGGATCGTGAATTCGAACCCGTAGCGCGTCTCGCCCGCGGCCAGGCTCGCGCCCTGCAGCGTCGCGGTGTTGGTGTTGGTGGCCTGCAGCGACACCGTGTGGGGGGTGTAGGGGAGCGGGAGCTGAAGCCCGACCCCCCACGCCACATCGTCGGCCCCCGCGGCGGCGTCCAGCGTGCGCAGCGCGTCGCCCGCGACCGCCACCGGCCCGAGCGCCAGCACCAGCCCCCCTCCGATCGCGACCGCCGCGTCTCCCGTCGCGAAGGCGTCCTCGAAGGCGCGCGCGACGGCGATCAGCCGGACGGGGCCCACGCGCCGGGCGGCCTCGACCGCGCCGTCCAGGCTCGACGCCGAGCTGTTCCACGCCACCTGGACGCCCAACTGCACCGGCCGTCCATCCGCTTCGCGCAGAGGGGACCAGCGGGCGAACGGCTCCCACTCGTTCGGAAGCTGCGGATCCAGCGTCGAGTTCGTCGCGTACCGCGTGCCGAGGAGCAGGCCGTCCACCGGTGCGTACGCGGCCAGGAACGTCGGGGAGTTCCGCACCTTGTCCGCCGGTCCGTCGAGAACGCTGAAGCGGTGCAGGAAATTGAAATGGGCCACCCCGGCCGGGCCGGTCCAGGCGCCGCTGAGGTTGGGCGTGCGATCGAGCACCGATTGAGCCGACGCCGGAACCGCCGCGAGCACTGCGGCGGCCGAGGCGGCCAGGAGGAGCGAAGGGGTCGAGCTGGCACCGGGCATCCGACCTCCGATCGAACGGGTCCGCACGGCGCGCGGGTACTTCCCGCACACGAGCACGTGCGGTTGCACGCGTCGTCCGGACGCCCCATCGGGCCGGCCCCGGCTGGCTAGCGGGCCGCCACCTCGGCTCCCAGGATCCTGTCCACGAACCAGGCCAGCGTACGGTCTCCGAGGGCGCTCCGGACGGCGCCGTTGACTTCCGTCTGGAGGATCTCCAGGGCGGGGAGGATCTGGGCCCCGACGGGGCACTCGTCGCTCGGCGTACGCGGATGCACCGGGAACACCGGGCCCGTCTCCACCGCCTGGAAGATCTCGTCAAGGGTGACCGTCTCGGGATCTTTCGCCAGGACGTACCCGCCGCCGCTTCCCTCCTTGCCGCTGACGATTCCCAGGCGGCTGAGCGGGGACAGCACTCGCCGGACGCGCGCGGGGTGGGTATTCGCGCTCCACGCGATGAAGTCACTCGTGGCGCCCTTCGAGCCTTCGTGGACGAGGACCGCGAGGGCGTGGGCGGCGAGCGCGAAACAACTCGAGATTGCCATGTGGGAGGATCTGCACGACTTCGGACCGTGTCAAGCTTGGCCGGCCGCGGAGGGAACGCTATCCTTCGCCGCTCCGCACCTGATGTCCGGAGATCTTTGGCCATGGGAGTTTTTCGAAGACTCGCCCTCCTGTCCGGCGCCGCCACGGCGGCCGCGGGGTACAGGCGCCTGGCCCATCCGCCCCGCCGCCGGCCGGCCCGCCTCCGCCTCGCGCCCGTGGTCGTCGGACACCGCGGCGCGGCCGGCCTCGCCCCGGAGAACACCATCGAGGCCTGTCTGGTGGCCGTCGAGACCTGGGGGGCGGAGGCCGTGGAGGTCGACGTGCGCGCCACGGCGGACGGAGCGTGCGTGCTGCTGCACGACCCCACGGTGGAGCGCACGACCGATGGCGTGGGCGCGGTCCACGAACTCACCCTGGCGGACCTGCGCACGCTGGACGCGGGATACCGGTTCGCCACCGAGGACGCCAGGGCGTTCCCGTTCCGGGGGCGCGGCGTCCTCATCCCCACCTTCGGCGAGCTGCTCGAGGCGGTGCCCCACGCGCTCATCCTGGTCGATCTCAAGACCCGCCGCGCGGCGGAACCCCTGGCGGACGCGATCGCGTCCGCGTCGGCGTCGGACCGCGTGATCGTCGCCGGCGAACGGCTCGCCGACCGAGGGCCCCTGCTCGACTATTCCGGCCCCACCGCGATGGCCCGTGAGGACACCGTGCGCTTCTTCGCGGCGCACCACGCGGGTCTGCGTCGCTTCTGGCGTCCGACCGCCGACCTGGCCTGCCTCCCGGAGCGCCACCGGGGCCTGCGCCTGCTGACGCCCGGGGTGATCCGGGGCTTCCACGAGCGGGGGCTGGCGCTCTGGGTGTGGACGGTCGACGACGCGGGCGACATGGCGCGTCTGATCGACTGGGGCGCCGACGGGATCCTCACCGATCGCCCCGACGTGCTGCACCGCGTGCTCGCCGAGGAGGTCGGGCGGCCGGCGCCGGCCGGGCGCGGCTGACGGGGCCGGGGGCGTGGAGTCCAGCGACCTCGTGGCGCGCCTGCGCGCGCATCTGGGCGCGTCCCGGCTGATCCCGCCGCGACGCGCCGTCCTGGTCGCGCTCTCGGGGGGGCGCGACTCGGTCACGCTCCTGCACCTGCTGCGGTTCGGCGTCCCCGACCTCGTCGCGGAGCTCCGCGCGGCGCACGTGGATCACCGGATGCGGCCGTCGAGCGGCGCGGACGCGCGCTGGGTGGCGGGACTGTGCCGGGCGTGGGACGTGCCGCTGGACAGCCGCATCCTGCCGGAAGCGCCGGGCGGCGAGGAGGACGCGCGCCGGGGTCGCTACCGCTGCCTGCGGGAGTCCGCGCGGGCGGCGGGCGGCGCGCTCGTGGCGACCGCCCACCACGCCGACGACCAGGCCGAGACCGTGCTCTTCCGGCTGGCGCGCGGGAGCGGCCCCGCCGGTCTAGTGGGGATCCGCGAGCGGACGTCCTGGCTGGTGCGCCCGCTACTCCCCTTCACGCGCGAGGACATCTGCCGGTACGCGCGCGCGAACCGGCTCTCGTGGCGCGAGGACGAGACCAACCGCGACCCCGCCCGCGCGCGCAACGCGCTCCGGTCCGCCGTGCTGCCCGCGCTCGAGCGCGCGGTGCCCGGCTCGGCCGCGTCGCTCGCCAGGTTCGCGCGCCTGAGCGCCGGCGAAGAGCGCGCGTGGGACCGCATCCTGGACGACGCGGAACCCCACGTCGTGCTCGCGTCGGCGGCAGGGGAATATCTGCTTGCTCGCCCCATCCTGTGTTCCTATGATCGCGCGGTGCGGGGCCGTCTGCTCCGGCGCTTCGCGCGTCGGCTGGGCGTTCGCGTCCGCTCTTCGGCGCTGGAGCGCGCGGTTTCGTTCCTGACCGAGGGCGCGAGCGGGAAGGGCGTGGACCTCGGCGGTGGCGTGCGCCTGGACCGGGAGTTCGAGCGCTTCCGCCTGCACGACGGGCGCGCCCCGGCCGGCGACGCGGCCGGGCAGATCCGCATCGGCGCGGCCGGCCCCGGACGCGCGCGCCTGTCGCTCGGCGTCCGCCGGCTGGGCGTGGCGTGGACCCGGGACGCCGCCCCCGCGGAGCGCACCGGTCCCGCGTTCGAAGCCGGCGCCGGCTCCGAGCTCGGCCGGTTCGCGGCCGATCGGTTGCGCTATCCGCTCACGCTGCGGGCGGCGCGACCGGGCGACCGCATCCGCCTGCCGTACGGCCGCAAGCGACTCGCCAAGCTGTTCGCCGAGCGCGGCGTCCCGCGCTCCGAGCGGGCGTCGGTGCCCGTGCTCGCGGACGCCGACGATGAGCCGTTGTGGGTGCCCGGCGCCGCGCAGGCGAAACGGTCGGAGCCCCGGGAGGGAGAACCTGTCCTGAACGTCCGGGTATGGGATGAGCGAGACGATTGAGCATGGCGCGATGACGGGCGGCGCTGGAATTCGCCGGATCGTCTACTCGGAAGAGGAGATCCACGAGCGGGTGGCGGCGATGGGCGAGGCGATCGCCCACCATTACCCGCCCGAGGAGGAGCTCCTGGTCCTCGGCCTGCTCAAGGGGTCGTTCGTGTTTCTCGCCGATCTGGTCCGCCAGATCCGGCGGCCGCTGATGGTCGACTTCCTCGTCGCGTCGAGTTATGGGGCGGGCACCGTGAGCAGCGGGAACGTGAAGCTCGTATACGACCCGGAGGCCGACTTCGAGGGCAAGCACGTCCTGGTCGTCGAGGACATCGTCGACAGCGGCAACACGCTGGAACGCATCATGCCGCTACTCGATGCGCGCAATCCGCGGTCGCTGGAGCTGTGCGCGCTGCTGCACAAGCGCCTCGTGACGCTGACCAGGGAGGCCCGGTGGGTCGGATTCGAGCCGCCACCCGAGTTTCTCATCGGGTACGGACTCGATCACAGCGAGAATTACCGCAACCTGCCCTTCATAGCGGCGCTGTAGCGGTTCCGCCGGGCGAGGGGAGACCCGCGGGGGCGGCACGGCGGATGGAGACGAGATGAGCGAACGCGAAAGTCCCGGACCGAAGGGGCCCCGCTGGGGCCGCCTCTCCCGGACGCTGTCGTTCTGGCTCTTGGTCCTGCTCGTGCCCGCGTTCCTGATTCAGATCGTCGGGCCGCGGGAGGAACAGGCGACCGAGCTGACGTACACGCAGTTCTCCGCGCAACTCGAGCGCGACAACGTCGCCGAGGTGACGTTCATCGAGGGCCGCCGCCTGGAAGGCACCCTGCGGTCCACCACGCAGCTCGACGGCGAGCCGGTCACCAAGTTCCTGGCGCGCCTGCCCATCGAAAACGACGAGGAGCTCCTCAAGGAGCTTGAAGCGCGAGGCGTCACCATCGCCGCGGCCGACGCTCCGGAGAACTGGTGGGCCTGGGCGATCAACCTCCTGCCGTGGATCTTCATCATCGGGATCTGGATCTTCCTCGTCCGGCAGATGCAGTCGGGCGGATCGAAGGCTTTCCAGTTCGGCAAGTCGAAGGCGCGGCTGCTGTCCGGCGACACTCCCAAGGTCACCTTCCGCGACGTCGCCGGAGCGGACGAGGCCAAGGAGGAGCTCCAGGAGATCATCGAGTTCCTCAAGGACCCGCAGAAATTCAGCCGCCTGGGCGGCCGGCTGCCGAAGGGCGCGCTCCTGGTCGGCCCCCCCGGCACCGGCAAGACGCTGCTCGCGCGGGCCGTGGCCGGAGAGGCGGCGCGCCCGTTCTTTTCGATGTCCGGCTCCGATTTCGTGGAGATGTTCGTCGGCGTCGGCGCCTCGCGCGTGCGTGATCTGTTCGAGCAGGGGAAGGCCCACGCCCCGTGCATCATCTTCATCGACGAGATCGACGCCGTGGGGCGTCACCGGGGCGCCGGCCTCGGCGGGGGACACGACGAGCGCGAGCAGACGCTCAACCAGCTGCTCGTGGAGATGGACGGGTTCGAGTCCAACGAAGGCGTCATCCTGATCGCCGCCACCAACCGGCCGGACGTCCTCGATCCGGCGCTGCTGCGTCCCGGTCGTTTCGACCGCCAGATCGTCGTCGACCTTCCCGACGTGAAGGGCCGGGAGGGCATCTTGCGCGTGCACCTGCGCAAGATCCCGCTGGCCGACGACGTCGTCGTGGAGACGCTCGCCCGGGGCACGCCCGGGATGAGCGGAGCGGACCTCGCCAACCTGGTGAACGAGGCCGCCCTTCTGGCCGCCCGGCGCGACCGCGAGCGCGTCACGATGGAGGATCTGGAGGAGGCCAAGGACAAAATCATGCTCGGCGCCGAGCGCAAGAGCATGGTGCTGTCGGAGGCCGAGAAGAAGCTCACCGCCTATCACGAGGCGGGCCACGCGGTGATCGCCATGCGCATCCCCGGCCTGGACCCGCTGCACAAGGTCACGATCGTGCCACGCGGGCGCGCCCTCGGCGTGACCGCGTCGCTGCCCGAGGAGGACCGCCACACCTACCCGAAGGACTACATGGTGGCGCAGCTCGCCATGTTGTTCGGGGGCCGCGCGGCGGAGGAGCTGACCTTCGGAAGGGACAAGATCACTACCGGGGCGGGCAACGACATCGAACGCGCCACGCAGCTCGCGCGGCGCATGGTGACCCAGTACGGGATGAGCGAGAAGGTGGGGCCGATGGCGGTCGGCGACGCCGAGCACGAGGTGTTCCTCGGGCGCGAGCTCGGCCAGCGCCGCCACGTGTCCGCGAGCACCGCCGAGATGGTGGACAACGAGGTGAAGCGGCTTCTGGACGAGGCGTACGCAAAGGCGGTGGCGACCCTCGGGGAGCACCGCGGCCTGCTGGAGACGCTGGCGCAGGCGCTGCTCGAGAGGGAGACGCTCGACGCCGAGGAGATCCAGCTCCTCGAGCAGGGCAAGGAGCTGCCGGCGCCCGTCCCGGCCGGCCCGCCGCTGCCCGGGCCCGCCAAGCCCGCGCCCGCGCGCTCCAAGCCGGAGGCCCGGCCCGGCGCCGCGGACGGAGACATCGTGCCCGCGCCGGCGCTGCGCAGCCGGCGGGGTCCGTAGCTCGGCTCGGTCCGGCGTGGCCGAGGCGCGGCCTTCGACGGCCTCGCCGCCGACGGGGACCGGGGGGCGGGCGCCCTCCGGTCCTCGTCGCGCATCGGTCTGGGCCACGGCGTCCGGGCGGCTGTCCCTCGGGCGGCCGCTCGTCATGGGCGTCCTGAACGCGACGCCGGATTCGTTCTGGGAGGAGAGCCGCGTCTCGGGCGTGGACGCCGCGCTGTCGGCGGCCGGGCGCATGGTCGGCGCGGGAGCCGACCTGCTCGACGTCGGGGGCGAGTCGACACGTCCGGGCGCGGACCCGGTCCCCCCCGCCGAGGAGCGGCTCAGGGTGGTACCCGTCGTCGAGGCACTCGCGCGCGAGTTTCCGGACGTCGTCGTGTCGGTCGACACCGTCAAGGCGGACACCGCGCGGGCGGCCCTGGACGCCGGCGCGGCGGTGATCAACGACGTGTCGGCGCTGCGGCTCGACCCCGGGATCGCCGACGTCGTGAGGGACGCGCACGCGGGCCTCATCCTGATGCACTCCCGCGGAACGGTGGCCGAGATGGCGTCCTACGCGCGCGCTCGCTACGGCCCGGACCCCATGGGCGAGGTGATCGCCGAGCTGCGCGCTTCCGTCCGCATCGCGCGCGCGCGCGGCGTGCCGGAGGAAGCGATCGCGCTAGACCCCGGGCTCGGCTTCGCGAAGACGCCCGCCCAGAGCATGGCGGCGCTGCGCGGCCTGGAGCGGCTCGCGGACCTGGGCCACCCGGTCGCCGTGGGTCCCAGCCGGAAGCGTTTCGTGGGCGAGCTCGCGGGCGGCGTCCCCGCCGGGGACCGGCTGCCGGGAACGCTCGCCGCGTGCGTGGTGGCGTTTCTGGCCGGCGCCCGCATCTTCCGTGTCCACGACGTGGGCGCGGCGCGTCACGCGCTGGACGTCGCCGCCGCGTTCGCCGACGCCGCGCCGCCGACCGACGAGAAGGAACACGGTGCCTGAGTTTCTGGTTCGCTACCAATTCCTGCTGCCGCGGCCCTGGGACATCGCCCAAATCCTGTTCGTGGCGCTGGTCTTCTACTACGTGCTGCGGTTGCTGGCCCGGACTCGCGCGCTCCAGATGCTCACCGGACTGCTGGTCCTGGGCGGCGTGTACTTCTTCTCGCGCGTGCTCGACCTCGGGCTGATCCGCTACATCATGGAGAAGGTGTTCGAGTACGGCGCGTTCGCGGCGCTGATCGTCTTTCAGCCGGAACTGCGCAGCACCCTCGCGCGTCTCGGCCAGAACCGGATGCTGCGGCTGTTCAACCGGATGGAGGAGACCCAGGTCGTGGAGGAGGTGGTCGAGGCCGCGATCCGGTTGAGCCGGACGCATGTCGGCGCGATCATCGCGCTCGAGCGCGAGATGGGGCTCCAGGAGTACGCCGACACCGGCACCGTGATCCAGGCCAAGGTGAAGGCCGAGGTGCTGGAGAGCATCTTCGCGCCGTCCGCGCCGCTCCACGACGGTGCGGTGATCATCTCGGGCGATACGGTGGTCGCCGCGGGGGTGGTCCTGCCGCTCACGCAGTACCCCGTCAGCGACCGCACGCTGGGCACGAGGCACCGCGCGGCCATAGGGCTGTCCGAGGAGACCGACGCCGTCGTGGTCGTGGTGAGCGAGGAGACATCGCAGGTATCGATCGCGCGCCGCGGCGTGCTGGAGCGCAACGTCTCCCCGGAGCGTTTGCGCAACGAGCTCGTCGGGATCACGCTCGTCGGGGTCGGGTAGTTTTCATGGTCGGGCCCGCGGGATCGATCGCGTTGACCGCCCTCGGGGCGGTCCCTACATTGCCCGATCCTTTGCGCCACACGCGCGCACAGACCCGCTGCCTGGGGGAGTTCCGTGCAGGATAACCAGTACAACCTGCTGACGCTCTTCGCCGACGGTGGGTTCATGATGTACCCGCTCCTGCTCTGTTCCCTGGTCGCCCTCGGCGTCATCATCGCCAAGGCGTACACTCTGTACACCGCGCACGCGCGTTCCCGCGAGCTGCTCGAGCGGGTTGAGACGCTCGGCACCGAGCGCAAGTTCGCCGAGGCCGTGCGCGTGGCGGAAGAGACCCCCGGTCCGGTGGCGGCGATCCTCGTGTCCGGCCTCCGCCGGCTGATCGGCATGGGCGCCGAAACCCGGGAGATCGAGAACGCGATCAAGACGACCGGCAGGATCGAGCTCGGCTTCCTCGAGCGCGGTCTCACGCTGCTGGCCACGCTGGCCAACGTGGCGCCGCTGCTGGGGTTCCTGGGCACCGTGATCGGCATGATCGGCGCCTTCGGCGCGATCGAGCAGGCCGGCCAGGTGGAGGCCTCGCTCGTGGCCGGCGGAATCAAGGTCGCCCTGATCACCACCGCCGCGGGCCTCGTGATCGCCATTCCGATCAACATCGCCTACAACTGGTTCGTCAGCAGGATCGACAAGCTCATCCTGGACATGGAGGAAGGCAGCGGCGCCGTGCTGAGGATCATCTGGGGGGAGTACGGAGCGGTTCCGGTGCCGGCCGGAGCTCCGCCCGTCGTGCCCCGTACCCCCGTGCGCAGCGAGCCGGCACCGACCCTGCGCGAGACCGATCCACTCGACTCCGGTGTAGAGGACGTCGGCGGGTCGGACCCGCAACAGCTCTAGCGCGCCGCGAGAACCCGACATGGCAATCCTGAAGAAGAAGAACCGGCCCAGCGGCGAGATTCCCACCGCGTCGATGGCCGACATCGCCTTTCTCCTGCTCGTGTTCTTCCTCGTGACCACGGTCTTCGAGGAGGAGAAGGGGCTGCGCATCGTGCTGCCCGAGCGGCAGGAGGAGATCGAGGTTTCGCAGAAGAACGTCCTCCACCTCACGGTGCAGCCGGACGGCGTGGTGCAGGTCAAGCGCGGCGAGAGCCCGCAGGTGCAGCCGGTCAGCTCGAGCCAGCTCTCCTCGATCTGGCGCCAGGAGTTCTCCCGCAACGAGAACCTGATCGCCGCCGTCAAGACGCATCCCGAAGCGTCCTACCGGTTCATGATCGATGTGCTGGACCAGCTCCAGGCGGCCGGCGCGGAGCGCATCTCCCTCCAGCAACTGGAGTTGTAGAGCCATGATGCGAGGCGGGCTGGAACGGAAGTCCAAGGCGTCGAGCGAGATCCCGTCGTCATCGCTGGCCGACATGGCCTTCCTGCTGCTGATCTTCTTCATGGTCACCACCGTGTTTCGGAAGGAACAGCCGCGCGACGCGGAGTTCCCGGAGGCGGAGGCCACCCAGAAGCTCGACGAGCCGAGGAAGGACATCCTGCACATCTGGGTGGAGCGGGACGGCGCCATCTGGATAAACGACCAGAACACCCCGATGGAAGCCGTCGCGCCGATCGTCAACGAGCTCTACAGGGAGTCGAACCAGCGGCTCGTTCCGGTGCTCCGCGCGGACCGCGACGTCCCGTATCGGGTAATGAACTCGTTGCAGGAACAGCTACAGGAAGCTGGCACGGTTCGTGTTACGTTCTATACGAACCTGGAACAGCGCATGGCGCGCGCGAGGAGGTAGAGATGGCAACGGAAGGCATCACCGCCAGCCGTATGACGGCGAACGACCGATTCAAGAACGGCTTCGGGTCCTGGTTCTGGGGCTCGATCGCGGCCGCCGCGCTCCTCCACTTCGTCATGTTCATGTTCTGGCCGGCCGCCACGGCCGCCGACGTGGCCTTCGACAACATCGAGCTCGAGGCCATCGACCTGCCGCCGGAGATCGAGATCCCGCCGCCGCCCGAGCAGATCGCACGTCCGGCGACGCCCGTGATCTCGGACGTCACGATCGACGAGGACATCACTATCGCGCCGACGACGTTCGAGATGAATCCGATCGAGAACCTGCCGCCGCCGCCCAGCCCGGGCGAGGGCGACATCTCCGACGCGCCGGTATACACCCCGTTCGAGGTGGCCCCGGAGCTCAAGAACCGCACCGCGATCACGCGGGCGCTTGAGCGCTACTACCCGCCGATGCTTAAGGACGCGGGCATCGGCGGTTCGCCCGAGATCTGGTTCTATATCAACCAGAACGGACGCGTGGAGAAGACGCTGCTCAACAAGTCGAGCGGCCAGAAGCAGCTCGACGAGGCGGCGCTCAAGGTCGCCGACATCATGGAGTTCAGCCCGGCGCTGAACCGGGACCAGAAGGTCAGCGTGTGGGTGTCGCTGCCGATTACGTTCAGGGTGACGAACTAGGCGGCCGCGACGCTCGCGTGCGCCCCGGCGCACCGGAAGGGGACCGGCGGCGCCGGTCCCCTTTTTTTCGTTCGGGGGACCCAACGCCCGGCCGGGTCGACCATCGAGCTCTCCGTCGCCGGCCGCCCGTGACGGGTCCGGCGCGGCGCGGCCGAATGGCAGGAGCGGCGCCGGGGCCGTAGACTGGACCTGCGCGGAAGGGGGTGGGCCAGGGGACGCCGGGAGGGACGTGGACACCGAGGGCTACCGTGCGCGGTTGCGCGGCGCGCTGCCGGAGGTGCGCGAACGCATCGAACGGGCGCGCGTGAGGGGAGGTCGGGCGAGCGGGGTGACGCTGGTCGCGGTGACCAAGGGACACCCTCTCGAGGCCGCCCTCGCGGTGGCGGCGGAGGGGGTGTGGAGGTGCGGCGAGAACCGCGTCCAGGAGCTCGCCGAAAAGGTCGAGCGTGCCGGCCTCCGCGCGCCCGACGACACCCTCGAGTGGCACCTGATCGGACACCTCCAGCGAAACAAGGCCCGACTCGCCCTGCCGCTCTTTTCGCTCATCCATTCCGTGGATTCGCTGCGCCTGGCCCGGGCGCTGTCGGAGGAGGCGGTGCGCGCCGGCCGGACAGTTGAAGGGCTCGTGCAGGTCAACGTCTCCGGCGAGGAGGCGAAGGGCGGGATCCGGGAAGGCCACGTGGAGGCGGTCGGCCGGATCTGCGAGCTCGAGGCGGTGCGGGTCAGGGGACTGATGACGATGGCGCCGCTGACCGACGACTACGCGTGGGTCCGCCGGACGTTCCGGCGCGCCCGCGAGGTCTTCGACGAGTGCGCCGCGGGGGTGGAGGGATTCGAAGCGCGATACCTGTCGATGGGGATGTCGCTGGATTACGAGCTGGCAGTGGAGGAGGGGAGCACGATGGTGCGACTGGGGACGGTTCTGCTCGGGGAGCGTGGACGATGATCGACTTGACGCCGCTCGAAGTACGGCAGAAGAAGGCGGATTTCCCGCGGGGATTGAGGGGCTACGACCCCGGGCACGTGGACGACTTCCTCAACCTCGTAGCCGAAAGGCTGGAGGCGCTGATCAAGGAGAACCGGAAGCTCGCCGAGGAGCTGACGGCGCTCCGGTCGAGCGCCGGCGAGTACAAGGACCGCGAGAAGGCTTTGACGGAGGCGCTGGTCAGCGCGCAGCAGATGCGCGAGGAGGTGCGCGAGCAGACCTCCAAGGAGGCCGCCCTGATGCGGCGCGAAGCGGAGCACGACGCGCAGCGCGTGCGCGACGGCGCGCTGCGCGCGATCGAGAAGGAGGAGGAGACGCTGCGCCGGCTGCGCGCGCGCCAGCGGCAGCTCGTGGAGGGCTATCGCGGCATGCTCGAGCGCGAGCTGCGCGAGCTCGCGGTCGTCGCCGACTCGCTGGAGGAGGCCGCGGCCGCCTCCGAGGGGTCCGAGGGCGCATCCGCGCCGCGCGTGCGGGCGGAGGCCGCCGACGAGGAAGCGTCGGCCGCGGTCTCACGCTCCGGCGCACGGCCGGCCACGCCCGTCGTGAAGAGCGGCGACGAGGCCGCGGAGCGCGCGCCGGCCCCGCCGACGGGGAGGGGCGCGGGCGAGCCGGGCCCCCGACGGCCGGTCTCGCGCGACGATGCCGCGGCCCCGGACGAGCCGCCCCGTGCAACCCGGGAGCCCGCCCGCCCGCCCGCGGCCGAGCCCTCGGCCGGAGCGGAGGATGATCCCTGGGCGGTGCCGCCGCCGGCCGCGGCGCCCAGGCCGGTCACCGACGAGCGCGGGCACGGCCGGGACCGGTTCGCGGCCCCGGCGGCGTCGCTGGACCCGAAGTCGCCCGGCCGCCGCCCGCCGGACGCGCGCGGGGAGGAGCCGCCCCCGCCGCGGGGCGGCGACGAACCGGACTGGCTGGCCGCGATCCTCAAGGAGGAGTGAGCCCCGAGGGCGGCGCGGGAGGACGGAGGGACCGCGGCGGCGCTTCGGAGGTAGAGGGGCGCGCAGCGCCCGCGGCTCGCCCAGCGAGCGGCCGCCGCGGGCGCTCCTGACGTGCGGGCCACGTCGCGGGCGGACCGTCACTGGAAGGGGCAAGCCGGGCCATGAGCTTTCCGCAGTTTCCACCGGACGCGCGCGCTCTCGAGGAGACCCTCCTGGAGCGCTGGCGCTCCGAGGAGCTATTCCGCGCGACGCTGGAAGCCACCGCGGGAGGCGAGCCGTTCGTGTTCTGGGAGGGTCCGCCCACCGCGAACGGCCGCCCCGGCCTGCACCACGTGCTCTCGCGCGCCCTCAAGGACGTCGTGTGCCGGTTCCGGACCGCGCGCGGCCGCCACGTCACGCGCATCGCCGGCTGGGACACCCACGGCCTGCCCGTCGAGATCGAGGCCGAAAAGCGGCTCGGCGTGAGCGGCAAGCGGGAGATCGAGGAGATCGGCGTGGCGGCCTTCAACGAGGCGTGCCGCGCGAGCGTCTTCACCTACAAGGAGGAGTGGGAACGGCTCTCCGAGCGCATCGGATACTGGCTGGACTACAGCCGGCCCTACGTGACCTTCGCCGACGACTACATAGAGAGCGTGTGGTCGCTGCTCGCGGAGCTGCACGCGCGCGGCTTCCTCTACCGCGGCCACAAGAGCGTGCCCTACTGCCCCCGCTGCGGCACCGCGCTGAGCTCGCACGAGGTCGCGCTCGGCTACAGGGAGGTCTCGGATCCATCGCTCTACTTCCGCGCCCCGCTGCTCGTCACCGACGGCGCCCCCGATCCGGACGGACGCGCGTTCCTGGTGTGGACGACCACGCCCTGGACGCTGGCCGCCAACGCCGCGCTGGCGCTGCATCCCGAGCTCACCTACGCGGAGGTCCGCCACGGCGACGGGCGTCTGCTGCTCGCGGAGCAGCGCGTGGAAGCGCTGTTCGGCGAGGACGCCGAGGTGGTCCGGCTGTGGCCCGCCGCGGAGCTGATCGGGCGCCGCTACGAGCGCCCGTTCGCGCTCCTGCCGGAGCCGGAGGAGACCGGCGCGGGCTGGACGGTGGTGTCCGAGGAGTTCGTGAGCGCCGAGGAGGGCAGCGGAGTGGTGCACCTGGCGCCCGCGTTCGGCGCGGACGATTACGCCTCCGGGCAGCGGCACGGCCTGCCCATGCTGCGTCCCGTGGACGACGCCGGCCGCTTCGAACCGGAGATCCCGCTCGTGGGCGGTGTCTTCGTCAAGGAAGCCGACGCGCTCCTCGTCGAAGACCTCGCCGCGCGCGGCCGCCTGTTCCGTCACACGCTGGAGGAGCACAGCTACCCGCACTGCTGGCGCTGCTCCAGCCCGCTGATCTACATGGCGCGCGACTCGTGGTTCCTCGAGACCACGCGCGTGCGCGACGACATGGTGGAGAACAACGCGCGCGTCCACTGGTACCCGCCCGAAGTGGGCACCGGCAGGTTCGGCGAGTGGCTGTCCGGCAACGTCGACTGGGCGCTGTCGCGCGACCGCTACTGGGGCACGCCGCTCCCGGTCTGGGTGTGCGACGCGGACGCCGGGCACGTCGAGGTCATCGGCTCCTTCGCGGCGCTCGCGGAGCGCGCGGGGCCCCTGGGCGAGGAGTTCGATCCGCACAAGCCGGCGATCGACGAGCTGACGTGGCCCTGCGGCGCGTGCGACGGGACGATGAGGCGCACGCCGGAGGTCATCGACGTCTGGTTCGACAGCGGCGCGATGCCGTACGCGCAGTGGCACTGGCCCTTCGAGAACGCGGAGGAGTTCGAGCGCCACTTCCCGGCCGACTACATCTGCGAGGGCGTGGACCAGACGCGCGGGTGGTTCTACTCCCTGATGGCGATCGCGACGATGCTCGGGCGCGGTCCCGCGTACCGGAACGTCGTCGTGAACGGCCTGCTGCTGGACGCCGAGGGGCAGAAGATGTCGAAGTCCCGCGGCAACGTCGTGGATCCCTGGGACTCGATCGGCCGGTACGGGGCCGACGCCGTGCGCTGGTACTTCCTCGCCGGAAGCCAGCCGTGGAGCGCGAAGCGCTTCGACGAGGCGACCCTCGCCGAGTCCTTCCGGCGCACCTTCGACACGCTGGCCAACACGTACCGGATCCTCGAGCTCTACGCCAACCTGGAAGACTGGTCGCCGTCCGACGCCGACCTCGCGCCGGAGCGCCGGGGCGCGCTCGACCGCTGGATGCTGTCGCGCCTGGCGAGCGTCGCCGACGTGGCGACGGCTGCCATGGAGGCCTACGACATCACCGCGGCGGCGCGCGCCGTGGGCGACCTGATCGTCGACGACATCTCCAACTGGTACGTGCGCCGGAGCCGCGACCGCTTCTGGGGAAGCGCCGACGCGGACGACACGCGGGCGGCGTTCCGCACGCTGCACGACGCGCTCGTGACGGTGAGCCGGCTGCTGGCGCCTTTCACTCCGTTCATGGCGGACTGGCTGCACCGGGCGCTGACCGCGGGCGAGAGCGTCCATCTGGCCGGGTGGCCGGTGCTGCAGGACCGGGATGAGGCGTTGGAGGCGGAGATGGGCGCCGCGCGGACGCTCGCGAGCCTCGGCCGCGCGGCGCGGGAGAGCGTCCAGATCCGGGTGCGGCAGCCGCTGCGCGCGGTCCACGTCACGCTTCCCCCCGGGGTGGCGCTCCGGCCGGAGGTGACCGACATCCTGCGCGCGGAGCTGAACGTCAAGGAGGTGCATCCGGTGCGCGACGCGGCGGAGTTCGTGACGCTCGCCGCCAAGCCCGACTTCCGCGCCCTCGGGCCGCGCTTCGGCAAGCGCACGAACGACGTCGCGCGGGCGGTCCGGGAGGCCGGCGCGGACGCCCTCGCCGACTTCCGCGACAGCGGGGTGCTGCGCGTCGCGCTGGACGGGGAGCCGGTCGAGCTCGGGCCCGGGGAGGTCGAGATCCAGCGGCACGCGCGCGCCGGCTATACGGTCGAGTCGGACGGCACGCTCACCGCGGCGCTGGATCCCACGCTGGACGAGGAGCTGCAGCTCGAGGGGCTCGCCCGCGAGCTGGTCAGCCGGATCCAGCGGCTTCGCAAGGAGAGCGGCCTGGAGGTCCAGGACCGGATCGACCTGACCGTGAGCGCGCGCGGCAAGGTGGCGCGCTCGCTGGAGGCGCATCGCGACTTCATCATGGCGGAGACGCTCGCGCTGTCGCTGGATACGGACGACGGCCGCCCGGCGGCCGCCTCTGGCTCGGCCGAGCTGGACCTGGACGGCGAGAGCGTGCGCATCGGGCTCGCGCTGGCCGAGCGATGAACGGGACCAGCGTGGGAGGGACGTCGACCGCCGCGCCGCGCGGGTCGGTGCCGCCCGGCGGCGAGAAGAACCACGCCCGCTTCGGAGGGATCGTCGTCGTCCTCGTCGTGGCGGACTGGATCACCAAGGCGCTCGTGCAGCGCTTCATGGACCCCTACCAGCAG
The DNA here is from genome assembly GCA_035513295.1 of Longimicrobiales bacterium. Lineage (GTDB taxonomy): Bacteria > Gemmatimonadota > Gemmatimonadetes > Longimicrobiales > RSA9 > DATHRK01. Next base: position 31,016 of record DATKCH010000041.1, read on the forward strand.
GTCGACCTGATCGGCGAGTACCTGCGCCTGACCTACATCTTCAACCCCGGCGCGGCCTTCGGCATTCACCTGGGGGACGCGTCGCGAGCCGTGTTCCTGGTCCTGTCGGTGGTCGCGCTGCTCGCCCTCCTGGCCATGTACTGGATGACCCCGGCGCGCGCCCAGGGCCGACTCACGGCGATCGCGCTGATCGTGGGCGGCGCGCTCGGCAACCTCGTGGACCGCGTGCGTCACGAGCACGGTGTCGTGGATTTCGTGGACATCGGCGTGGGCGCGGTGCGCTGGCCCGTGTTCAACGTCGCCGACGTAGCGGTGACCGCGGGCGCGGTCGTCCTCGCCCTGTCGCTGTGGCGCGAGGACTCGCGCGACTCCGGCCGGTAGCGGGTCGGCATGGACGTGCGGCGGTGGCGGGTCGAAGGCGCGCCGCCGCAGGAACGGCTGGATGCCTACGTGGCCGCCCGGGTGGGCGGGCTATCGAGGTCCCAGGTGGTCCGGCTGCTGCGCGGCGGCCACATCCTGGTGGACGGGCGGCCGGCGGCGAAGAGCGAGGCGCCCCGTCCGGGCAGCGAGGTCGAGGTTCGACTGCCCGCGGCCGAGCCGTCGCACCTGACGCCCGAGGACCTTCCCCTCACCATCGTCCACGAAGACTCCGACCTGGCGGTCATCGACAAGCCCGCCGGAGTGGTCGTCCATCCGGCCGTCGGGCACGCCACGGGAACGCTCGTGCACGCTCTCCTCTTCCACATCCCGGACCTCTCCGGGGTCGGCGGCGTGCGCCGGCCCGGCATAGTCCATCGCCTCGACCGGGACACCTCGGGTCTGATGGTCGTCGCCAAGCACGACCGTGCCCACCGGGCGCTGGCGGAGGCGCTCAAGCGGAGGGAGGTGCGCCGGCGCTACCTGGCCGCGTCCTGGGGTCACCTGGTCGAGGACTCGGTGTCCGTCGACGCGCCCATCGGCAGATCCTCCTCGCACCGCAAGCGCATGGCGGTGGTGGAGGGGGGCAGGGCCGCGCGCACGCACTTCACGCTCCTGGAGCGCTGGCGGGCCGCCGAGCTGCTGCGGGCGGAACTGGAGACCGGGCGAACGCACCAGATCCGCGTGCATCTGAGGCACATCGGGCACCCCGTCGTGGGAGACTCCGTCTACGCCGCGGGCTGGGAACGCGGGTTCGGCGGGCCGGACCACGGCTGGGCGGCGGAGCTGTCGCGGCGCGCCGGTCGGCAGTTCCTGCACGCCGCGGAGCTGGAGTTCACGCACCCGCGCACGGGCCGTCGGGAGCGCTTCACGTCGCCGCTTCCGGAGGACCTCCGCGCGGTCGCCGATTGGGCGCGCGACGGTTGACCCCACGCGCGCGCGCGGCGTACTTTGGCGAACGGTCCATGAGCGTCAGCAGCCCGGCTTCGTCGGCCCAAGTGGCCTCGCGGCAGACACCCAGGTGGGTGGTCTTCCGGTGCGCGGACCACCGGTTCGCGTTCCCGGTCGGGCAGATCCGCGAGATTCTCGAGGCGAGGCCGCTCGCGCGGCTCCCCGGCTGTGGGCCGGAAGTAGGCGGCCTGGCGAATCTCCGGGGACGGATCGTGACCGTGTTCGACTTCGGTGCGTCGCTCTCCCTGCGGCCGTCGATCGAGAAGCCCGGGCACCAGTTGCTGGTCGCGGAGGGCGGGGACCGCCCGGCCGCGTTCGTGGTGGAGGAGGTGTTGGCGGTGGTAAGCGCGGTGACCCACGGACTTTCCGTGAGCGTGGAGGATCTCAAGGTCCTCGACGCATACCAGGAGGGCCTTCTAGGAGTCGGAGACTGGGGTGGCAAGGCGTTTCTCGCGCTCGATGCGGGCAGCGTGCTCGAACGGCTCTGGGCTTCGGACGACCCCACCCGCATTTCCAACGTCATCGACCCACCGCGCACGTAGCCGGCATCACCCGGTGAGGCGGCTCGCCGGCCCATAGGCGTGAAGGGATCTCCGGCGGCGGTCGGCCGGCCGGGGACACGGGACATCTGGGGGGGCTACATGGGCAAGACCGTTCTGATCTGCGATGACGCGCTGTTCATGCGCACCATGCTGGGGAACATCCTCAAGCAGGCGGGCTTCGAAGTCATCGGCGAGGCCGAGAACGGGGTCGAAGCGGTCGATCGATACCGGGAGCTGAAACCCGACCTCGTGACGATGGACATCGTCATGCCCGACAAGGGCGGGATCGACGCCGTCCGGGAGATCGTCCAGGAGCACCCGGGCGCGAGGATCCTCATGTGCAGCGCGATGGGCCAGCAGGGGCTGGTGGTCGAGGCGATCCAGGCGGGGGCGAAGGACTTTGTCGTGAAGCCGTTCCAGCCTTCCCGGGTGCTGGAGGCCGTTCAGCGCGTCCTCGGCTGAGGCGAGTGGACACCGGCCGCTACATCGAGCTCTTCCTCTCGGAGAGCCGCGAGCACCTGCGGGCGCTCTCGCGCAGCCTGCTCGGGATCGAGCAGGGAGGTGGGGACGAGCCCGTCGAGGAGGCGTTCCGCGCGGCGCACACCCTGAAGGGCATGGCCGCCGCGATGGGCTACTCAGCGGTCGCGCACGAGGCGCACGCTCTGGAGGACCGCCTCGAGTCCATCCGCAGCGGCGCGCTGGCGGTGGACGCCGACCTGATCGACGAGCTGCTCGCCGCCTCCGACCGGCTGCACGCCGCCCTGGAGACGTCCGCCTTCCCTCCCCCCGAGCCCGATCCCGCAGCGGAGGAAGGGCGCGAGCCGCCGGCCGCCGAGGCGGTCGCGTCCCCCGCCGTGCCGGCGCCCGAGGAGGACCTCGCCGCCCTCCTGGACGGGGTCGACGTGGGCATCCTGGAAACCGACGCCGCTCCCGCGGCGCGCGTTCTGATCGACATGGCGGCGCCCCTGAAGGCCGCACGGGCGACCATCATCTGCCGGGCCGTGGCGAAGGTCTCGCCGATCGTCTCCTGCGATCCGGCCGCCTTTGACGACGCCTTCGACGGCGACTTCCGCCTCGTCTTCCCCCCCGGCGCGGACATCGACCTGCTGGATGCGGCGATCCGCGAGGGCGGCGAGGTCAAGGCGGTTTCCTGGGAGACCGCGCGGCGGGCGGCGCCGCGGCGCGGGGGGTCCCGCGGCGTCCCCGCCCCGGCGGTGGGGCGGCGCGTGCGCGTCGACCAGGAGCACCTGGACAGCATCGCGGAGGCCGTCGGCGAGCTGGGCATCCTGCGCGCGGAGCTGGCCGCCCTCGCGGAGGCCGACACGCAGGTGGAGCGCGTCTCCTCGGAGATGGGACGCGTCCTGGACGACCTCGAGTACGCGATCCTGGGGGTTCGCATGATCCCGGTGCGGGATGTGTTCGAGCGCTTCCCGCGCGTCGTACGGGACGCCGCTCGAAGCACCGGAAAGGACGTCCGCCTGGTGCTGGAGGGGACGGAGATCACGCTGGACCGTTCGATCCTCGAGGACATCGGCGACCCGCTGCTGCACCTGCTGCGGAACGCCGTCGACCACGGCATCGAGCCCGCCGCCGAACGGCGCGCCGCCGGCAAGCCTCCGCGGGGAACGCTGCTGCTCCGGGCGGCCCGGGAGCGCGCCGCGGTCGTGATCGACGTCGAGGACGACGGGCGCGGGATCTCGCGCGCGGACGTGCTCGCGCGCGCGCGGCGCGAGGGACTCGTCGACGGCGTGGACGAGCTGCGCGACGACGAGCTGCTGCGGCTCCTGTCGAGGCCCGGATTCACGACGGCCCCCTCGGTCTCGAGCATGTCGGGACGCGGCGTCGGGCTGGACGTAGCGGTGAGTCGGGTCCGTGGCCTCGGCGGGTCCATCTCCCTGACCACCGCGCCGGGCCGCGGCACGCGCTTCCAGATGCGACTGCCGCTCAGCCTGGCGCTCGCCCCGGCCCTGAGGGTACAGGTCGGCGGGGAGGACTACGTGATCCCGCTGAACCACGTCGAGGAAGTGGTGGAGCTGAACGGCGCGGTGTCACGCCAGCGCGGGCGGGAGGTGCTGAACCTGCGCGGCGACGTCGTGCCGCTCGTGCGGCTGGGGGAGGCCCTGTCCTGCGCCGGCAGGGGCGCCGAGACGGCCGCCGTGATCGCGGGCAGCGGCGCCGCCCGCGGCGCGCTCGCTGTCGAGCGGCTCATCGGCCGGGAGCAGATGGTCGTCAAGCGATTCGACGGGCCGGCGGGCACGCTGCCGTGCTTCGCGGGGGTCACGCTGCTCGGGGACGGGCGTCCGGCCCTCGTGCTGGATCCGATGAGCGTCCTGTGACGCGGGAAAGGGAGCGAAACCGGTGAATGCGTTCGAATTGGACACCCAGCAGATCGACGCCCTTCGGGAGGTCGCGAACATCGGCGCCGGGCACGCGGCGACCGCGTTGTCGCAGCTGACCAACCGTCGCATCCTGGTCGACGTGCCGACGGTCCGCATCGGGTCGATACCAGTGGCCTCGGGCGAGGACGGAGACTACGCGACCGTGCGGATGCAGGTCCTGGGAGACGTGACGGGAGAGACCATGCAGGTATTCCCGCCCCGGACGGCGCGGCGCATCGCCGGCATCCTGACCGGCTCGGACGGCTCCGAGACGGGCGGGTTCGGGGACATGGAGCGCTCGGCGCTGGTCGAGGCCGGCAACATCATCGCCGGCGCCTACCTGAACGCCCTCTCGGACTTCATGGGCATGTTGCTGTTGATGTCGGTTCCCACGATGAGGTTGGACGCCGGGCCGGTCCCCGACGTCGATACCGAGGGGCCGGGATCGGGCCCGGGAAAGGCGCTCGTGCTGGATACCCGCTTCCGGATGGAGGGCGACGAGCAGCCCCTTCCGGGGCAGTTCGTGCTCGTGCCGGATGCGCCGTCCATTCGCGCCATTCTCGAGGCCATCAACGTCGCCTGACGCCCATGAGGACCCCCTGGAACGCACCGGCCTGACGACGCCACCCGGCGCGAGCGGTCAGCGCTCCGAGCGCGACGTGCAGATCCTGCGCGCCCTCGCGCACAGGATCGACCCGCGGGACGCCGGCGCGCACAACAACCTCGGGGTCGTCTACTACCGAAAGGGCTTGCTGCAGGAGGCCATCGACGCGTTCGAGCGCGCGCTCGCCCTGGACCCGCGCATGGGCGTGGCCGAGCGCAACCTGCGCATCGCGTACTCCCACGAGGGCTACTTCGAGCGGCTCGTCGCGGGGCTGGAAGCCGACCTCGCCCGCGCTCCCGACGACCGGGCGTCGCGCGCGCGCCTCGCGCGCGCCCACCAGCACGCGGGCAACGCGGAGGCGGCGCGCGCGCACTGGGCGGACCTGCTCGAGCGCGCTCCCGACGACCCCCAGGTCGCGCTCGCGCTGTCCCGCACCGAGTCCGACAGGGGCGAGCTCGAGGCCGCGCTGCGGGTGGTGGACGAAGCGCGCGCGCGCGGCGTGCAGGACCCCGGGCTGGAGTTGCAGGCCGGCGAGCTGCTCTACCAGCTGGCGCGTCCGCGCGACGCGCGCGACCGGCTCCAGGGAGCCCTGGCGCTGGACGAGGCGCTCGCGGCCGCGCATCACCTGCTCGCGTTCATCTACGGGGACCTCGGCCTCGCAGAAGAGGCGGCGGCGGCGGGCGCGCGCGCCGAGGAGTTGAACCCGTCCTACGGGCGGGCGGAGGCCAACCTCTCCCTGGACGCCTACAACTCGGCGCGCTACGAGGAGCTGGTCGGAGCGCGCGCCGCGGCGCCGGCGCTCGTGGAGGGGACCCTCGCGCACTACAACCTGGGGCTCGCCTTCCGCGAAAAGGGACTGCTGGCCGAGGCGGAGCGCGAGTTCGGGCTGGCGGCCGCGCGCGGGGAGGACGCCCTGATCGTGCGTCAGGCACAGGCCGAGCTGTTCCTGCTGCGCGGGGACGGAGAGCGGGCGATCCCGCTCTACGAAGAGGCGATCGAGATCGAACCGGCCAGCCCGAAGCTGTGGAACGAGCGGGGCGTCGCCGCGCACCAGGTGGGCGACCTCGAGGGCGCCGAACGCGCCTACCTGCGCGCCCTCGACGTGGACCCGCGCTACGTGCTGGCGCGCAACAACCTCGCGGTGGCCCGGGTCCACGCGGACGATCCCGCCGAGGCCGAGCGCGTGTTCGCCGACACGCTCGAGCACCCCGGCGCGCCGGGCGACGTCTGGCGCAACCACGCGCTGGCGCTGACGCGGACGGGCCGGCACGAGGCCGCCGAGCGCGCCTACCGCACCGCGCTCGAGCGGGACGACGGATCGGCCGTCGCGTGGGCGGGCCTCGGCACCGCGCTACTGGCCCTGCAGCGGCACGACGACGCGCGCGCCGCGCTCGTCCACTCGGTGCAGCTCGATCCCGAGCTCGCGGAGGCGCGCTACCAGCTCGCGTTCGCGCTGTCGGCGCTGGGAGACTACCAGGGCGCGCTGCGCGAAACCCGGCTCGCGCTGGAGCTCGACCCGCTCTTCCCCGCGCCGCGGTTCCGGCTCCTGATCGACCTGCAGTTCGAGGAGGCGGGTGTGCCGGCGCCCGAGCTGGGCGCCGAGCGCCGCTTCGCGGGGGAGGCGGAGGTGGAGGAGTTCCGCTTCGAGTCCGAAGCCCTGGCGGAGGTGTTCGCGTCCCTCGAGGGCGGCGAGCCCGCCGGCGATGGCGCCGAGGGAGCCGCTCCCGCCACGGCCCCGCCCGCCGAGTACGCCGCCGCGCCGCCGGATACCCCCGCCGCGCCGCCTGAGACCGCCGGCGCGCGGCCGGGCGGCTCGGAAGACGGCGACTCCGCCGATCCGCTGGCCGCGGCCCGGCGGGCGCTGGACCGTGGCGACCTGCACCAGGTGCACGTCGCGGCCCGCCGCGCCGCGGATGAGGGCGCGGCGCGCGCCGAGGTGCTGCTGGTCCGCGCCCAGGCCTTCCTGCGCCAGGGGTTCGCGGGGGAAGCGCTGGAGCGCTACCAGTCCGTCCTCTCCGAGGAGGCCGGCGGCGAGCTGCCCGCGCCCGCCAGGACCGAGGCGGAGCTGGGCTGCGCGCTCGCGCTCCTGGACCTCGGGCGTTCCCAGGAGGCACTCGCCAGCGCCGCCGAGCTGGCGAGCGCGACGGGCGACCCTCGCGCGTTGCGCGCGCACGGGCGGGCGCTGGCCGCCAACGAACGGCCCGCCGAAGCGGCGGAGGTCCTGGAGCGCGCGCTGGGGGCGTCGGAGACCGACCGCGCAGGGATCGCGCTGGACGCCGGCTACGCGCGGCTGGCGGCGGGCCGCGGCGCCGACGCGGAGCGCCTGTTCCGGGTCGCGCTGAGCCTCGAGCCCGAGGGGCCGGCGGCGCTCACCGGGCTGGGCCGCGCGCTCGCTTCCCTCGGCCACGACGACGACGCGGCGACGGCGCTGCGCGCGGCGCTTCAGGTGCTTCCCACTTACGCCGAGGCGGCGCTCTCGCTCGCCGGATTGCAGTGCCGCCTGGGCCGGTCCGCGGACGCCATCGCGATCCTCGCGGACTTCCTGTTCGCCGACCCGTACCACTTCGATGGGCTGCACCGCCTCGGGGAGTACCTGGCGGGCGAGGAGCGTTACGAGGACGCAATCACCGCCTTCCGGCGCGTGCTCGCGTTCGACCCCGCCAACGAGCGCGCGCGCGCCGCGCTGGAACACCTGGGGCTCGCCCGGGTCCCCGCGGGAGCGGCCTGATGGCGATCGAGGGACCCCTCCACGAGCTGGGCCTCGAGGACGTCCTGCAGCTCCTCGACCTCACGAAGAAGACCGGGGTGCTCCACATCCGCTCCGAGCGTCACAAGGACGAGGTGCAGCTGCACTTCGAGGAGGGAGAGCTCTTCTTGGTGCGGCGCAGGCGGCCCATTCGCCGCCTCGGGGAGCACCTCGTCGCCGCCGGCAGGATCACCGACGGCGAGCTCCGGCGGGCGGTCCTCCTCAAGAAGCAGCACCCGGACCAGCTGATCGGGCACATCCTCGTCGAGATGGGGAGCGTCTCGCAGGAGGAGCTGGAGCGCCAGCTCCGCTTTCACCTCGAAGAGTCCGTGTACGACCTGCTGGCGTGGCGCGAAGGCGAGTTCCGCTTCATCGAGGGCGAAGTGGAGCACGCGAACACCAAGGTGCGCGTGCGCGTCGAGTCGATGCTCATGGAGGGCGCCCGGCGTATCGACGAATGGAGCCGCCTGCAGGCGCGCATCCCCAACATGGAGGCCGTGCCGAGCCTGACCGCCTCCGACGGCCAGGAGGGCGCGCCGCTCGACCTGCGCCCCGACGAGTGGGCGGTCATGGCGGCGATAGACGGCGACAGCGACCTGCGCCGCATCGCGGCGGGAGTCGGACGAGGCACCTTCGAGGTGGCGAAGATCGTCTACGGGCTGCTGAGCACGGGCATAGTCACGATCGAGTCCGCGCGCCCGCGCGGCCCCCGCGGTGCGCTCGAGTCGTCGATCGCCGAGGCCGAGCGTCTGCTCGGGACGGGCGACTCGCGGGCGGCGGAACAGGCGGCCCGGGAGGTCGCGGCGGACTACCCGGAACGCGCCGAGCCGCACCTGCTGGAAGGCCGCGCGCTGGCGGCGCAGGGACGCATGAGGGCGGCGACCGAAGCGTTCGCGCGGGCCGCGCAGATCGAGCCGACGTCCGCGGAGGCCCACTTCCACCTGGGGTTCACCGCCGCCCGGACCGGAGACCTGGAGCGCGCGCGGCACGCCTGGGAGACGTTTCTTGCACTGGGACACGGTGACGAGCGGGCGCCGCTCGCGTTGCGGGGCACGGAGGCCCTGCGCACCCTCGCCTTCGTGCTGCGGGACGGCCCCTACCCGTCCGAGCGCGAGCGCCTGACCCTCACCCCCGCTTCGACCGCGGAAGGAGGACGATGACGAAGCCCGCGCCGGCCGACGTGCAGCGCTGGAGCCTCGAGGTCGCCCGGGATCCGGGCGCGCCGACCTTCGTGAACCTGGCCGACGCCTATCGTCGCCAGGGCAACGTGGAGGGCGCGCTGCGCGTGTGCATGCGTGGCCTCGAACGGCGGCCGGACCACGCCGGCGCGCACGCGCTCCTCGCGCGCCTGTACCTGGAGCGCGGCGAGCGCGAGCGGGCGTTCGACGAGTGGGGGGTCGTGCTGCGGCTCGACCCGGCGCACTTCGAGGCCAACAGGGGGATGGGCTTCGTCCGGCTGGAGCGCGGAGACCTGCTCGGCGCGAAGGCCTACCTGGAGCGCGCCGCGGCCCGGCGTCCCGGCGATGCGCTGACCCGCGAGGCGCTGGAGCTGGTGGAGCGCAAGGCGGCCTCGGCGGCCGCCGGGCCGCCTCCCCTGCTCGGGCACCAGGCGGCCGAGGCGGAGGCCGCGGCAGCCGCTCGTCCGGCCGCCCCCCGAGCGCCGGCCGGTTCGCCCCCGAGGGCCCCGGTTCCCGGGCAGCCCGCGGACCGCGCCGCTCCGGCGGCCGCGGCGGCGCCCCCGGCCGCGCCGGCGCCTCCGGCCGTCCCCCGCGATCCCGCGCAGCTCTTCGCCGGCCTGCGCGGGAGCGGGCCGTTCGGGGGCGCGCTGCTCGTGGACGGCTCCGGCTTCGTCATCGGCGGGGACCTCGGGCCGGACTCGGCTGACAGCGAGGCGGTGGGCGCGGCCCTCGGCGGAGCCGCCGCGGAGGCCGAACGGACCGCGAGCCTGCTGGGGCTCGGCGCGTGGACCGGCGTCCTCCTGCGGACCGACCGGATGGCGGCGCATCTGGGTCCGGTGGGCGACGGACACGCGGCGTTCATCGCGGCCGACGCGGGCGCGCCGATCGGCTGGGTGCTCCACACGGCGGAGACCGCCGCGCGCCTCGCGCGCGCTTTCCTGGGAGGGCGGGATGGCTGACCCGTACGAGCGCGCCCTGGAGTCGCTGCTCCGGGTGGACGGCGTGCGCGCGGCGATCCTGGTCGACGCGGATATGGGCGTGCCCGTCGTGATGGAGGCCGACGCCGGCGTCGACGCCGACGCAGCCGCGGCGCTCGGTGCGGAGCTCTTCCGGCGCTCCGCGCGTTGCGCCGACCTCGCCGGGGCGGGATCGCTCCGGACGCTCCAGCTCGCCGCCGAGGACGGGCACCTGCTCGTCGCCGCCGCGGGCGGGCTGCTGATCGTCGCGGTGGCGGCGCCGGACGCCCAGCTCGCGGTCCTGCGCGTCGAGGCCGGGCGCGTGGCCGGGTCCCTCGCGTGAGGACCCGCGCCGAGCTCGCGGTCCTCGTCGACCTGCTGCGCGGCCCGCTGCGCGAGTACGTGCGGGAGACCCGGGTCCGCATGGCGGTGCTCGTGGACGCCAGCGGCCAGCTGCTCGCGCAGCAGGGCTTCTCGCGCGGCTACGAAGTCACCAACGTGGCGTCGCTGGCGGCCGCCGCGCACGCCGCCGCGAGCGCGCTCGCGGACATGACCGGAGCGCGCCGCTGGACGCACCTGCACAACGAGGGCAGTAACCAGCACATGCTGCTCGCCCCGTACGCCACCGGCGGCTCCGATCTGATCCTCGTCGCGATCTTCGACCGCTCGACGTCGCTCGGGATCGTTCGGCTGTTCAGCGACCGCCTGGGAGAGCGCCTGAGACAGATCCCCGAGCTGCGCGGGGGCGGTTCGGTGCGGGACGCGAGCCGTTTCGAGCACGAGCTGGAGGGTGGCGTGCGGCGGGTGATGGGAGACCAAGCCTGATGCGCCGGGGCGCCGGCTCTCCGGAGCTCGTCCGGTAGATGTCGCTGGTCAACTACTCGACGCGTGAGATCACGTGCAAGATCGTCTATTACGGGCCCGGCCGGTCCGGTAAGACTACCAACCTCCAGCACGTGCACGGCCGCCTTCCGCACGGGCGCAAGGGCGAGATGATGTCGCTCGCCACCGAGACCGACCGGACGCTCTTCTTCGACTTCCTGCCGCTCGACCTCGGCTCCATCTCGGGCTTCCGCACGCGCCTGCAGCTGTACACGGTGCCAGGCCAGGTCTACTACGACGCTACCCGCAAGCTCGTGCTGAGGGGCGCCGATGGGGTGGTGTTCGTCGCGGACTCCCAGCCGTCGGTGTTCGAGGACAACATCGCCAGCCTGCGCAACCTCCACGAGAACCTCGCCGAGGAGGGTCTGGACATCCGGTCGCTGCCGCTGGTCATGCAGTACAACAAGCGCGACCTGCCGGGGGCGACCCCGGTCGAGGAGCTGAGCGACACGCTGAACTTCCGAGGGGGCCCGGAGTTCGAGGCCGCCGCCGTGCGCGGGGAGGGCGTGTTCGAGACGCTCCGCTCGGCGAGCGAGCTGGTCCTCCGACGGCTGTCCGAGCGCTATCGGCAGCCGATCGCCGGCGCCGCGGCGACCGCGGACGGGAACTGATGACCGCGTCCGCCGGCCTCGTGTCCCGGTTCACGTTCGACAACTTCGTGATCGGGTCCGGAAACCGGCTCTCGGTCGCCGCCGCCCGGCGCGTGGCCGAGTCGCCGGGCGCCTCCTACAATCCGCTGTTCATCTACGGAGCGTCCGGCCTCGGCAAGACCCACCTGGTGACGTCGATCGGCCACAAGGCGGCCGAGGAGCACGCGTCGCTGAACGTCGTCTACGACACGCTGGAGCGCTTCATGGACGAGGCCATGGAGGCGATCCAGGCGGGCGAGCGGGATGCGTTCCGCTCGCGCTTCCGGGACGTCGGGCTGCTGATCCTGGACGACGTGCAGTTCCTGGCCGGGAAGCCCAGGACCCAGGAGGAGCTGATCCGCGTCTGGGACGCGATGTCGGGACGCGGTGGACAGGTGGTGCTGACCAGCGACCGGCCGCCGCAGGAGATCGACGGCCTGGACGACCGCCTGCTGTCCCGCTTCTCCGGGGGCCTCATCGTGGACGTCGGCGCTCCGGACCTGGAGACCCGCGTCGCGATCGTGCGCCGCAAGGCCGAGGAGCAGTCGCAGGAGCTCGCCGAGGGGGTGGCCGAGCTGCTCGCGCGCACGACCTTCTCCAACGTGCGCGAGCTGCAGGGAGCCCTGAACCGGGTGCTCGCCGTGCAGGAGTTGGAGGGCCGCGTCGTCGGCAGCGACGAGGTGTCCCGGCTGGTCGGCGGGAGCGCGCCGAAGGCCGCCTCGGAGTTCGGCGACTTCCTCGCCGACGTGTCGCTCGCAGTCGACGCGGCCGTGTCCAGGTCGGCGGAGGACCAGCAGCTGGCGTCCGCCATCATGCGCTGGGAGGGCGACGGCTACCGGACGGCGCGCCTCGAAGGCCTGCTGCACGGGTCGCACGACCCGTCGGAGGTCGAGAAGTTCGTGCGCGCCTACGAGCTGGACGTCGAGCGGCTCCGCGAGATCGACGCCGAGATCCGCTCGCTGGACCCCGCCGCCCCCGAGCTGCACTGGGGCGTGCTGCGCGACCCCGACCGCATCGCGGACGCGGAGGCGATGCTGGCGGCGGTCCGGGAGCGCCGACGCCCCCTGCCCGCGCCGCCCGGCGAATACACCTTCGCGCGTGTCCCCCTGGACGAGGGCAGCCTGGCGCTGCGGGCGGCGCGCGCGGCGGCCGAGCAGCCGGGCGTCCGCTACAACCCCCTCTACGTGCACGGCGAGGCGTCGCCCGTGCGCTCCGCGCTCCTGGGCGCGCTCGGCAACCGGATCGCGGAGCGGAACCCCAGGCGACCCGTGGCGTTCATGTCGGCCCGGTCCTTCGCGGACGAGCTCATCCAGGCGCTCGAACGCAACCAGGTCGAGGACTGGCGCGCGCGACTCCGGTCCGCGGGCGGACTCCTGGTGGAGGACATCGACGTACTGGCGGACACCGAGCGGGCACAGGAGGAGCTCTTCCACCTGTTCGACGCGCTGCACCGCAGCGGCGCCCAGCTCGCGTTCACCGGGAGCTGCCCGCCGAGCGAGCTGACGGGTCTCGAGGAGCGGCTTCGGTCGCGGCTCGCGAGCGGCCTCGTCGTGGGCCTGGAGGACCGCGCGGCCGCCGCCTCGGTGCCCGATGGGGCGGGCGCGGACGTGGCCGGTGGGGGCGCCCCGGCCGCGAGCGCGGGCGCAAGGCCTCCAGGAGCGTCGGCTGCCGCCGGGGCGGCCGGGCCGGCCGGGGAGATCGGGATTCCCCCGCTCACGGTGGGCGCGGACGGGCGCGCGGACCCATTCTTCCTGGCGCGCGAAAAGGTCGTCTGGCGCTGGCCGTATCCGGCGCAATGGCTGACGGAGCGGGACCTGTGAGCGCGCGCCCCCGCCGGGCCCCTGCGCGTGCGCGCCCCCGCCGGGCCGCCGCCCGCGCGCGGGTCCCTGCGCGCCGCCGGGAGGCCTGATGGCGATCAAGGGAAGCCTGCGCGAGGCCAGCCTGGCGGACGTCTGCCAGCTCCTGTCCATGGGCATGAAGACCGGCTGCCTGTCGATCACCGACCGGGAGCGATTCGGGCGCATTTACTTCGACTCCGGACGGATCACTTACGCGAACGTGGTCAATCGGCGCGACCGGCTGGGAGACATGCTGGTCGCGGACGGGGTCGTGACCGGGGAGCAGCTCGCCGAGGCGTTGCAGGAGCAGGGAAGGGCGCCCGAGCGCCGCCTTGGCCAGATCCTCCTCGAAAACGGCGTGCTGGAGCAGTCGGAACTCCGGGAGCGGATCCGCTCCCAGATCGAGGAGGCGGTCTATTTCCTCTTCACCTGGTCGCAGGGGAGCTTCTTCTTCGAGGTCGACCAGCGCCCGGAGGAGACCGACTTCCTGGTGTCCATCAACCCGGAAAGCCTGCTCCTCGAGGGCGCGCGCAGGGTGGACGAGTGGAGCGTCATCTCCAAGAAGATCCCGTCGCTCGAAGACGTGTTCGACGTGGACCGCGACCGGCTCCACGAGGCCGACCTGGAGCTCACCGCCGAGCAGGAGCGCATCCTGCCGCTCCTCGACGGGATGGCGACCGTGGAGGAGGTGGCGGACCGGAGCGGGCTGGCCGAGTTCGACGCGGGCAAGGCGCTCTACGGGCTGATCCAGGCCGGCTTCGCCGAGCGCGTCGGGCAGCGCGCTCCGGGCGCGAGCGCCGAGCGCGAGGGCGACTTCCACGAGCGCCTGAATCTCGGCATGGCGTTCTACTCGACGGGCATGCTGGAGGAGGCCGAGGCCGAGTTCCGCCGGGTCCTGGAG
>DATKCH010000042.1:0-2597 GCA_035513295.1 Longimicrobiales bacterium
ACTTCTGGGTGGGCGACTGGAACGTGTTCGACGTCGCCGACAACCTGATCGGCACCAACTTCGTCACGCTCGAGCTGGACGGCTGCCTTGTGCAGGAGCACTGGACCGCCGGCGGAGGCGGTCAGGGCCGCAGCCTCAACACCTACGATTCGGAGACCGGTCTCTGGTTCCAGTCCTGGGTGTCGCAGTTCCCGTTCGGCCACCTGCGCACCGACGGCGGGCTCCAGGATGAGGACATGGTCCTGACGGACGACGACCGCCTCTTTTTCCTGGCTGGTGGCTCCACCACTCCGATCGTCGACACTTGGATCTGGACGGCCGACGGCCCCGACCAGGTGACCCAGGTGGGGATCTTCGAACTGCCGGAGTTCAACTTCACGTCCTCCTTCACCGGCGTTTACAAGCGCAGCGACGACGTGCAGCCGGTCGCGCCCCTGCCGACGGCGCAGTGCCAGGCCGGCGGTCCCGCGGCGGCGACCAGGCAGCTCGACTTCATGCTCGGAACCTGGAACGTCGCGCCCGCCGACGGAGGCAGGACGCTCGCGACCTCCAGCTTCTCCACGGATCTCCAGGGCTGCCTCGTGGAGGAGCACTTCACCACCGACGGCCCGCACCCCCTCGAGGCCATCGCCTACAACTACTTCGACCCGCGCGACGGTCTCTTCCACCGCATCTGGGTCGACAGCGAGGGCGAGCGCGTGGAGCAGTCCGGTTCGTTCGATGGCGGCGCGCTGGTGCTGGTCGGCACCGAGCACGTCGACGGCTTGCCAATGCTCCTGCGCACCACCATCGAGCCGGGCGCCGGCGGGTTCACGATGACCAACGAGGTCTCGGACGACGACGGCGCCACCTGGCTGAGCGCGCTTGATCTGGAGTACGCCGCCGGGTAACCGTTGACCGGGCGGCACGCGCAGTCCGCGGCGGTCCGGCAGGGAAGGGCGCCGGCCCGGGACCTCGGCGGGAAGCGAGGCCCGGCCGGCCCCCGGCCGGGCCGCCCGCACGAAGACCGGCGGAGGAGACTTTGAACCGAGAGGGAGCCGCGGGACGAGCGCCCGGCCTGCAGCGCCGGGACCGCCTGCTCATCCTGGCCTTCTGGACGGTCTTCGGGCTGCTGGAATCGACCAGCGCCTTCGTGAGCACCCGCCTCGCGGGCAACCCGGCCGACTGGAGCACCGTGCTCGTCGGCAACATGCCCTGGTGGCTGATGTGGGCGGCGCTCACGCCCCTGGCCATCGTCTTCGCGCGTCGCTTCCGGTTCGACCGCGACGGCTGGCTGTCCGCGGGCGTGGCGCATTTCGTCGCGGCGTTCCTGGCGACCGCCCTGCACACCCTGGTGGTCGGCACGCTCTACTACATGACCCACACGCGGGGGCTGGTGATTCCGCCCGGCGAGACCACGCTGACCGGCCCGTTCTTCGTCCCGACGCTGCGCAGCACCTACGTGAACTTCATGCGCACCTACCTGGTGGTGAACCTGGCCACCTACTGGGTGATCGTGGGCGGGTACTACGCCTTCGAGTTCTACCGCCGGTACCGGGACGAGGAGCTCCGCGCCGCGCGCATGCGCGAGCGCCTGACCGAGGCGCGCCTGAACGCGCTGCGCATGGAGCTGAACCCGCACTTCCTGTTCAATACGCTGAACGCGATCTCGGGGCTCGTCCGGCGCAACGAGAACGAGGCCGCGGTGCGCATGCTCGCGCGGTTGGGCGACCTGCTGCGCCTCACGCTGGAGCGCGGCGGCGACCACCGCGTGCCGCTGGAGCAGGAGCTGGAGCTGCTCAGGGTGTACCTGGA
This sequence comes from Longimicrobiales bacterium, assembly GCA_035513295.1. Classification (GTDB taxonomy): domain Bacteria; phylum Gemmatimonadota; class Gemmatimonadetes; order Longimicrobiales; family RSA9; genus DATHRK01. Next base: position 1,795 of record DATKCH010000042.1, read on the forward strand.
GATCGAGCGCGTGCGCTTCCACGACCGCCTGAGCGTGGAAGTGGACGTCGACCGCGACGCGCTGGACGGGATGGTGCCGACGCTGATCCTGCAGCCGCTGGTGGAGAACGCGGTGCGCCACGGGATCGGGCACCGGGCCGGGTCCGGGCGGATCCGCGTGGGCGCGGAGCGCCGCAACGGCGAGCTGGTGCTCGAGGTCGCGGATTCCGGCCGAGGTTTCGCGCCGCCCTCGCCATCCGAAAAGGCCGGCGTGGGGCTGTCCAACACGCGCGCCCGGCTGGCCGAGCTGTACGGCGAGCGCGCGGCTATCTCCCTGGGGGTGGCCCCCGAAGGCGGCGGGCTCGTGCGGCTGGTGCTCCCCTACGAGCCCTTCGCCGAGGGCGCGCCCGTGCCGCGCGCGTGAACGCGGCGAGCGCGCCGGCCCCTATCCGCGCGGTCATCGTCGACGACGAGCCGCTCGCGCGCGACTGCGTCCGGATCGCCCTCGACCAGCACCCCTCGGTCCGCGTGGTCGCCGAATGCGGGGACGGGGAGAGCGCGGTCGGTGCCATCCGCGAGCACGAGCCCGACCTGGTCTTCCTGGACGTGCAGATGCCCGGGATGGACGGGTTCGAGGTCCTCGAGGAGATCGGCGTCGAGCGGATGCCCGCGGTCGTCTTCGTCACCGCCTACGACCAGCACGCCCTCAGGGCCTTCGAGATCCACGCGGTGGACTACGTCCTGAAGCCGTTCGACGACGCCCGGTTCGGGACGTGCGTCGAGCACGCCATCGAGCGCGTGCGGGAGTCCGACGCCGCGGCCCT
>DATKCH010000043.1:0-21690 GCA_035513295.1 Longimicrobiales bacterium
CCAGGTGCTCCGAGATGTGGCAGTGGAGCATCCAGTCGCCGGGATTCGACATCTCCACGAGGAGATCCACGACGGACCCGAGCGGGATCACCGCCGTGTCCTTCCAGACGAAATTGGTGTTCCTGACCCCGTCCCGCTCCAGCAGGAGGAAGCGCTGCCCGTGCAGGTGCATCGGGTGGTGCATCGGGTGCATCGAGACAGGCTGGTTCCGGATGCGCAGCCGTACCACATCCCCGAGCTCGAAGCTCCACGCGATGTCCATGTTCTCGGCCCCCGTCGCCACGTCCCGCACGAACCAGCGGACGTCCGCCCCGGTGGACAGGTAGTTCATCATCGGCATCACGTCGTTCCACTCCACCGGGTGGTAGTAGAACGTGTCCACCGCCATCATCTGGAGCAGCGGCAACGGCAGCGAACCGATGTCCACGCCGAGCTCGAGCTCGTGGTCGACGGGCCGGTCGAAGTGCTCCCGGAACGCATCGATCTCCGCGCTGACGCCCTCGTTCACTCGCAGGGACTCGAACGCCGCGCGGTGGCTCTCCGCCGTCTCCGCGGCGTCCACGGTCACGGTTCCCAGCGTGTCCACCTCCGTCCGGAACACCCCCAGGTAGTGGTCGATGGCCTGGATCCGGTTGGTGATCGTGCGCGTCCCCGGTTCGTCGTAGAGCACCTCGACGATGTAGCGTTCCGCCGGCGCGATCACGACGCTCTCGACGAGCGCCTCCCGCTCGTACAGCCCGACGTCCGACCCGATCACCTTTGTGACCCCGCCGTCGAACGACAGGTTGAACACGCGCGTGTTGGAGACGTTGGTCAGGAAGAACCGAACGACGTCGCCGCGCTTCGCGGCGAGCCGGTAGTCGGCCTCTCCGTTCATCAGCAGGACGTTGCCGAATCTCCCCATGAGCGCGTGCGTCGCGCGCCCGCGGCCGTACGGAATGATGCCCGCCTCATCGATGAGCAGGTCGTCGAGCACCACGACCTCCTCCGCGTTCGCCGGGTTGAAGTACGCCGGATCCGGGGACGTGACCATCATGTTGCCGTAGAGCCCGAGGTCCTGCGTGATGTCCTCGCGGTGATGCGGGTGATACCAGTAGATGCCGGCGTCCCGGAAGTGGACTTCGTAGTGGAAGTCCCCGCCCGGCGGCACGGGCTCCTGGGTCACGCCGGGCACGCCGTCGAAGCGGTTGTCGAGCCGTACTCCGTGCCAGTGGATCGCGGTCGGCAGCTCCGTGGCGTTGTGGAAGGCGACGTGGATCGTGGCGTCCCTGGGCGCCCGGATCAGGGGTCCCGGATACTGCCCGTTGAAGCCGTACATCACGAACGTGCGGCCGTTGATCGTGCGCCGGACGAGCCCCGCCTCGAGCTTCAGCGTATCGCCGTCCTGCAGGTCCGCGACCTCGCGGAACGCGGCCGCCGGAAGCGTCGCCGGGTCGATGCCCGCGCCCGGCAGGAACGGCTCCGTTTTGGGGTCCAGGGCCATGAGCTCCGGAATCATCGGCATGCTCATGTCCATCGGCGGCATGCGCCAGGCGGCCGGGTCGGCGTGCGCCCCGTGGCCGTCGTGTCCCATCGTGGCGTGGTCCATCCCGTCCGTCGCGCCGGAGGAGCCGGCCGCGTCCCGCGACACCGCGTCGCCGTCGTTCGGCCGCGCCGCGCCGCCGGCGGACGGGCCCGAGGCGCACGCGTACACGGCGACGCTCGCGGCTCCGAACAGGGCCGCGCGACGCCGGCGGAACGCCGGGCTCAGAATCCGATGACCGCGCACGGCTCGCTTTCGAACGGACCGTGGCCGGCCATGGAGTGCATCCGGCCGCTGGGCGACGAGCCGCGCAGCAGCACCGCCCCGGTCCACCGCTCGACCTCCGGGTTCGTCTCGGCCGTCAGGAACACGAGGAATTTGTTGAGGGCGATCCGCCCCTCGAGCGTCCCGTCCGCGGACAGCTCTCCCAGACGCACCACCGTCCCCAGATCGGGCGTGGCGGCCCAGGCCACGGCGACCGCGCCCGCCGGAAGCTCGAGCCCGTGCACGCGCATCTCCAGCGCGAAGTCGTGGTTCCCGTCCCGCGTCAGCGTCACGCCGAAGGGGGACTGCGCGAACCGGAGGTCGACCTCGCCGCTCGCGCCGTTCGCGTTCGCGGTGGGCACGAGCCGTATGAAGAGCGGGTCGGGCGGGGTGGCGGGGCACGCCGTGGATCCGTGAGCCGACGCGGCCGCGGCCGGCGCGGCCGCCAGGATCGTCGCGAAGGCGGCCAGCGCCGCGGGCAGCGACCGCGCCATGGGGTGTTTCGGGGCGTTCTCGATTCTCATGGGCATGCGCATCAGTCGTTGGAAATTGCCGGTCGCATTCTACACCACGCCGGGCGTGTTGGCATCGCCAACACCGATCTCGAGGGGCGGGGGGGGGCTGCGACGTCCGCCCCGGAGTCCTATCATGAGGCCCTGGCCGGGTGCGCGGCCCGGCGTACACCAGATCCCCGCGAGGCAAATGATGGAGCCGCTCTTTTCCCTGTTCCGGCGCGCGCGTTCGATCGCGATTCCCGTCGTCCTGGGCCTCCTCCTGGCCGTCCCCGTTTCCGGGCAGCAAACGGCCGCCCAGGACGAGGACCCGTACATATGGTTGGAGGAGGTGGAGGGCGAGGAGGCGCTCGCGTGGGCGACCGAGCGCAGCGAGGAAACGCTCGCCGAGCTGTCGGAGCGGCCGGAGTACTCGGAGATCTACGACGACGTCCTCGCGATCCTGAACTCCGACGACCGCATCGAATTCCCCTCCATCCGGGGGGACATGCTCTACAACTTCTGGCAGGACGCCGACCATGCCAGGGGCATCTATCGGCGCACGACGTGGGAGGATTACCTCGGTGGCGAGCCCGCGTGGGAGACCGTGCTGGACGTGGACGCGCTGGCCGAGCAGGAAGGCGTTCCGTGGTCGTACTCGGGGATGACGTGCCTGCCGCCCGAGGAGCGCATGTGCCTCGTGCGCCTTTCGCGCGGCGGGGCGGACGCCGTGGAGATCCGGGAGTTCGACCTCGAGCGCGCGGCGTTCGTGGAGGGCGGCTTCTTCCTGCCCGAGGCGAAGGGAGGGGCCACGTGGGTCCACGCGGACACCCTGCTCGTCAACACCGACTTCGGCGAAGGCTCGCTCACCACATCGGGATACGCGCGCATCGTGAAGCGCTGGGAGAGGGGCACCCCGCTCGCGAGCGCCGCGACCGTGTTCGAGGGGGAGTCGGGCGACGTGAGCGTCTCCGCGGGCGCCATGGAAACCGCCGACGAACGGCTCCTGGTGGTCTTCCACCGGCCCAGCTTCTTCGACGGCACGATGTACATCCTGGACGGGGGGGAGTTGCACGAGGTCGAGGTGCCCACCGACGCGCGCGCGTTCAAGTTCCTGGACCGCCTGGTCGTCTATCTGCGGTCTCCCTGGGAGGTGGCCGGAGCGACCTACCCGGCGGGCGCCGTTATCGAAACGGGCTTCGACGACTTCATGGCCGGAGGCAGGGACTTCACGACCATCGTGGAACCGAGCGAGCGCGTCACGGTCGAAAACGTGACGGCGACCAGGAGCCACTTGATCGTCGAGCTGCTGGACGACGTGCGCGGCCAGCTCTGGCGCTACACTCCGGGCGCCGACGGCTGGACGAGGGATCGCATCGACGCGCCCGACCTGGGCAGCGTCGGGGTGTCCTCCTCCGACGTGCACACGGACAGGTTCTTCTTCACGTACAGCACGTACACGCAGCCGACGACGCTATACTTCGTCGATGACGCCGGCTCCGTCCGCGAGGTCCGCCGCATGCCGGCGATGTTCGACGCGGACGGCCTCACCATCGACCAACACCGCGCGACGTCGGCCGACGGCACTGAGGTCCCCTACTTCCTCATCCACGCCGAGGACGCCGAGATGGACGGGGCCAATCCGACGCTCCTGTACGCGTACGGCGGGTTTCAGATCTCGATGACCCCGGGCTACAGCGCGACCGTCGGCAAGGCGTGGCTGGAGCGCGGTGGGGCCTACGCGGTGGCCAACATCCGCGGCGGCGGCGAGTTCGGACCCGACTGGTGGAAGTCGGCGCAGAAGGAGAACCGCCAGCGGGCGTACGACGACTTCCTAGCGGTCGCGGAGGATCTCGTGGAGCGCGGCGTGACCTCGCCGGACCACCTGGGAATTCAGGGCGGCAGCAACGGCGGGCTCCTGGTGGGCGTTGCGATGACCCAGCGGCCGGACCTGTTCGACGCGGTCGTGGTGGACGTCCCGCTGCTGGACATGCGCCGCTACAACAAGCTGCTCGCCGGCGCGAGCTGGATGGCCGAGTACGGCGACCCCGACACCGAGGACTGGTCCTACATCAGCCGGTACTCGCCCTATCAGAACGTGCACGCGGACCGCGAGTATCCGCGCGCGCTCTTCTACACGACCACGCGCGACGACCGCGTCCACCCGGGCCACGCCCGCAAGATGGCGAGGAAGATGATCGACCAGGGACACCCGATCCTCTACTTCGAGAACACCGAGGGCGGGCATGGGGCGGGGGTCACCCCCGAACAGCGGGCGCGCATGTTCGCGATCCGCTACACCTACCTGCACATGATGCTGGGCCCTGACGGAGTCGCGGACGCCACCGACTGAAGCGCAGCCCGGTGGCGGGATGGGCAAGGGGGGCGGCGCGATCGGCGGCCGCCCCCCTCGTCGCATCCTTCACCGCGGCCGGCCGCTCGCGCATCGAACGGGCTCGGGGCGGTCCGTGCGCGCGGGCTACGCGAACGTTTCGTCGACCGCCGCCCGGACCTCCTCCAGCGTCGCCCCGTCACGGGCCATGCGCCCGACCAGCCGCCCCTGCGTCTGACATACGTCGCAGCCGAGCGCCATCCCGGGGGCCTCGTAGCAGGACAGCAGCGAGTAGTATCCCGGAATGTCGGCGCAGCCACAGTGGCAGCGCACGCCGTCCACGATCCGGGGCGCCGCCCGCACCAGGGCGAACAGATCCTTGAGCGCCGCGGGCACCTTCTCGTCGGGCACCACGTCGGAGGCATCCACGCCGGGACGCGGGTCCGGATGGACCGCGGCGTGGCGGATGCCGTGCGTGGCGCAGTGCGCCGCCAGGGTCGCGTGCGCTCGCCCGGGCCGCGCGAGCGCGGCGACCGCGAACGCTGCGGCCGGAAGCGCCGCCAGGAACCGGCGCCGGTCGAACCGGTTGGAGCTCATGGATGCATCGCCGTGAAGCGCATCGGTGTCCTCGTCCCGCCGCGGGCCCACCCGGCGGCGGTCCGGTCAGACCCCCGGGGCGCCGCCAGGTTCCGCGCCGCGCCCGGCCGGGAGGCGCGCCCCGTCGCCAGGGATCGCGCCCCGCCATTGACGCGCGCGGCGGGGGCCGTACACTCCGAGGCGATGCCCCAGGTCCCGTCCGTTTCCCCGTCCGAAGCCGAGTCACCCGGAGGCGGCGTCCCGGAAGCGCGGCGCGTCCTGCGGGACGTGTTCGGGTACGAGGAATTTCGTCCGGGGCAGGAGACCGTCATCCGGACCGTCCTCGCCGGCCGCGACTGCATCGCGGTGATGCCCACGGGCGCGGGCAAATCTCTGACCTACCAGATCCCCGCGCGGATCCTGGGGGGTACGGCGCTGGTGGTGTCGCCGCTCATCAGCCTAATGAAGGACCAGGTCGACGCCCTGGGGGAACTCGGGTTTCGTGCGGCCGCCATCAACTCCTCGCTGGACTCCGGCGCCTGGCGCGAGCGCGTCGAGGGCCTGCGCGCCGGGCGATACGAGCTGGTCTACGTGGCCCCGGAGGCGCTCGAGGGAGGCCTGCGACGCGCCGTACGCGAGAGCCCGGTGTCCTTCGTCGCCGTCGACGAGGCGCACTGCATCAGCCAGTGGGGCCACGATTTTCGACCCGCGTACCGGCGTCTCGCCGGCCTCAAGGAAGAGCTCCGCGCGCCGGTGCTGGCGCTCACCGCGACCGCGACCCGGCGGGTCGCCCGAGACATCCTCGGGCAGCTCGGGATGCGCCGGCCCGGCGGCTACAAGGGCTCGTTCTTCCGCTCCAACCTCCGCATCTACGCGCGCAGGAAGGGGAGCGGCGACACCCGACGCGAGATTCTCGCCCTGGTGCGCGCACACGCCGGCGAGAGCGGGGTGATCTACTGCATGTCCCGCAAGGCCGTGGAAAGCACCGCGGCGTTCCTGGCGCGCCGGGGAGTCCGTGCGCGGCCCTACCACGCCGGATTGTCCGACGCCGAGCGCATCGCCACCCAGGAATCGTTCCGGCGGGACGACATCGACGTGATCGTCGCGACGATCGCGTTCGGGATGGGCATCGACAAGTCCAACGTCCGCTTCGTCATCCACCGGGACATGCCGAAGGACGTCGAGTCCTGGTACCAGGAGATCGGCCGGAGCGGGCGCGACGGCCTGCGCGCCGAGTGCGTCGTGTTCCACTCGTGGGCCGACGTCAAGCTGCACGAACGCTTTCTGCGCGACATCGAGGATCCCGGCCTGCGCAGGGACAAGCAGCGTGGCACCGTCAAGCTGTTCGAGCTGCTGGAGTCGTCGGGCTGCCGCCACCGCGCGATCCTCGGACATTTCGACGAGGCCATCGGGGACTGCGTCGACGCGTGCGACGTGTGCCTCGGCGTTTCGGGCGCGCAGCTCGTCGCGCGCGCGATCGAGCGTACCGGGACCGGGAAGCGGGGTGGTCCATCCGCGGCGCGACCCCCGGGGGACCCCCTCCGGCCCGCGCCCGATGGCGGGCCAGGGGTGTCCGCCGCTTCTCGCGACCCGGAGACCGCCCGCCTGTTCGAGGTCCTGCGCGCGCTGCGCAAGCGCCTCGCGGACGAGCGCGGCGTGCCGGCCTACGTCGTCTTCAGCGACAGGTCCCTGCTGGAGATGGCGGCGCGGCTTCCCGGCACCCCGGCGGAGATGCTGGCGATCGCGGGCGTGGGACCCGCCAAGCTGGAGCGTTACGGGGACCAGTTCCTCGCGGCGATCGCCGCCGGGGGATCGGCGTGATCAGCATCGCGCCGATCTCCCGGGCGCTTATACCGGTCGACGACGACGCGGCCGCGCGCATCAGCGCGCCCAACTACGACGAGTTCCAGAGCGACGGCGAGATCTGGGAGCACATCCGCGCCGCCCCGGAGTCGATCCTGCGCGTCACCATGGCGCACTGCGATGCACCCGCCCTCGACGCGATCGGCGTCGGGGACTCGCCCGAGGCGCTCCGGCGCGCCGCGGCGAACATGGGGCGCGTGCGCGCCTCGGCTCGAACCCGCGAGCTGCGCGACCTCCTGTACGTCTATCAGATCGACGGCCCGGCGCGTCCGGGCGTCCGGCAGATCGGCCTCGGCGGACTCGCGCGCACCGCCCAGATCCGCACGGACCGCGCGCCGAACGCTCCCATCATTCGCAACGAGGGCATCCGGGAGCCGAAGGCGCGCGGTCGGGCCGCCCTGATCGAGGCGACGGACGCCATCGTCGGCGTGGTGAACCACGCGGTGCCGGATGACGACGGGACGTTCGCGGGGCTGCTCGAGGGCGTCGCCGGCGCGCGCGCGGCGGATCTCACGTGCCGGGCGGAGGACGGTTTCGTCCACAGCGTCTGGCTCGTCGAGGAGCGGGAGGTCCAGGAGCGGCTGACCCGCGCGCTGGCGCGTCAGCCGGAGGCGTACGTGGCCGACGGGAACCACCGCTCCGCGGCCGCGGCGATGCTCGGGCGCGAGCACTTCCTCGCGGTGTTCTTTCCGATGGAGCGGATGAGCATTCGTCCCTACAACAGGCTCCTCGACGGCATCGACCCGGGCGCGCTCGACGAGGACGTCCTCGGACGCTCCTTCGCGGTGGCCGCCCTGGATGCCCCGGGCGGTTACCAGCCAGGGGAAGGTGCGGCGTCCGGGGATGGCGAGGCGCCCCCGGGTGGGTCCATGCACATGGGCCTGTACGACCGGGAAGCGGGGTGGCGGAGGCTCACCCCGCGCCCCGGGACCTACGACCCGGCGGACGCCGCGCGCGCCGTCGCGCACGCCGTGGCCCAGCGCCTGCTCTTCGCCGGCGTGCTGGGCGTGGAGGACGAGCGCGACGAGCGCATCCGCTACGTGGGCGCAAACCGCGACGCCTCCTGGCTGGCGGGCGAGGTGGACGCCGCCCGCGCGCAGGCGGCGCTCACGCTCCCTCCCGTGACCATGGAGGAGTTCGTCGCGGTGTGCCGGCAGGGGGCGATGATGCCGCCGAAGTCCACGTGGTTCTCCCCGAAGATCCGCAGCGGCCTCGTCATGGCCCTGCTCGACTGACCCTACGCGGGCCGGAAGAGCGGCCTCGTCCCGTCGTTGAGAAGGACCCAGAAGGTGTACCCGGCGAGCGCGGTTCCGTAGGGGAACTTGAACACGTTCACGACGCCGAGGAGGAGCGCCAGCCAGCGGCCCCAGTTCGAGTACGACAGCAGCCCCATGCCGGCGAGGAGGTTCGGGATGCCGGTCAGCGCGACGATGAAGCCGATGACGACCGCGGCGCCTCCGCCGGCGAGCGCGGTGCCCGGGTCGCCCAGGAGCGCGCCGAAGGCCCCGACGCCGGCGAAGAACACGAACACGCCCAGCGCGACCAGCAGGTCCAGGGCTCCCAGCCCGATATGCAGCCAGCCCAGGACTCGAACGTGAGGCGTCATTTCGTCTCCCTGATGAAGGACGCCTTCGTCCCCCATACGAATCGCCGGGCCCGGGGCTTCACGCCCTGGCCACGATCAGCGCGGACCGCGAGCCGCGGCGAAGATCAGGCCGATGCCGGCCACCAGGGCGATGCCGGACACGAGCGGCGGGATCTCCAGTGTGTTCCGCTTTTCCGCCGTGACCTCGACGGGCCCGACGCCGACGGTCGTCTCCTCGGAGCCGAGGGGCACCCCTCCGAGGACGAACCCGGCGATACCCAGGGCGATCAGAAGCAGGCCGGCGATGATCTTCGCTTTCACGCGTTTCCTCCGGGAGCGGGTCTGGCATGCGCGACCGGCGATCGGCAGCAACCGCGCGGGCGCCAGAGCGCATCGATGGTCGCGACGATGGGCGCCCGCGCCGGGGCGTACAAGGGGGCGACTCGAAAGTGCGGGACGGCCGATGTTATCTTGGTCCCTTCCATTCCGGTCCGGCGACGCCGGGCTCCGACCATCCCGCCGCGAGCGCCGCGTGGACGACCTGCGCCTTGACCACCTGAACCGCGAGACCCCCCTCGACGCCGCCGCCGCGGCGCTCACGCCGCTCGATCAGTTCTTCGTCCGGAGCCACTTCTCCGTGCCGGAGCTGTCCGAGTCCGAGTATGTCTTGAGGGTCGACGGCTGCGTGCGCGATCGGCTCGCGCTGACCTTCGACGAGATTCGCGAGCGACCCCAGGCGCACGCCGTAGTCACGCTCGAATGCGCCGGGAACGGGCGCGCGCTTCTGGACCCGCGTCCCCACGGGACGCCATGGCGACTCGGCGCCTTCGGAACCGCTCGCTTCGGCGGCACGGCGCTGGGTCCGCTGCTCCTGAGGGCGGGGCCGCTTCCGGAGGCCCGCTTCGTACGGTTCGCGGGGGCCGACCAGGGGGAGGTCGCCCCGGGCCGGACCGAGCCCTTCGGGCGCTCGGTGCCGATCGCCGACGCCCTCGCCGATGGTCCGCTTCTGGCCTGGGAGATGGACGGCCTGCCGCTGACGGCCGAGCACGGATTTCCGCTTCGTTCGGTGCTCCCGGGAAGGTACGGCGTCGACTCCGTGAAATGGCTGGTGCGCATCGAAGTCGGCTCCGAGCCGTTCGGCGGGTTCTTCCAGGACGAGCGGTATCGGTACGTCGGACAGGACGGCCTCGCGGACGGCACGCCGGTCGCCCGCGTGCGGCCCCGCTCCCTGATCGCCCGGCCGGCAGCCGGCGCCAGCGTGCGCGCGGGCAGGGAGACGCCGATCGCGGGCTCGGCGTGGTCGGGGGAGGGGGAGATCGCGCTGGTGGAGGTCAGCGTGGATGGCGGACGCACCTGGGCGCAGGCGCAGCTCACGTCCGCATCCGCCAGGCACGGACCCACGCTCTGGCGCCTTCCGTGGACGCCCACGCGGGCCGGCCGCCATCGGCTGGTTTCGCGCGCGCGCGACGAGGCCGGCAACATCCAGCCTCTGACCGCGGTCTGGAACGAGCTCGGCTACGGGAACAACGCGGCGCACAGCATCGACGTGGAGGTGGTGGAATGAGCCGCGGGACGTTCGGCCGGCCGGCCCGCCGCGCGTTGTCCTGGGCGGTGGCGGGGTGTCTGTCCGGCGCGCCCGCGCTCGCCCAGGACGCCGACCGGTCGCGGGTGCACGGTCGGGCCGGGGAGCTGCTGCAGGAGGGAGACACCGCGCGGGCGATCACGCTTCTGCGGGAGCGCGTTCGGCGCGACGACGCCGACGCGGCGGCGTGGCTAGACCTGGGACGCGTCCTCTCGGCCAGGGCGACCGCGCTGGAGTCCGACACGCAGGCGCGGCTCGAGGCGAAGCACGCCCTGGAGCGCGCGATCGAGCTCCGTCCCGAAGATCCCTTCGCGCTCCTGGAGTACGGGCTGCTCCTGCGCAAGCAGCGCGTGGGCACCGACGCGATCCGGGTGCTGGAGCGCGCGTGGCGGACCGCGGAGGCGCGCGGCGAGTCCCTGCCGCCCGGCGAACGCGCCCGGCTGCACTATCAGCTCGGCCTTATCTACGAGTCCTGGTGGGCCGACTGGCAGGGGCTCGTGCAGATCCCGAACACCGCCGAGGGCAACTGGTCCTGCGTCGGGATCGGCTCGGCCGACTCCTCCAACGACGACGCGACCGCCACTGGCCAGGCAGGCCGCTTCGGCGCGTTCGCCGTTCGGTGCCCGCAGGAGTGGTGGGCGACCCTGGAGAAGGTCGTCCCGATCGAGCACCTGAAGGCGGAGGACCGGGCCCGCATGCTCGAGCACTTCCGTCGAGCGATCGCGGCCGACCCCACGCACGTCGATGCGTCGGTCTCGCTGCTCGGCCACCTGGCGGACGCGGGCGACTGGCGGGAGTACGAGACCGTCGCGGACGGCCTCCTCGCGGCCGCCCCGGAGGATCCCCGGAGCCCCCTCTTCATGGGCCTGGGCCTGCACCGGCGCGGACGCTCGGCGCGAGCGGCCGGGTTCTTCGCTCGCGGCGTCGATCTGCTGGACGGCGAGGAACGGGCGTCGTTCAGCGATCTCGGTTCGCTCCTGCCCCCGGAGGCCCGGCAACGGTACCGCTCCATGGAGGCGGACGATCGCCGGCGGTCCAACGAAACGATCTTCGCGAGCAAGGACCCGCTTTACCTGACCGAGGTGAACGAAAGGGAGCTCGAGCACTACGCGCGCCTGGCCTGGGCCGAGCTGAAGTTCTCCGTGCCGGCTACCGGGACGCGCGGCTGGGACACCGACATCGGCCGGATCTTCATCCGCTACGGCGAGCCGGTCCGTGCCCTGCAGTGCTGCTACGCGGGGCAGGGGGACATGAGCCCCGTGGCGCTGGCGCGCTTCCAGTACTGGTCGTACGGACCGACCGGGCCCAACTTCTACTTCTGGCGCTTCCGAACCTTCCGCCGGGCGCGGCTGGCCGAGACGGCGGGCGTGCTCGCCGAAAATCTCACCCGGATCATGCCGGAGCGCTACGTGCCCGTGAACCCGACCGCCATCCACGCGATGCCGGTGCAGGTCGCGCGCTTCCTGGGGTCCCGCCCGGACCTGGTGCGGCTGGAGTTCTACGCCGGCGTGCCGCTGGATTCGCTGGGCGTGGGGGCGGGAGACAGCCTGCAGGCGGGGGTGTTCCTGTTCGACGCGGCCAACTCGCCCGTGTGGAGCCGGACCCACCTGGCGGCGGTGGGCGAGCGGGGAGTCGCGCTGACCTACCGCGTCGAGGTGCCCGAGTCGTCCCTGCGCTTCGCGGTCGAAAGCCGCGCGGCCGGGGCCGACACGGTGCCGCGCCCGGCCGCTCGGGCCATCGGGCCGGTGGACGTCGAGGCGCTGGGGCCCGGCCTGGCCATGTCCGACCTGCTGCTCGCGGACCGGATCGAGGCCGGAGCGCCCGGAGCGAGCCGGCGCGACCAGCTGACCATCGTCCCGAACCGGAGCATGACGTACCCCGCGCTCGCCCCGGTCCACATCTACTTCGAGCTGTACGGCCTGACCCCCGGCGACGATGGCAGCGCCCGCTACGAAGCGGAGCTGACGGTCACGGAGGCCTCCGAGGAGCGGCGATGGGTCCTGGCGCGGGTGTTCCGCGGCGCCCGCGACCTGCTGTTCGGCGGCGCCGGGGACGAGCCGGCGGTGCGCTGGGAGCGGACGCTCGAGCTGGAAGGGGACCGGGCGGTGGACTTCCTGCGCATCGAGCTGCCGGATCTCGAACCCGGCCCATACACGATCGCGTTGCGGGTCACGGACACCGCGGCAGGCGGGTCGGCGACACGGGAGCGGACGTTCGAGGTCGTCGCCGACACCGGCGAAGGTGGCCGGGCAAACTAGCCGTACCACTCCTCGGCCAGCAGGTCGGCCATGCCGTCGAGCAGATTCCCGGTGATCTCGCCGCCCAGCCCCAGCACGATGGCGTCCTCGGCGATGGCTACGACCAGGTCCGGCACGTCCGCCTTGCGCCGGATCCTCCGGCGCAGGCGATAGGCGAGGTGGGCGCCGGCGTACGCCGTGGCGGCACCGACGAGGGCCGGGAGAACCGGTCTCCGGCCGAGCATCTCCGCCGCCGCGGCGCCGGCGAGCGCGCCCGCGAGGGCGCGGCCGAGGATCGCGAGCGGTTCGGTCCGCGCGCCCATCATGGGCAGCTTGTCGGCGACGAGCTCGGCGGCGGCGAGAACCGTCAAGGCCGACGCCATCCGCGGCGCCGCAAGCGCGTCCGTGACCGGGCCCGCGACACTCCGGTCCCCGAGCTGTTCCAGCCTCCTGGACAGCAGCGCGGGCACCGCGAAGGTCCGTCCGCCCGCCAGGGCGCCGAGCGCGGCGGCCGCGCCGATCGCTTGCATCCTAGTATACCGTCGTCAAAAAAGGTGTCGTCGGATTCGCACCGAACTCCAGTGGTTACGGCCAGGACACGCCTGCAAGTTCGGGTCCCCATCGGCCGGCCGGCGGCGGGGTCGAGATCCAGTCCGAGCGGGTGGACCCCGTGCGCCCTGCGAGTGAAACTTTCGTGCGTTTCGGCGGTTCCATTCCGCTCCTGGTGGCTCGCGGGCGGTCGATTCGGGGAGGGCGCGCACGGAGATGGAAGGACTTCGCAAGCTGATCGGCCGACTCAGGCAACGGCGTCTGGGGCTGGTCGCCGCGGTTATACGCCGTAGGGGCGTTCGAAGCGCGCGACCCGCTCCTGCTTTTCGAACTGCGTACCGACCCCATGATCGAGGCGCTCCGCGGCGACCCTCGCTACGGCGAGCTCGTCGCCCGGGTGGGCGTCGCTGACTGAGCCCCGGATCCGGGCGCGCCGCTGGGCCGGGTCGCTCGCCATGGCAGCCGTGCTGCTCGCTATCGCCGCCCTGACGCTGACGCCCCGGCCCGGCACCGAATCCATTTCGGGGTTGTGCCTCGTATGCGGTGCCCGCGGCGCGGCCGATGCCGCGCTCAACCTGCTGTTGTTCGCGCCGCTGGGCTGGCTGGCCGGCGCGGCCCGCTCGCGCCGGTTCCCGCGGGGAGGTGCCGGCGCCCCCCTTGCGTGGGCGGTCGCCGTCGGGGCGCTCGTGTCGCTCGCGGTCGAAATGGTCCAGATGCCGATCCCCGGACGCGATGCCAGCCTCGGCGACCTCGTCTTCAACACTCTGGGAGCGGGCGTAGGGGCGGGCGCATGGATCCTGCTCGGGCGCCCGCACGAGCCGTCCCGCGCCCTGTCCCGCGTCGTCGCGGCGAGCCTCGCCGGGGCGGCGGCGGTGTTTGTGGGAGCCTGGCTGCTCGGCCCTTCCGTGCCCGACACGGAATGGTGGGGTCAGTGGACCCCGGACCTCGGCCACCTCGCCGAGTACCGGGGCAGCGTCCTCGCGGCCGGGATCGGGGCGCTGCCCGTCGCCGCCGGCAGGATCGCCGAACCCCAGCCGGTGCGCGCGGCGCTTCGCCGCGCCGAGCCCGTGCGGATCCTCCTGGAGACGGGTCCGCCGCCCGACGGAGTCGCACCGATCTTCAGCATCTACGACGCCGAGCAGCGGGAGATCCTCCTCGTCGGAGCCGACGGCCGTGACGGCATCCTGCGTTTCCGGACGCGGGGTTCCGCGCGTCGGTTCGAGGAAGTGCCGATCCGGTTCCCGGACGCATTCGAGGGCGTGTCCCCGGGCGACACGGTGCGCGTCACGCTGGTTGCGGAGGCGGCGCCCCGGAGCTGGGGCGACGGCGCTTGCCTGACCGTCGGCGGCCGGCCGGCGGCCTGCTCCCGCTGGAGCCCCGCCGCCGCCTGGAACCTGCTGCTGCCCTTCGGGGGCGCCGCGGGACGCGCCCTCGAGCTGTTGTGGCTGGCCTTGCTGTTCGCGCCCGCCGGCGTGCTGGCCGCGCGCGCCGGCGTGAGCGCGCCGTTCGTGGCCGGCGCGCTCGCGGTGGCCGCCGTCGCCCTCGTGCCGGCGGTGACGCCGGTCGGACGCGCGCATCCGGCCGAGGCCGTGGTCGTGGCCGCGGCTGCCTCGCTGCCGTGGCTCTTGGCGCGCGCCCGGGGTCGGGCCCTCCGCGTCAGCCGGGACCCTCGAGCCGGTGCGTGACGTTCGCTCCAGCGGGGTCCGGCCTGGCGGCGGGCCGTGTCGCTCGGACCACGGGGCGTCGCCGCATGCTCACAGCCTGCGTCGCGCGGGCGCAACGCACCGGCGCCCGGCGAGCCGCTCCCCGCCCGCGGCCGGGCGCTCGAGTGGGCACCCGGATCGGCCCCCCCCGCGCGGCAAACGAGCAGGCACGACCGTCGGCACCGGGCCTATCCGCCGCGCTGGCACGAGTGCTGCGCGGGAGGCGCGTCAGAGTGACGTCGTCCCTTCAGGAGCCCGACCGATGAACGCTGCCAAGATCGCCCTCGATGGAGCCGTGGAGTATTCATGCTGCCGCTGCGGCGAGTGGATTCGCGAGCACCTCGCGATCTGGGCGACCGCCGCGGGTGTCGTCGGGCTGCGGGAGGGCCTCCCGCACTGCCCGCAGTGCCTGCCTCCCACGCAGCGCTCACGCGCGATACCTACGCCGACGGCCTCGCCCTAACGGGCGCCGAAGAGGGGCGGCGATGGGCGCGTCGGCTCACCCGCAGCCGATCGCCGCGGTGCTCACAACCAGGTTGTCGAAATACCTCGACTGCGCCTTCGGTGCCCCGGCGTTCCAGTAGTTGTCCAGCGTCACCGTGTTGATCCCGAAGCCGTCGTAGGCGCCGACCCAGTTGAGGCCGGTCCGCTGCGCGTCCAGCTCCCCGTCGATCCAGACCTGGAACTCGCCGTTCGCCGACCCCGCGTCGTTCAGCCGGACGCGCGCCTCGATGCAGTGCCAGGGTCCCACGTCGGCGTCGGCGAAGATCGTCGCGCTGCCCTCCTGGTGGCCCAGCCAGCGCGCCGTCCCGGTTACGTTGCCCTGTTCGTCCGTGTAGGAGACCGGGTCCAGTCCGACGACCTCCGTATGAGGCGGGTCACCCGACCAGACCGGAGCCGCCATCGCCTGCACCCAGCCCTCTTCGGAGTGGAAGACGCGCGCGCGCGTCATCTTCGAGCCGCCGCCACCCGTCCAGTCGTCGTCGTAGCGAAGGAAGAAGCGCCAGTGGATCTCGCGGTAATCGGTGTCGCCCGCGTCCACCGGGGAAAAGTACCCGGACGGAGTTCTTCCGAACGCGACGTGTAGCCAGCCGACGCTCACCTGTCCCTTCGACCAGCTGGCGCGCATGCCCGCCGAGCCCTCCAGCCCGATGTCGGCCGCGCGCGCGAAATCGCCGTCCTTGTCCTCGTGCTCGAAATACGCGGCCAGCCTGTTCGACTCGAAGTCGTCGCACCAGATCCATTCCGCCCGAGGCGCGTCGCATTCGCGCACCAGGGACGGCGACGGCGGCGGAGGCGGCGGAGGCTCGCCGTCGCCGCTCACGTCGACCCGGGCGGTGTCCGCCACGTTGCGCCACGCGGCGATGACGCCCGCGACGCCCGCCGAATGGGCGGTCACGACGCCCGACCCGTCCACCGAAGCGACGCCGGGAGCGTCGCTGGTCCAGGTGGCCTGGTCGGAGGGCACCTCGCCCTTCGGGTCGACGATCTCCACCGATAGCGCGGCGCTCGCCCCGATCGCGAGCGTCAGCGCCGAGGGCGTGACGGTGAGCGACCGCCCGCCGCCGCCCCCTCCCCGCGCCGCCTGCACCCGGGTGGCGAGGCCGGGCCCCGTGGCCAGGTCCTGCCCGCCCGCATCGGCGCAGGCCACGGCGAGCACGGCAAACAGCGCCGTCCAACGTCCAAGTCCCATCATCGGAACCACTCCGGCTCGGGTTTCTTCACGCTGCTCCCAGCACGCCTTCGGCGTCCGCGAGAACGGCGGCGGACAGCGCCGCCACGATCGACGGATCGAACGCGGTGCCTCGCTCGCGCTCCAGGATCGCGAGCGCGGCGGTGGCCGGCATGGGCTCGCGGTAGGGCCGCCGGGCGGTCAGCGCCTGAAAGACGTCCGCCACCGAGAGTATTCGGGTCACGACGTCCAGATCGGCGGCGCCCAGCCGCCACGGATAGCCCGTGCCGTCCAGGCGTTCGTGGTGCAGCGCCGCGGTCCGGGAAAACGAGTCGAACGCCCGCACGCGCTCGAGGATCTCCCACCCGTAAGCGGGGTGCCGCCGAACCTCGGCCCGCTCCTGCGCGCTCAGCGGCCCCGGCTTGTCGAGGATACGACTGGAGATGCCGAGGTTGCCGAGGTCGCGGAGCAGCGCGGCGCGGTACACGTCGAGGCGCGCGCGCGCGTCCAGCCCCAGCTCTTCGGCGACCGCCACGGCCTGACGCGCGACTCCGCGGGAATGGCCGCTCGTGTACGGGCTCTTGGCGTCGACGATCCCGGCGAACGCTTCCGCGATCCGGTTGATGCCCCGCTGGTCGACAGACCGGAGGTGGCCACGCGGCTCGACCTCGAGCACCGCCTGGTCGGCGTCCGGGCTCGCGACGAGGTTCCACCACGATTCGTCGCTCGCCCAGCCGAGCACTTCGTCCACGAGGCGTGGCTCGAACCAACGGCCGCGCCGCGCCGCGAGCACGTCCACTGCGTCGCCTAGCCCGCGCTGCGCGACGAACACCTCGGTGGTCTGCGCGATGCTCGCGACACGCGCGAGCAGCGGTATGGAATGCCCCCGCAGGCCGTCCGGGTGGCCCTCGCCGTCCCAGTGCTCGTCCACGCAGGACACCGCGCTGGCAGCTTCGTCGGGAAAGTCCAGGGACCGAACGATCCGCGCTCCGCGCTCGCACCGGATGCGCGCGAGCGCGCGGCCCGCGTCCGAGCCCGCCAGCCCCAGCCGCGCGACTCCCGCGAAGCGGTGGAGTACGGAGCGGCCGGCGGCCGCGTTCCTGATTCGGTGGAGCGCGGCGTTCACGAATCGCGACCAGTCGGTAGTCCTGAGGTCGCGTTTCACCGCGTGGTCGTCGGCTCCGAACAGTTCCGCGACGCATGCGGCGTTGGCCGAGGACCCCGCGTCTTTGAGGAGCAGCGCGTAGTACAGGTGGGATCGGCGTTCCTCGTCCATGCCGATCGCCTCCGCGAGTCGCATCCCGATCAGGCAGGACCGAACGGCGTGTCCGTCCGGGTGGCCCGCCGCGAGGTCGAGGGCGCGTGACAGGGGCGCCAGGATCTGCGCGAGGCTGAGGCGCTGCTCGTTCATCGCAACGGTCTAGGGACGATGGGCGCGAATCGACCGGTCCGGGTCGCATCGCGTGGGCTCGGGGGCTCCGGTGCACGCAATACCGGTTCCGCCCGGCGGCCTGGCGCGGAAGCCGCTCAACGGAGCCCACGGGCGCCGGGCGGCGCCGGACCCCGGCCGGTCGTGCGAGGAAAAAATTTGGTAGGGAAGCGCAGAGCTTTCCGGCTCAGCGCAGCTCGTCCATGAGCGAGGAGAGCGCGTCCGAGCCCGGGCACAGCCGATCGAAGCTCACGTCGACCAGGGGCTCCGGCACGGTCAGGTTGTCGGCGTGCATGTCGCGTTCCGCTTCCTCTTCCACGAACAGGAGCCCGACGGGGACCTCGCCGGCCTCCTGCACCGCACGGACGTGGGCGTACGCACCGTCCCGGTCGGTCGGGTCGTAGTCCCCGGCGAGCGTGCGGAAACGCACCAGCGAGCCGTCGTGCAGCCGGACGCTGGTCGGCCCCTCCGCCTCGAGGGTGGACTCGATCTCGGTGCGCAGCGGTACGAAGTCGGCCTGCGCCAGCTCGGCCAGGTGCTCACGCGTGTGACGATAGCTCTTGGTCGAACCCTCGTGGTCGTTGAAGGTCACGCACGGGCTGATCACGTCCACGAGGGCGAAGCCGCGGTGACGCAGACCGGCCTGCAGGATCGGGATGAGGTGCTGCTTGTCACCGGAGAAGGAGCGCGCGACGAAACTCGCTCCGAGGGAAAGCGCCAGCAGCACGGGGTCGATGGGGGGCTGCCGGTTCACCTCCCCCCGCTTCGCCTTCGATCCGACGTCCGCGGAGGCCGAGAACTGGCCCTTCGTGAGGCCGTACACGCCGTTGTTCTCCAGCACGTACAGCATGTTCGTGTTGCGCCGGATGACGTGGCAGAACTGCCCCAGTCCGATCGACAGGGAGTCGCCGTCGCCGGTGATCCCCACGTACACGAGGTCGCGGTTGGCGGCGTTCGCCCCGGCCGCGATGGAGGGCATGCGGCCGTGCACGGAGTTGAAGCCGTGCGCCTGGCCGATGAAGTACGTGGGCGTCTTGGACGAGCAGCCGATCCCGCTCAGCTTGGCGACCCGGTGGGGCGGGATCGCGAGCTCGAAGAACGCCTGGATCAGGGCCGCCGTCACCGAGTCGTGCCCGCAGCCTGCGCACAGCGTCGACATCGACCCCTCGTAGTCGCGCCGGGTGAGGCCCAGCGCGTTGCGCTCCAGTCCCGGGTGATGGACCCTCGGCTTGGGGATCGAGCTCACGGCGCCCCCCCGATCTCCGACGTTGCGGCGGTGGCGGGCGCGCCTGCGCCCACCGGTCGGCCCGGGTGCCGGATTCCGTCCAGCACGGCCGCGGCCGAGAGCGGAACGCCGCCGTAGTCCAGGACCGGAATCAGCCGGCCCGGTTCGACCCCGGTCTCGTTGATCAGCAGCGTCCGGAGTTGTGCGTCCCGGTTCTGCTCCACCACGAAGCAGCGCGCGTGCTCGGCGACGAAGCGATGGACCGCGCGCGGGAACGGGAAGCTCCGAACGCGCAGGAAGTCCAGCGTCGTACCGTCCCCCGCGAGCACGTCCAGCGCCTCCAGGACGGCGCCACGGCAGCCGCCCACGGTGATCACGCCGTCCACGGACGGCGCCTCCGGCGCGGGCGCACCCGCCTTCGAGGCGGTCCCCACCGGGGACGCCGCGCGCTCGCCTGGCGCGTCGTCGTGGGCCGTCGCGCCGTTACCAAGCGCACCCGCCGCGCCGCCCATCCCGGCGTGCGACGCCAGGCGAAAGGCGCCCGCGTTGCGACCCGCGCCGAACTCCGCCGCGCCGACGATCTCCGGCTCGGGCAGCGCGGCGGCGGCTCGGCCGATCTTGCGCGCGAGCCGGTCCACGACCTCCCGGTATCCAGCCGCGTCTTCCGTGTAGCGGCCGTACCGGTCGTGCCCCGAGCCGCGGGTGAAGTACGCGCCCCGGGGGTGGCTGCCGGGCAGCGTCCTCGGCGCGACCTGGTCCGGCTCGTCGTCGCCGAGGTAGCGGTGGAACGCGGTCATCTTCTCGAGCGCGTCGGCGTCCAGGACCTTACCCCGGTCGGGCGCGTAGCCGTCGTCCCAGCGCAGGCGCGGGATGAGCCAGTCGTTCATGCCGATGTCGAGGTCGCTCACGACGAACACCGGCGTCTGGAACCGTTCCGTCAGGTCGAAGGCGCGCACCGCGAAGTCGAAGCACTCCCCCGGGTCGGCCGGGAACAGGGCGAGATGCTTCGTGTCGCCGTGGGAGGCGTAAGCGACCAGGGTGAGGTCCCCCTGCTGGGTACGGGTCGGCATGCCCGTGGAAGGACCCGCGCGCTGCACGTCGAAGAAGACCGAGGGGATTTCCGCGTAGTAGGCCAGTCCGATGAACTCGCTCATTAGCGAGATGCCCGGACCGGCGGTCGGAGAGAACGCGCGCGCGCCGGCCCAACCGGCGCCGATGACCATGCCCGCCGCCGCCAGCTCGTCCTCCGCCTGAAGGATCATATAGCGCTTCGCGCCCGTGTCGGCGTCGGTCCGGTAACGGCCGCAGAAGCGGCGGAAGGCGTCCATCAGCGATGTGGCGGGGGTGATCGGATACCACGCAGCCACCGTCGCTCCGGCGTACACGCACCCCAGCGCCGCGGCGGTGTTGCCGTCCATGAGCACCGCGTCGTCGTTTTCCCGCATCGGCGACAGCCGGATCGGCAGCGGACAGTCGAAGTGCTCCCGCGCGAATCCGTGGCCCAGCGCGATCGCGAGGAGGTTCGAGTCCATGAGCGCCTTCTTGCGGGAGAACGTCTCGTGCAGGAGCTCGTCCACGACGGCCCGGTCGATGTCGAGTAGCGCGGCCAGCGTCCCCACGTAAACGATGTTCTTCATCAGGACGCGCTCGCGGCCGCCGGTGAAGTGGTCCACGCACAGCTGGCCGAACGGCACCCCCAGGAACGTGACGTCGTCCCGCCGGAGCCCGCTCTCCAGCGGCCAGGACGAATCGTGGAGCAGCCAGCCGCCCGGGCGCACCTCGGCGATGTCCCGGGCGTAGGTCGCCGGGTTCATCGCGACGATCAGGTCGAAGTCGGGCGTGCGCGCGTTGTAGCCCTGGCCGTTGACCCGGAGCTCGTACCAGGTGGGAAGCCCCTGGATGTTGGAGGGAAAGACGTTCTTCCCGGAGACCGGGATGCCCATCCGGCAGATGGACTGCATGAGGAGCCCGTTCGCGCTCGCAGAGCCCGTGCCGTTGACCGTCCCGATCTTGAACGCGAAGTCGTTGACGCGCTCCCCGGAAAGCGCTGCCTGGGGGTCGGCCATGTATCGAAATCCGCCTTCGGGCTCTGTCAGGGGTGACTCCACCGCTTCGGAGCTTATCATACCTGGCCTTCGGCCCGAGACAAGTCCGCGCGGGCGGTCGGGGGCGGCCGCGACCGAGCGTGGTCGTACCCCATTGCGATCGAGCGAACGAGTGAGGAAACAAACGATGCACCGCCCGAATCTCCCCGAGACATCGGCCGTCGGTTGAGCGTCCTCCAGCACTGGCTCGCGGGCCACGGAATCGGCGGGCTCACGCTCGCCTTCCTGGTCGCCGCCCTGATGGGGTTGAGGCACGCGACCGACCCCGACCACCTGACGGCGGTATCCACGCTCGTGCTTTCCGACCGGCGCCGGGGCGCGCGCTCGGCGGCCGGGCACGGCCTCGCCTGGGGCCTCGGCCACGGGCTCACCCTCTTCCTGTTCGGGCTTCCCGTCGTGCTCTTCGGCGCGTTCCTGCCGGAAATGCTCCAGCGCCTCGCCGAGGCGGCGATCGGCGCGATCATCGTCGCGCTGGCGGTGCGCCTGCTCCTGCGCTGGAAGCGCGGCTACTTCCACTCCCACCCCCACACGCACGGGTCGTTCGAGCACGCGCAC
>DATKCH010000044.1:0-48894 GCA_035513295.1 Longimicrobiales bacterium
TCGAGGGCCACACCCTCTGCGTGATCACGCTGGAAGGAGAGTTCCCGGTGCTCTCGGTCCTGGTGGCCGCGGACGGGGAGCTGTTGTACGCCGAGCGCGGAAGCCAGGGGGAGCGGGCCCCGCTCGCGGGCAGCGAGAAGGGAACCCTGGTGGAGGGCCTCATCCGGCGCTTCACGGACCGACAGGGCCCCGCGCAGAGGGATCCAGGCCGACGTTCCTGAGTCTCGCTTCCTCGACGGCCGCGCGAAACGCGCATCCGTCGAGGTGGTCGTTTACCAACCCCGCGGCCTGCATGAACGCGTAGACCGTCGTAGGTCCGACGAACTTCCAGCCGCGCCTCCGGAGATCGCCGCTCAGGGCCCTCGACGCGGGCGTGTGGGCCAGAGCGCGCACCGCCTCGTAGGACAGGCGCGCCGGGCGCTCGCCGGTCGCCGGCGCGAAGCCCCAGACGTACGCGGCGAGCGACCCCTCCGCCGCGATCAGCTCCAGCGCCCGTCCCGCGTTGTGGATCGTCGCCTCGATCTTGCCGCGGTGTCGAACGATGCCCGCGTCTCCCAACAGGCGGGACACGTCCGACCGCCCGAACCGGGCCACCCGCTCCGGATCGAAGCCGGCGAACGCCTTTCGGAAGTTGTCCCTCTTCCGGAGGATGGTGAGCCAGCTCAGCCCCGACTGGAAAGCTTCCAGCGAGAGCTTCTCGAACAGTCGCCGGTCGTCGGTGATCGGATGCCCCCACTCCCGGTCGTGGTAGGCGACGTAGTCCGGATCGGTCCCGGGCCACCAGCAGCGCGCCCTGCCGTCGGGCCCGATCCGAAGTCCGTCATCGATCATGCGGCAGCATATCGCGTGAGATGCGCGCCGTCAGCCCGAACGGGTCCACGTGGGCGGGTTCGACCTCGGTCGGGACGCGCGCGCCCTGTTCGACCGCCCCGCCGACAACGTATTCATGGTCAAGGTGAACTACTGGTTGGGTCTCCTAGCAGCGGCCTCTAGCAGCGCCCCGCCAGGCGTGTTGCGGCTCGCCGGAACGGACGGAACCATGGACCAGGACATCATCGACCTGTACGACGAGTTCACGCACGGCGACATGGGGCGCGCCGGCTTTCTCGCCCGGCTGGCAGGGCTGGTCGGCGGCCTGCCGGCGGCCGCCGCGGTGCTGACCAGGCTCGAGGGTGACTACGGGCGCCCCGGCGTGGCGGCCTCGGATCCCCGTATCCGGGTACGGTACGTCACGTACGAAGGTGCTTCCGGACCCGTGCGCGCATACCACGCGAGCCCGCGCCGGGAGGAATCCCTGCCGGCCGTCGTCGTGATCCACGAAAACCGCGGTCTCAATCCGCACATCGAGGACGTCGCGCGCAGGACCGCAGCAGCGGGCTTCTGGACGATCGCGCCGGACGCGCTCTCGCCCCTTGGCGGCACACCCGACGACGCCGACGAGGCCAGGACGCTGATGGGCGAGCTCGACGCCGACACGACGCGCGGAGACTTTCTGGCCGGCGTCGAGTTCGCGGCGCACCACGAGGACACCAGCGGCAGGATCGGCTGCGTGGGGTTCTGCTGGGGTGGCGCGATGGCGAACCAGCTCGCGGTGCATTCGCCGACGCTCGCCGCCGCGGTCGCGTTCTACGGCCGCCAGCCGGCCTCGGAAGACGTGGCCACCATCCGGGCGCCGCTGCTGCTGCATTACGCCGGCCTGGATAAGCGCATCAACGAAGGCATCGCGTCCTACAGGGAGGCGCTGGACGCCGCGGGCAAGACGTACGAGCTCCACATGTACGAGGGCGTGAACCACGCCTTCCACAACGACACGTCGCCCACCCGCTACGACGAAGCCGCGGCCCGGGTGGCCTGGCAGCGTACCATCGAGTTCTTCCGCGAGCACCTCGCGAGTGGCTGAACCCAGGGGCGCGGTGAGCGCCCCCCCGGCGCGCACCATCGACACCACCGTGCTGATCTTCGGAATGGTGGTGCTGGCCGCCGTGCTCACGTGGATCGTGCCGGCCGGGGCCTTCGCCAAGGAGGTCATCGACGTTCCGGGGGTCGGGCAGCGGCAGGTCGTGGTGCCCGGCTCGTTCTCCTTCCTGGGGGAGAGCAGCCCCCAGGGCCTGATGGCGATCCTCACCGCGCCCATCCGGGGCTTCATCGAGGCAGCCGACGTGATCGGCTTCGTGCTGATCGTCGGCGGCGCGTTCGGCGTGCTGCAGCGCACCGGCGCGATCGAGGGAGGCCTGCGCCGGCTCGCGGAAGCGGCGGAGCGCTCCCCCGCGCTGCGCGCCGCGGTCATCCCGGTCTTCATGACGCTGTTCTCCCTGGGTGGCGCGGTCTTCGGCATGGCCGAGGAGACGATCCCGTTCGTGCTGATCTTCGTGCCGCTCGCGCTGTCGCTCGGGTACGACGAGATCGTCGGCATCGCGATCCCCTTCGTGGGGTCCCAGGCCGGGTTCGCCGCGGCCTTCCTGAACCCCTTCACGATCGGCGTCGCCCAGGGGATCGCCGAGGTCCCGCCGGCGTCCGGGTTCGCGTACCGGCTCGGCCTGTGGGTCGTGACGACGAGTATCGCGATCGGCTTCGTCATGTGGTACGCGGCGCGCGTGAAGGCCCGGCGGGAAGGGGAGGCGCCCGAGGCCGCCGAGCCCGCCACCGGGGAGGCCGCCGCGTCGCGGGAGGCCGGCGCGGCCGGCTCGCCCGGGGCCTTCGGCAGTCGGGAGAAGGCGGTCCTGTGGGCCTTCGGCATCGGCCTCGTCGCGCTCGTCCTGGGCGTGACCCGCTACGGATGGTACATCAACGAGATCGCCGGGCTCTTCCTGGCCATCGGCATCGCGGTGGGGTTGCTCGGAGGCCTGGGCCTCCCGGGCACTTCGGGCGGATTCGTTCAGGGCGCCCGCGACCTGGTGGCGGTCGCCGTCATCATAGGCATCGCGCGGGGCATCCTCGTGGTCCTCCAGGATGGCCAGGTGATCGACACCATCCTGTACTGGACGGCGGGGCTGGTGGACGGGGTCGGTCCGGTGCTGACCGCGGAGGCGATGTACGCCGTACAGACCGCGCTGAATTTCTTCGTGCCGTCCGGCAGTGGCCAGGCGGCCCTCACCATGCCGATCATGGCGCCGCTCGCAGACCTGGTGGGAGTGACGCGCCAGACCGCCGTGCTCGCCTACCAGCTCGGCGACGGGTTCACGAACATGATCATCCCCACCAACCCCGTGTTGATCGGAGCGATCACGATGGGTGGCGTGAGCTGGGAGCGTTGGGCGCGCTGGGTACTGCCGCTGCAGATGCTGCTGTTCCTGCTGGGCGCCCTCGCGCTGGTGCCCCCGGTGCTTACCGGCTGGACCGGCTGAGGGAAGCCGGGAAGGCGAGGCGACCGCGGCGGCTCGCGGGGCCGGATTCGACCTCGCGAGCCGCCGTCCCGCTCAACTCAGCAGTCGCAGGGTGACCCCGGGCAGCAGGGGTCGTCCGCGAGCTTCGCGATGTACGTCACAGGAGTCTCCTTCGTCTCTGGTTCGCGCGACCGGCACCGCGCCGGCCCCGTCACACCAAGTCTGGTCCCTGAAGTCGACTACAGGGCAAGGCCCTTGCCCTGTAATGCACTACAGTGTTTAGTCGTGGAGGTATGAGCGCGTACCTCATCGGGCAGCTGGCGCGCCGCGCCGACACCACGCCCGAAACGATCAGGTTCTACGAGCGTCGCGGGCTGATGCGGCCGCCGCCGCGGGACGCGTCAGGGTATCGACGCTACGGCGAAACCTCGCTGCGCGAGCTGGAGGCGATCCGGTCGTGGCGCCGTCTCGGCTTCTCGCTCGACGAGATCTCCGACGTTCTGGAGGCGCTGCGCGACGGCCCGTCCGAGTGCACGCCGGTCGCCGAGATCGCGCGCGAACACGTCGACGAGCTGGACCGGCTCATCGCGTCGCTGCAAACCCGGCGCGATGCGCTCGCCGCCGCGCTCGACGATTGTTTCGGCGAGAGCTGTCGCGTGGACCTGGACGATCTGGCCGAGGGCGGTTGCCTGGGCCCCGTCGTCGCGGACCGCGCCGCCGCCGAGCGCTCCTTTCCCTATCGGGACGCCAACATGCCCGGCCGCACCGCTTGAAGACGCAACCGCCAGAGGTGTGGCTCGCCTACGGCGACGAGGCCTACCTGGCGGCGCGCCTTCTCTGGTTCACCGGCTTCCCCGTGGAATCGGCGCTCTCGGCGCACCGCGGCCTCGAGCGCTACTTCAAGGCCTACCTGACGGCGTCGGGGGTGCGCATGGAGGGAGATATCGGCGCCTGGGGGCGAAACATCGACACGATGCGCTCCGTCGCCTCCGCCTTCGACGAGGCCTTCCGCGGCGACGACGTCCGCGCGCGGACGCGCGCGCTGCAGCGGCTGTTCAAGGACCTGCGCGAGCCCGCAGACGCTCGCGACCGCCCCGCGCCCCGCCTGTCCTGGGCCGGAGTCATCGCCCCCGCCGACGACCTGGTCGCGTTCCTGCGGCCCCGCGTGCGGGTGGACCCGCAGGTCTGGCCGCGCCTGCCGCTCGCCGTCACGGCCGCGGGCGACGGCAGACCCAACCCCTTCCGCTCCCGCGCGCTCACCGAGCACAACCCTCATCTCGACATCATCCTGTGCGCAGACACCTGCCAGCCGACGCCCGATTTCCAACCCCTTCCCGGTCCGGATTCCTGACCCCGGCTCGCTGGATCGAGTCTTGCAAACAAGTGTTCCCGACGGTACGAGACCAATTTCACACGAAGTCTTCGGAGGGAACCCATGGGAATCGTCGAGAGTCAGACCGAGAACAGAGCCGAAAGCACCGAGGAGAAGATCGGAGAGGGAGTCGGCGGCGTCGGCGGCGCCCTGGTGGGCGCCGGACTGGGCAGCGCCGCGGGTCCCGTTGGCACGATCATCGGCGGTATCGCGGGCGCCGTCGGCGGCTGGTGGGCGGGCGAGAAGGTGGGCCGCTCCATCGATCGCTGGGACGAACACGACGCGTACTACCGTACACACTGGGAAGGCACGTCGAACCGGGACAGCTACGATGACGCGCGCGTCGGGTACGCGGTTGGCCACGTGGCCGGACGCAATCCGGACTACAAGTCGCGCTCGTGGGAGCAGGTCGAAGCCGATCTGCGCAACAACTGGAAACACGATCGGGATTTCGACACGATGTCCCCCTATGTCCGCGAGGGCTACAACCGCTCCGCGCGGCTGTAGGATCGCGGCGATACCTCCCGGCCGGCGCCTCCCGCGACCGGCCGGGAGTTTTTTTGTGCCTCGGTCCGGGCCCCCGCCACCGCCGCTATTCCTGCGGAAGATACGCAGCCGCCAGCTCGCGAAACGCCGCCACCTGGTCGTCGCACCAGTCGGCGCCGCGGTCCAGTTCCCGCGCCAGCACCTGCGCGGCCGCCGGCGCCGCCTCGACCGCCGCGCGCGCGTCCAGCACCAGACAGCGGGTCCGGCGCGCGAGAGCGTCGTCCACCGTGCGCGCCATCTCGTGGCGCGCCGCCCAGGCGATCTCCCCGATCCGCACGGGAAGCCGCGGGTGGAGCATGCGCCCGAACTCGGGACGCTCGTCCAAGACCTCGGTGAGAGCCGGCGCGTCCGCGCCGTAGATCGCGAGCGGCCCGAAGCGCTGCGCGCGCGCGTGGTGGCCGTGGATGTTCAGCGTCCTCGTGACGCACTCGCGCGGCTCCAGGTCCGCGAGGACCGCGGCGTGATCTACCGCGTCCTCCGCCATCTTGCGGTACGTGGTCCACTTCCCGCCCGCGATTGTCATGAGCCCCGACCCGGACACGTGGATCTGGTGCTCGCGCGAGATTCTCGAGGTGTCGCCCTCGGGGGCGTGCTGCGCCGCCACGAGCGGGCGGATGCCGGCGAAGACCGAGAGCACGTCCTCGCGGCCGGGGTCGCGGGTCAGATAGCGCACCGCGTGCTCGAGAAGGAAATCGACCTCCCCGGCGAGCGGCTTCGGCTCCAGCGTCACCTCGTCCAGCGGCGTGTCCGTGGTGCCGACGAGCACCCGCTGGTGCCAGGGAATCGCGAACAGGACGCGGCCGTCGTCGGTGTGGGGGACCATGATCGCGGCCTCCCCGGGCATGAACTCCCGCGGCAGGACGACGTGGACGCCCTGACTCGGCCGCACCATCGCCGGGGCCTGCGGATCGTCCAGGCGGCGGACCTGGTCCGCGAACGCGCCGGTCGCGTTGACGATCAGCCGAGCGGACACCTCGAACTCCCGCCCCGACTCCTGGTCGATGGCCAGCACCCCCCGCAGGAATCCTTCCTCCCCCCGGACCAGCGCCGTCACGCGCGCGTAGTTGACGAGCACCGCGCCCTGCTCGGCGGCCGTGCTCGCCAGGTTGATCAGCAGCCGCGCGTCGTCGAACTGCCCGTCGTGATAGAGGACGCCTCCACGCAGGCCCTCGGTCTCGATCGTCGGGATGCGCGCGACGGTCTCCTCGAAGGAGAGGTTCGCCGACGATCCGAAGCCGTAGCGGCCCGCGAGCGCATCGTACACCTTCATGCCGATGCCGTAGAACGGCGCCTCCCACCACTGGTAGTTGGGCACGACGAAGGGCAGTTCGGTGACCAGGTGGGGGGCGTTCCTGCGCAGGATCCCGCGTTCCTTCAGGGCCTCCATCACCAGCGGTATGTTGCCCTGTTGGAGGTAGCGGACGCCGCCATGCACGAGTTTCGTGCTGCGGCTCGAGGTGCCCTTGCCGAAGTCCGACTGCTCCAGGAGCGCGACATCGTATCCGCGCGACGCGGCGTCCACGGCGATGCCGATGCCCGTCGCTCCGCCGCCGATCACGACCAGGTCCCAGGGCGGCTCCCGCCGGGTCAGCCGGTCGACCATATCGGACCGATTCACGCGCTTCCGCCGGACCCGTAGCGCCCGAGCCGGGGGGTCCCCGAGCTCATGGGAGAACGGCGGGCTCGCCCGCGGGATGCAGCGCGCGCCGAATGACACCACGACTCTCGCATCGGTACACGGCGGCTATGCCTCCTCGTCAGCGACCTGCTAGGGAATCAGTTCCGCCCGCCGGGGCCGCAGGATGAACACTCCCTCGTTCATGCTGGTCACGACCACCGTCCCGCTCTCGAAGAACGGAAAGGCCGTCCAGGCCCCGCTGAAGCCCGTCCCCTCGCCCTCGTAGGGCGTCGTGTCGAAATGCCCCACCTCCACGGGATCGAGCGGGTCGCTGATGTCCACCACGCGCAGGCCGGCCTGGTAGTTCGCCTGGTACATGCGGTCGCCCTTGACGTACAGGTTGTGGTCGGTGGCGTTGTCGGGCCCCAGGAATTCGCCCGCCATGATGGGATCGTCGAGGTCGCTCAGGTCCCAGATCGTGGTGCGGGTCCGGTCGGTCTTGCCGGTCAGCTCGTCGATCTCGTCGTCCAGGTAGAAGTAGCGCTGGTCGTCGGTGAGCCAGCCCTGGTGGATGTAGGCGCGGGCGGGGTAGTCCGCGGCCGAGATCGGGACCGGGTTGGCCTTGTCGGTGACGTCCACGATGCGCAGCGCGGTTTCGTTCGACGCGAAGCAGATCTGCCTGCCCTGGTGCTCCTCGTCCGGCCCGCGATAGACGACGCACTGCGCGTCGTGCGTGCGGCCTGGGTGGATGAGCCCGTTCGTGTCCGTGTAGCAACCCGCGAAGGCGGGCGCGGTGGGCTCGCGTATGTCCACCATGTGCAGGCCTCCGCCGCAGGTCTCTCCGCCCCCGCTGACGCTGACCGCGAAAGCGAATCCGCTCTCGGTGTCGATGACCAGGTTGTGCGCGCTCGCGATGCCGTCGTAGGCGGCGTCGGGCTCGAGCGACGCGCCCCGTGCGTCGAGAGAGCGCAGCCGCGTCAGGTCGAACACGATGAGTCCGTGCGCGCCCGCGCCGTCGCCGGTGAAGAACATGTGGTCGGCGTAGACCTTCACGTCGCGCGCGCCGCTGGGGTTCGCCTCGACGATGCCCATCATGACCGGCGCGGTCGGCGAGGTCACATCCAGGATCACCACGCCGGCGGTCCGTCCGACGAGCGCGTACTCGCGTCCCGTCTCCGGATCCGTCCAGCCCCACAGGTCGCTGACCCGCTCGCCCGGCGCTGCGCCGATCGCGTCCAGCGTGAGGAACGCCTGCAGGTCCACGTCCTCGCACGCGAAGCCCGCGGCGACGCCGTCCTCGCACCGGACCTCCGGCCCGTCGGCCACCGCGCGCAGCGCGAGCCCGTGATCGAGCTCGCGCGCGGCGTCCGCGAGCAGCCCGTAGGCGGCGCCCAGATGCGCTCGCACGCCGGGAGCGCCCGCGGCGCCAATGACGCCGCCGGGGGCATTGCCGAGCGCGACGGCGGCGCCGAACGCGGCGCCCTCCCCGGCGGACGGGGCGGGGGTGATGGCCGGCCGGGGTCGCCACGCGCCGTTCGCGGCCAGCTCGAAGCCATGCACGCGGCCGCGGTCCGACCCGTACGCGGGGTCCGCCACCAGCAGACGGTCGCCCTCGGCGGCGAGCGCCGCGCCGAAAGCCGCGCCGGGCCCGTCCGCGCCGGCGTCCAGCCGCTGGGACTCGACCCAGCCGTCGCCGGCACGCTCGAACACCATCACGCTTCCCCCCGAAAGCCCCGGCGCGCCCACGAAAAGCCGGCCTTCGGACACCGCGAGCGCGGCGCCGAAACGGGCCTCCGGCGGCAAGCCGGCGGGCGCGACGGTGGTCGCCTCGCTCCACGCGCCGTCGCCGCCGCGCCGGAACACCCGCACGACGCCCGGCCCGGCGGCCGGGACACCGACCAGCAGCAGGTCCGGCCCGAGCGCGGGCACCACGGGCGCGGGCGTGACGGCCCCGAGCCGCACCGACCCCGCGGGCTCCCAGTCGCCGGCCGCTTCACCGCTCATCTCGTACACGCGCACGACGAGCGGCTGGTCGTCCTGGCGCACTGCGGCAGCCAGGCCGAAGCCAGCCGCCACGGAGCGGGGCGGCGGCTGGAGGATCTGAAACACGCGTCCCACATGGAGTGGCGCGTCGGGGTCCGGCGCGGCGACCCGGGGGTCCAGCAGCACGCGGGCGGCGTCGCTCCAGGTGCCGTCCGGCGCGCGCCGCCAGTCGTGGAAGGCCCAGCGGCCGTCCGGGTCCGCGGCGGCCGCGATGACCGACGAGCCCGCGACAGCCAGTGACGCTCCGAGGCCCTCGCCGACGGTTCCCCCGCCGGCCGGCGCCAGGCGTCGGCTCAGATCCCACTCCGAGCCGTCGTGGCGGAAGACCATGAGGTGGGGCGCGCCGCGGGTGGGGTTGGGCTTCAGCGCGACGATGTCGCCCTCCACCACCGCCACCCCCGCGCCGACGCGGTCCTGCGCCCCGGCGCTCGTCGCCGCCGCCGCGGTGAGCCCGAGCAGGGCCGCGCCCACGGCGAAATGCCCGCGCGGCGGGGAGGCGGCGGCGAATCTCCCGGTCATCGACCCTCCTCCTCCGTTTCGCCGCCCGGCGGTACGAGCGGATAGGCGCCCAGGGCCTCGCGGTCCCCCACGAGGACGTCGCCGTTCGGCTCGTGCCCGTTGCGCAGCAGGATGAACGCGGTGAGGGCGGCGTACTGCTCCTTCGTCAGGGAGCCCGGGGCGGTCATCGGCATGTACCTGGCGATCTGGTCGAACAGGTCGCCGAGGGTCCGGTCGCCCACGTACCAGTTGGCGCGGAACGCCTTGCCGACCAGTGGCGGCGCCACGGTGCCCTCCAGCGCGGGCCCGTGGCACTGCGCGCAATGGGCGCTGTAGACGCCCGCCCCCGCCTCGGCCTGCTCCTCCGTGAAAGGCGGAGGAGACGCTTCCTGCGCCGCCAGGATGCCGGGGAGCGCCAAAGCCGCGCAGAGCACGGCCGCCAGCGGCGCGCACGGGCCGGGCAGGTGCGTCCGCCCTCCTCGAGAGGTTGCCATCGCCATCCATGCTTCCAGGTGATCGTCGAGGTCCGCTCCTTCGACCCGGAGCGGCGCGCCGGGGTTTTTCGCCCCGCAGCCGGCATACACTCGCCCCCGAGGGTACGATCCCGGCGCGGCGCGGCGACGGCCGCGGGGCCTGGCCTCAGCGGAAGTCCCGCGATCGGAACGCCAGCGCGCTCGCCTCCAGCGTACGGAAACGCTTGCCCACCACGTTGATCACGCGCTCCTGGCGCTCGAACCGCCCCTCGACGATCACGAACGGGGCGTGCGAGACGATCTCGCGGTAGCGCTCCACCAGCGGCTTGCTCACGATCACGTTGATGAAACCGGCCTCGTCCTCCATGAGCAGGAAGACCGTCCCCTTGGCGGTTGCGGGGCGCTGCCGGATCACGACGAGGCCCGCAACCGTGATCCACTCCCCTCCGCGCAGCTCGCGGAGCGCCCGGCTGTCGGTGATCCCGGCGGCGGCCAGGCGGCCGCGCAGCGCGCGCATGGGATGGCCGTGGGTGCAGATGCCCGTGGCCAGGTAGTCCAGCAGGACCAGTTCATCTCCCTCCAGCTCCTCCGGGTCGAAGGGCAGGGGACCTTCGATGCGGGACGCGAGGCCGCGGCGCGCCGGGTCTCGCGAGTTGCGACCGGTACCGCGGCCTCGGGTCGGGGGCCGTGGGCGGCCGGGTCTCGATCCTGCGCCTCCGCGGACGGGCTCTTCGCGACGCGCGGGCGCCAGCGGGAGGGTGTCTCCGGCGATGCGGAGCGCCTGCCAGGCGGCCCTGCGGCGGCCGGGCTGGAACGCCTCGAACGCCCCCGAGCGCGCGATGTGGAGCCCGTCGTGGCGGGTCAGCCGGGCGCGCCGGACCACATCTTCGATGGAGGCGAAAGGCCCCTCCTCGACCGCGCCTCGCAGCGCGTCACGGGCCTTGTCTCCGAGGCCGCGGATGTAGCGCCAGCCCACCCGTAGGGCGAGCGGTGGGACGGTCGGTGAATCGTCCTCGATGACCTGACGCCCGGTGGCCGGCGTTGCGCCGTGCGCTCCGGTCCGGGGCTCCGGTCCGCGCGCGTCCATCTCCGCCAACAGCTCGGCTTCGCGCGCGAGGCTGGCCCGGTAGGCCTCCCGTTCGGCGCGCGTGGACAGGACCGCCGGATGGTCCGGCGCGATGGGCTCCGTGGTGCACTCCCAGGCGCCGCGCTTCATGCAGGGTGGCAGCACGATGGCGCCGTGGCGGCGCGCGTCGTGGACGAGCGTGGCCGGCGGGTAGAATCCCATCGGCCAGGAATTGAGCAGGCCCAGCAGGAACTCGGTCGGATGGTTGGCCTTGAGCCACGCGGTCGCGTACGCGATCAGGCCGAAGCTCCAGGCGTGCGACTCTGGGAAGCCGTAGTTGGCGAACGAATACAGGTCGTTGACGATGTCTTCGGCCACGCCGGGGTCGATGCCGCGCGCGGCCACGCGCGCCTTCAGCTTCTCCAGCGCGGCGGTCAGCCTGGGCAGCTTCTTCTGGTGCCCCATCGCGCGGCGGAGCTCATCCGCTTCCGCGGCGCTGAAGCCGCCCAGCGCCATGGACAGCGCCATGGCCTGCTCCTGGAAGATCGGGATGCCGTAGGTGCGGCGCAGGATCGGCTCCAGGTCGGGGTGGCTGAAGGTGACCTCCTCTTCGCCGCGCCGGCGCGCGGTGTAGGGGTGGACGAAGCGCGCCTGGATGGGGCCCGGCCGGATCAGCGCCACCTGCACCACGATGTCGTACAGGCGCCCCGGTCGGGTCTGCAGGATCGACGCGATCTGCGCGCGGCTCTCGATCTGGAAGGTACCCAGCGTGTCTCCGCGCGCGATCAGCTCGTAGGTGCGCGGGTCGTCGGTGGGCAACTCGTAGAGTTCGTGACGCCTGCCGGTGCGCGTCTCGATCGCGTCGAAGGCGCGGTGGATCACCGACAGGCCCCCGAGGCCCAGGAAGTCGAACTTGGGCACGCCCGCGGCGTCCAGGTCGTCCTTGTCGTACTGGATGATCGTGCGCCCCATGCCGGTGCCCTCGATGGGCATGGTCTCGCCCAGCGGGATGGAGGACAGCACGAAGCCCCCCGGGTGCGTTCCGCGCAGGCGGGGCAGGTCCTGCATGGCGCGCATCGCCGCGAGCAGCGCCCGGCCGCGGCTGCCGGACAGGTCCAGGCCGTGTTTCGGCGCGAGCTCGGCGGCCAGGTAGTCGGCGCCCTCTCCCGGGTCGTGGCGGTGCAGCCGCTTGGACAGGTTGAAGGCCTGCTCGGCGGGGTAGCCGAGCCCGCGCATCACGTCCTGCAGCGCGCTGGGCGCGCGGTAGGTGAGGGTCGTGCAGGTGATCGCGGCGCGGCGGCGGCCCCAGGTGCGGTACATGTAGTCCAGCACCTCCTCGCGCCGTTCCATCTCGAAGTCGACGTCGATGTCGGGCGCCTCGGTCATGCCGTCGGTGCGCACCTCGGACAGGAAACGCTCGAACAGCAGGCCGTGGCGCACCGGGTCGACGGCGGTGATGCCCAGGCAGTAGGCGACCGCCGAGTTGGCCGCGCTGCCGCGCCCCTGGCACAGGATGCCGCGGGCGCGCGCGAAGCGCACCGCGTCCCACATGACCAGGAAGAAGCCGGCGAAGCCCAGCCGCGCGATGACGCCGAGTTCGTGGTCGAGTTGGCCGCACTGCCGCTCGTCCAGCTCGCCCCAGCGGGTGCATGCGCCGGCGTAGGTGAGTTCGCGCAGGTGGGCGTCGTCGTCCCTGCCGTCGGGGCACGGGAAGCGGGGCAGGGGAGGCGCCAGCCAGCGCAGCGAGAAGGCGCACTCCCCCGCGATGCGCGCGCTCTCCTCCAGGCCGCGCTCGTGACCGCGCCAGAGCGACGCCATCTCCCGCGGCGCCTTGAGACGCCACTCGCCGTTGGGGTGCAGCAGGCCCCAGCTCGCGGCGGTGTCCACGCACACGTCCGAGCGGAGCGCGGTGAGCAGGTCGTGCACGAGGCGGCTCGAGCCGTCCAGATAGCGCGCGTCGTTGGCCGCGACCCAGCGCACCCCCTCGGCATCGGCCAGCTCGATGAGAGCGGCGGCGAGCGCGGCTTCACCTCCGGAGACGTTGTGCCGCTGGACCTCGACCGCCAGCCGCTCGCCGAAGACCTCGCGCCAGCGCCCCAGCGCGCGCGCCGCTTCGCGCGGTCGGCCGCGGTGCAGGAGATAGCCCATTTCACCGCTGGGGGGGCCCGTGAGCGCCACGAGGCCCGCCGAACGGGCGGCGACGTCGTCCCAGCCGACGGCGGCGTGGCCGCGCCTCACCAGCGCCTGTTTGGGGGGGGCGGTGACCTTGCCCGGCTGGCGCCGGTCCGAGCGCGCGTGCGCCCATGCCCGGCCGGGGGCGTGGGGCCCGGCGTGCGCGTCCTCGGCCGGTGCCGCGGCGCCCCGGGGGGAAAGGCGCCCCTCCCTCCCGAGGGCCTCGGCGGTCGCGTCGTCATCCTCGCCGTCCTTGCGCCACCAGTCCCAGTGGCCGATGCGCGCCCGGGTCACCAGCGCCGCCAGGTTGCGCCAACCCTCCAGATCGCGCGCCAGGAACGCCGCCGGGTGCCCGTCCACCTTCAGCTCCGCCCCCACCACGGCCCGGACGCCCTGGCGCGCGCACTCCAGACCGAAGCGGATCGCACCGCCCAGGTCCGCCGAGTCCGTGAGCCCCACGGCGTCGTATCCGAGCGCGGCCGCCCTGGCGGCCAGCGCCTCGGGAGTGACGGCCCCATCTCCGAAGGAGAAGGCGCTGTGCGTGCGTAGCTCGACGTACGGAATCGACACCGAAGAAAACCCGAAATCCATCCGGAAAAAAGGGAGCCGCGAGGCTCCTGGTGCCCGGAGTGCCACGAACGGCGCGCCGCGATGAGCGGCGGCGAACGGGGGACGAGCGGGCGACCCCGGACCAGTCGTTCGATGATGGCATCCCGCGTTCCCGAAAACAACCCGAAAGTCGATTCGCGTTGCTCCCGCTTCCTCCGCGCCCGAAACTACCTCCGTCGCCGTTCGCTCTTCAGACCTGTTCGCGTGGAGTCCATGGACCTGACCGGCCGCACCGTCTTCATCACCGGCTCCACCGCGGGCGTCGGCGCGTCCGCGGCGAAGCGCCTCGCCGCCCGCGGGGCGCGCGTGCTCCTGCACGGACGCGACCGGAAGAGGGGGGAGGAAGTGCGCGCGGGCATCGCCGCGGCGAAGGGTGGCGAAGCGCACCTCCTGCACGCCGACCTGTCCTCGCTCGCCGAGGTGCGGGAGCTGGCCGCGGCGGTGACCGCCCGCACGGATCGGCTTGACGCCCTGGTGCTCAACGCCGGCCTGGCGCGCGCGCCGCGCGAGATCACCGCCGACGGCTTCGAGAAGACCTTCGCGGTGAATCACCTGGCGCACTTCCTGCTCGCGCACCTGCTCCTCGGCGCGCTGGAGAACGCCGCCTCGACGGTCCGCGCGGCCCGCCTCGTCGTCGTGGCGTCCAACGGGCACCACCGGGCGCGTCTCGACCTCGACCGGGTCACCGATCCGCCCGACTACGACGGCTGGCGGGCGTACGCCGACTCGAAGCTCGCCAACGTCCTCTTCGCCCGGGAAGCGGCGCGGCGCTGGGCGGTCCACCGCGTGACCGTGAACGCCCTGCACCCCGGCGTTCTGGCCACGCGCATCTGGGACCGCAACTTCCGTCCGGTGTGGCTGCTCGCGCGCCTCGCGAAGGTCTTCATGGACTCTCCACGCGTGGGCGGCGAGGCCGTCGAGCGGCTCGTCGCCGACCCCGCGCTGGAGGGAGTGACCGGCGAGTACTTCGACGAGCTGGAGCGAGCCGAGCCGGTCCTTCCGCCCGACCACGAGGACCTGGCCCGCTCGCTGTGGGAGCGAAGCATCGCGTGGGCGGGGCTCGATGCGGGCGACCCGGTACGAGCGACGCCGCCATGAGCGACGCCGCCCGGATCGGCGCCGCGGAGGCGCTCGAGCTTCTGAAGGAGGGCAACCGCCGCTTCGCGGCGGGAGAATGGAGCGGGGCGGCGCTCGCCGACGAGACTCGCCGCGCGGCGCTCGTGGGCGGCCAGACTCCCCGCGCCATCATCCTGGGATGCTCGGACTCGAGGGTGCCCGCGGAGATCGTGTTCGGGCAGGGGCTCGGAGATCTGTTCGTGATCCGGGTGGCGGGCAACGTGGTCGCCCCGTCGCTGGTGGGGAGCGTGGAGTTCGCCGCGGAGGCCTTCGGCACCCGCCTGGTCGTGGTGCTGGGGCACTCCGACTGCGGCGCGATGAAGGCGACCCTGGATGCCCTGGAACGGCCCGACGAGACCCATTCGAGGAACCTGCGCTCGATCGTGGACCGAATCCGGCCGTCCTTCCGCTCGCTGATGTCGACCGAGCTCCGGCGCGACCGAGAGGCGCTTCTCCGCGAGGCCGGGCGCGCGAACGTGCGCGCTTCCGTCGATCACCTGCGGCACGGCTCCGAGATCCTGGAGCGACTGATCGCCGAGGACCTGGTGATCGTCGGGGCCGAGTACTCGCTCGCGACGGGGCTGGTGGAATTCTTCGAGAGTTGAAGTTGACCCCTCAGTCCCACCACCCCTGCAGCAACCAGCGGTCGCGCGAGGCGTCGCGGTAGATCCAGACCAACACGCCGTCCCCGGTCACGCAGCGATAGTACTCCCGCGCGTACGCGTCGTCCTCCCACCAGCCCCCGGACATGCGGTCGGGGCCCGCGACCACCGTGAGCGATCGCCAGCCGGTGCGGTCGTGGTAGCGATGGGGGCGACCCGCGTCCAGATCCACGCGCACCTCCCGGGGCTCGGGCAGGAGCTGGAGGGTGAGAGGGGTCTCCGCGAAGGCTTCGGGAGGAGTGGGACGATCCCGGTTGTCCGCGATCTCGATGGGGTCGCGGGTGCGCCAGCTCGTACGCCGCTCGGCCAGCGGGTGCGCGTCGTTTTCGGGCCTGACGACCACCTCACCTAGCTCCCCGATGAGCCGGGACAGCGCGGCCTCCACCGCGCTGGCGCTGCCGAAGCCGCGGTCGAACAGATCTCCCTGGCGCACGCTCGCGGGCTCGGTTGCTCCCACCTCCACGGCGACGCCGTTCACCGCGTCGGGGACCGACAGCCGCTCCAGCCGCGAACGTATGAGTCGCAGCCAGATCTCCCGGCTGGCGGTCGGGCGGCCGGGCCTCAGCGCGCGCGACCAGGTGCGGCCGTTGGCCAGCGGCAGCGAGAGGGTCATGCTGCGGGCGTGCTCGCCGCGCTGGACCAGTTCTTCGCAGATGGGCGTGATCAGCGCGTTGGCGGCGAACACCAGGCGCGCCGGGTCGGTGATCACGTACTCCACGAAGTCGATCGAAGCGTGCGGGCGGAGCGGGGGGATGCGCTGGAAGAGCCGGCGCGGGTCGTCGGCGCGCGCCAGCCGCCACAGGCGCGCGCCCTGCGCGCCCAGCCGTACCTCCACCGCCTCGCGGGAGAGGACCGCGAGCGCCCCGCAGGTGAGCAGGCCGGTGCCCTCCAGCAGCGCGAGCAGAGAGGGGGGCGGCTCCAGCAGGGCGACCGGCGCCTCGGCCACAAAGGCGCGGTCGGCTCCCGGGGGCACGATCGCGACGCCGACTTCCGAGCCGGGGAACCGCCCGCTCGCGGAAAGGACGGCACGCCGGCGCGCCACCGCGCCAGAAGGCCCGTCGGCCCAGCGCGCGGCGATCTCGGCCGCGACCGGAACTCCCGCCACCCCTACACGCACGTCCCCAGCCGTCCGCCGCAGCCGCTCCGCCGTCTCACGTACGGGCAGTCCGCGCACGTCCGCCCAGATCATCCCGCGGGTGTCCAGGGCGACCCGCGGAACGATCGCCAGCGCCGCGCCGACTACGTCAGGCGGGACGGCCGGGGCGGGGGGTGCCTCGTCGGTCCGCCAGTCCGGCGTCCAGAGACAGGCGATGCTCATGAACGGCGATGGGTAGCTGGAAGTCGGTGATGCGTTCGAGCCCCGAAGCCCGGACGCGCGCGCGAACCCGGACGGACTCGGCGAGCGCGGGACCGGAGGGCCCCGGGCGCCAGCGATAGGAGCCGGCCTCGATGCGGGTCTCGATGTCCAACGCGGCGGAGCCTCCGGACGGGGATGACAGGGAGCGCTCGGGCCGGCGCGGCCCGAGCGCGCGGACGCGCCATTCGGTGACGCGGGAGTCTGGCGCGAACGCCGGGGCGTCGGCGCTCGAGCGGCTGCGGGCACGGCCGGCCGTCCACCAGCCGCCCTCCACCACGACCAGCGCGGCGCCACCCTCCCGCGCCGCGCGCGCGAGCCGCCAGTGCGCCATGGAGTTCGGCCGTACCCCGGCCAGGATCACCAGCGCGAAGCCGGTGGAGCGCAGCAGCACCTCCGCGCATTCCAGGGCTTCCCGCTCTCCAGCCGGCCGGAGCAGGACGGGTCCGGGTGGCCAGGACGCACCCGCGATCACGCGCGCTCCGTCCACCCAGGCCGCGCGTTCGCCGTGGGATGAAGCCCGCACGCACGCCCCGCGCAGCAGCGCCGTGGCTCCGCCGCCCGCCCGCCAGCGCGTGAGGCGTCCTCGGGGGAGGCCGCCGGAGGGAAGGATGGAATCCAGGAAGGCGACACCGGTCGGCACCGTTTCGGTCGTGCCGTACGTGACCGGAAGGGCGTCGGGAAAACGCTGCTCCAGCAGACGGCGGAGTTCCAGGGCGGTCGCTGCGGACATGACGCGAGAATAACCCGAAGAAAAACCGAAAACAAGATGACTCCCGGGCGCGCGCGCGGTTACACTAGTATCCGCGCGGACGCATACGGTACCCGGTAACACCACGACGACTCTTCGCTATTTGCAGGGACGGCCATGGCATTCCAGACGATCAACCCGGCCACCGAAGAGGTGCTGGCGACCCACGAGGACCACGACGACGACGAGCTCGAACGGCGCCTCGCCGCAGCCGCGGAAGCGTTCGACTCCTGGCGCCTGACGGCGTTCGACGAGCGCTCCGAAACCCTGATGCGCGCGGCCGATTTACTGGACGAGGAGAAGCGCGCCTGGGGGGAGCTGATGACGCGGGAGATGGGGAAACCCATCCTCGCGGCCGTCGCCGAGGCCGAAAAATGCGCATGGGTCTGCCGCTATTACGCCGAGCACGCGGAGTCCTTCCTGGCGGACGAGCCGGTCGCGACCGACCACGAGCGCAGCCTGGTCCGCTACCAGCCGCTCGGGCCGGTGCTGGCCGTGATGCCGTGGAACTTCCCCTTCTGGCAGGTCTTCCGCTTCGCGGCCCCCGCGCTCATGGCCGGCAACGCCGGACTCCTGAAGCACGCAGCCAACGTCCCGGG
Source organism: Longimicrobiales bacterium (assembly GCA_035513295.1). Classification (GTDB taxonomy): domain Bacteria; phylum Gemmatimonadota; class Gemmatimonadetes; order Longimicrobiales; family RSA9; genus DATHRK01. The sequence continues at coordinate 18,203 of DATKCH010000044.1, forward strand.
CTGCGCGCTCGCGATCGAGGAGATCCTCCGGCGTGCCGGTGTTCCCGGCGGCGTCTTTCAGACGCTCCTGATCGGCTCCGACCGGGTCGCCGGCGTCGTGGACGATGAGCGCGTGCGCGCCGCGACCCTGACGGGCAGCGAAGCGGCGGGAAGCGCCGTCGCCGCCCGCGCCGGAAAGGCGCTCAAGAAGACCGTCCTGGAGCTGGGAGGCAGCGACCCGTTCATCGTGATGCCGAGCGCCGACCTGGAAGCCGCCATCGAGACCGCTGTCAAGGCGCGTACGATCAACAACGGTCAGTCCTGCATCGCCGCCAAGCGGTTCATCGTCCATCGCGAGGTCGTCGACCGCTTCCGGGACCGCTTCGTCGCGGCCATGGAAGCCCTCGCGGTGGGCGATCCCATGGACGAGCGGACGGACATCGGTCCGCTCGCCACGGAGGCGATCCTCCAGGAGCTGGATCAGCAGGTGCGCGAGTCGCTGGATGCCGGAGCCCGACTGCTCACGGGCGGCTCCCGCATGGAGGGTCGCGGCTGGTTCTACCCGCCGACGGTCCTGGACGACGTGCCCGAGGACGCCCCCGCCTTCTCCGAGGAACTGTTCGGTCCGGTCGCGTCGCTCTTCACGGTCGCCGACACCGACGAGGCGATCGCCCTCGCGAACGCGACCCATTTCGGCCTGGGGAGCGCCGCCTGGACGGAGGACCCGGGGGAGAAGGAGCGTTTCGCCGGCGAGATCGAAGCGGGCGCGGTGTTCCTCAACGGCATGACCGCCTCGGACCCTCGCCTCCCCTTCGGAGGGGTGAAGCGCTCGGGCTACGGACGCGAGCTCGGTCGGTTCGGAATCCGCGAGTTCGTGAACGTCAAGACGGTCGTCGAAGGCTGAAACGACGCGGCGGCGCACCTCGCGCGAGGTGCGCCGCCGCGCTTCCCGTCGTCGGCGAACGGCCGATCCCGCGGTGCCCGCGGGCGGCGGCCTACCAGCCCGGGGCCAGCACGAAGCCGAAGTGCCCGCCCTTCTCGGGGCGCTGGAAGGGGAGCGCGTAGTAGACCTCGCCGATGAAGAATCCGAAGAGGTTCACGCGTGCGCCGCCCCCGATGCTGAACACGGGGTCGCGCTCCACGTCGCGCAGGTCCCGGAAGAACGGATTGTTCACTCCCTCCAGGTCCTCTTCCGACAGGTCGCCGGTCCAGGCGTAGCCCCCGTCCGCGAACACGAACAGCTCGGTCGGAAGGAAGGCCGCGTTGAAAACCCCCAGCCGCTCGACCCCGAACAGGGGGAGCCTCAACTCCATGTTGGCGACCGCGATCTTGCTGCCTTGCAGGGCGTCGAATTCCTCGCACACTGACACCGCCGTCTCGGTGCACTCTTCCACCTCGAAGCTCTCCACCGCGTAGCCGCGCACGAGCGTCTCGGTTCCCACGTTGATGCCCTGGAGCTGGCCGCTGTTGGCGTCTCCGCCGTAGCGGCCGTACGTCAGCCCCCGGAACGCCAGGGTGAACGGGTTGTTGAAGAAGTAGCGCCGGTAATCCCCCAACAGGGTCGCGAACGACACATCGCCCGTCGTCGCCCCCGTCTCGATGCGATATCTCCCTCCCCGGATCGGCGAGGTGAAACCGAAGAACGAGTAGTCGCCCACGTACGCGGTGCTCGCCTCCACCGTGTTCAGCGCGCCCGGGAAGTTGTCCAGCCCGATGTCCTCGGGCTCGATGTCGCGCGTCCGGTCGAAGATCAGGGTCGAGCCAAAAACCCCCGACTCGCGCACCTCGAAATCGTAGCCCAGGCGCGTATACCCCAAGCCGAACTCCACGCGGTTCGTGACGGAGAACGGATACTGGGCCACCGCCGAAACCTGGTCGTAGAAGACCCGCATGAGGGTCTGCGTGTAGATCTGCTCGCCAGCCGTGGACCCGGGTTCACGCCGGAAACCCAGGGACGCCAGGTAGGGGATGTGCGCCATGCCTCCGCCCCAGACCCACCGGTTGGAGCGGTTCAGGTACTGCGCCTGCGCGCCCACGTCCTTGACGCCGCCGTTGGCCTGCACGGCCGCCGCCAGCTGGTGATTGCCCAGCAGGTCGCTGAAGAACCCCGCGGCCGCTCCGGCGATTCCGGTCCCGAAGCGGTCCACGCCGACTCCGACCCCGGTGCTTCCCACGTAGTCCAGCGCCAGGCCCGAATTGTAGTCGGTGTGCGGGAAGTCGTCGGCCGTCTCGGGCAGGCCGAAATCCGGATCCTCGAGGTAGAGCGCGATCACGCCGCCGCCCTCGGCGTCCATGGGAGGCAGCAGGCCGGCGCGCGTGGGCGCCGGCGCAGCGGGATCCACCTCGACCCCGCGCGCCTCGTCGGCTTCGAGCGCGTGCACGGCGTACCCGCCGTCCTCGAACACCGAGAACATCACCCGGCCGTTTCCGGGCGCGACGGTCAGCGCGGGCGCCAGAGCCGTGATGCCGCTCACTCCGGTCGCGATGCGCGTGACCTGGAACGCCCGACCGGTCTCGATTTCGTAGCGGTACACATCGCTGAAGCCGCCGCGGTCGGAGATGAAGTAGAGGTCCGTGCCGTCGGGCGAGTACTGCGGGTTGATGTGCTTGGCCTGTCCGAATAGCGGGAGCGTACGAACCTCTCCGGTCGCGATGTCCGCGAAGGAGAGCACCATATTGCCGTAAGCCAGCCGACCGAAGTCCGTCTCGGGTCCACGGTCGCTCACGAACGCGATGGTGCTTCCGTCGGGTGCCCACGCGGCGTGGATGTCGGCGTGGCGGTCGTCGGTGATCTGACGCGCCTCGCCCGTCTCGACGTCGATGACGTACAGGTCGCTGACGCCGCCGTTGGCGCCCGTGACGGCGATATGGCGGCCGTCGGGCGACCAGGCGGGGTCCCGCATCGCGGTGACTCCGGGGACCGTCAGCCGTCGTTCGAAGTCGCCGCGCTCCACGTCGGCGATGGCCAGCTGGTGATCCCCGTCCGCGATCACCACGAAGGCGAAGCGCTGTCCGTCCGGAGACCACGTTCCGGTGGATTCCAGGAAGCTCAGCGCGTCGATGTGCCGGTCGGTGTCGGCGCTGGCGACGCGCTTGATGATCTCGCCCGTCTGCGCGTCCGCCACGAAGATGCTGATGCTGAACAGGTCCATTTCCGACAGGAACGCCACGCGCCTGCCGTCCGGGCTCAGCACCGGCCCGAAGTTCATCTCGCCCGCGCCCTGCTCGTATCCGAGTACCCGCCTGCCCACGTCGCCCGGCAGATCGCGACCGGATATCTCCGGCAGGTAGTCGCGCCGGATGGCGGTGATCCACATGTCCGAAAGCGTCGCCGCGTCCACACCCAGGACCTTCTGGAAGGCCGGTCCGGTTCCTTCGCGCAGCGACGCCCGGTAGATGCGCCCGACCGCCTCGTCCCCGTACGTGCCGCCGATCCACGCCCAGAACGCCTGGCCGAACCGGTAGGGGAAGTAGTTGGGGTCGGTCGTGAGTTGGCCGAGGTCGGGAAGGTCGTTGCGCAGCAACGCGTCGCGCAGCCACATCGCCGTGTGTGGATCGTAGCGGCCGACGGACAGGTACTCGGCCATCCCCTCGATCACCCACAGCGGGAGCCGCATCAGGGATGCCAGGCCGGGTCCGCCCACGCCCGCCCCCGCCATGTCGTACTGGAACACGTGCACGATCTCGTGGCCGAGCACGTGATCGGTGCTGGAGTAGATCCCGGTGAGCGGCATCACCAGCCGATCCTTCAGGCCTTCGGTGAACCCCCCGGTCCCCTCGCCGATCGAACCGCTGGTGGTGTTCGTCTGCTGGAAGTCGGGATGGTTGGCGTACAGGACGACCGGCTTCTTGACGCGAAAGTCGTGGTCCAGGAGCCCTGAGATCCGGTCGTACCAGCGCTCGGCCATCCGGGCCGCGTCGCGGACGGCGTCAGCTTCTTCCGGGTAGTAGTGGATGTCCCAGTGATCGGCTCGGATGACCCGGAAGTCAAAGTCGTCGTAGAGGACCTTGTTGCGGCCGAAGTACTGGGCCGACAACGCCGCCGGGGCGACGACGAGGGCCGCGAGGACCGCCAACGCCGCGCGTTGCGCAATGTGATGCCGAGCGTTGGGCATCGACCACCTCTCCTCTTCTGAATTCAAATTCCGGCCCCTCCTACCCCTTTCAACGGCGCGAAGGGTGATTCTGTTCCATGGCGCGTGTGGGGACGCAGGACCGGGTCGGCTCGCTGGGCCCGTCTGCCCACTACCGGACGCGCGGCGCGTGCACAATGTTAGCGCACGTAACGGGCCGCTGGCAGGGCCTGAGAGACAACGTGTCGGCCCTCTCCGAAAAGACAACCATGCGCGCGCACGCATACGGGATCCTCGGGCTGGCAGCCGTGTTTGCCTCCGGGGCATGCGAGAATCGATCCGACCCTGATGACCCGTCGCTGGCGGCGGGAGTCACCGCGGAGGACCTCGAGGCGCGACTCGCGCGCTTCGCGCCGGCCGAAATCGACGCGCCGACGGCCGGCCTGGAGTCGTGGGAGAAGGTCGTGCTGGAGCGGCTGGTGCGCGCGTCCGACGTGATGCACGAGATCTTCCTGCGGCAGGTCTCGGCGGAGGCCCCCGCCATGAGAAGCGCGCTGCACCGGTCCGGGGCTCCTTGGGCGGAAAACGCCGCCGAGTACTTCGACGTGATGGCGGGCCCCTGGGACCGGATCGACCAGAACCGGCCGTTCCTGGACGTCGGACCGAAGCCAGCGGGCGCCGGCTTCTATCCCGCGGATTTGACCGCCGGGGATCTCGACTCCTGGCTCCAGCGGCACCCCGAGGACCGCGAGGCGTTCACCGGATACTTCAGCGTGCTGCGGCGCGAGCACGGAACGCTCATTTCCATCCCGTACTCGGCGGCGTACGGCGAGGAACTCGCGCGCGCGGCCGCGCTGCTGCGCGAGGCGGCGGCGGCGTCCCGAAACCCGACCCTGACGCGCTATCTGGAGTCCCGGGCCGCGGCCTTCACCAGCGACGACTACCTCGCGAGCGACATGGCGTGGATGGACATCGAAGGTACCCGCATCGAGCCGACGATCGGGCCCTACGAGGTCTACGAGGACGGCCTGCGCGGCGCGAAGGCGGCGTTCGAGAGCTTCGTGGCGTTGGCGGATCCCGCCGCCACCGCCGAGCTGGACGGCCTGAAGTCGAGGATGCGGTTCCTGGAGGAGACGCTGCCCGTGGAGGACCGGCACAAGAACCTGGAGCGCGGGTTCGAGAGCCCGATCCGCGTGGTGGACCTGGTGTACTCGGCCGGCGACGCCCGCGCCGGCGTGCAGGCGATCGCGTTCAACCTGCCGAACGACGAGCGCGTGCGCCGGGAGAAGGGCTCCAAGAAGGTCATGCTCCGCAACGTCGCGCGCGCGAAGTTCGAGCGTATCCTGACGCCGATCGCGCGGATCGCGCTCGGCGAAGTCGCGGGCGCGGGCATCCGGTTCGAACCGTGGTTCACCGGCGTGCTCCTGCACGAGTTGGCGCACGGTCTGGGCCCCGGATTCGTCTCGGTCGATGGCGCCGATGTGCCCGTGAACCAGGCGCTCCGCGAGCACCACTCCAGCCTGGAGGAGGCCAAGGCCGACGCCGTGGGCCTGCACGCCCTCGGCGTACTCGCCGCCGAGGGCCTGTACGACGACGCTTTCGTGCGCGCGGCCTACAGGGCCCACCTGGCGGACCTGTTCCGCTCGGTGCGCTTCGGCGCCGAGGAGGCGCACGGCCAGGCCGCGGCCATCCAGTTCGGCTGGGCCTGGGAGCGGGGCGCGATCCAGTTCAACGAGGAGTTCGGCGGCTTCGCGCTCGACCAGGACGCGTACGTGGAAGCCAACCGGGACCTGGCCGCGGTGATCCTGGAAATTCAAGCCGAGGGGGATTACGAGGCCGCCGGGGCCCTGCGCGAGCGGTTCGGCGCGGTCCGGCCCGAGATGGAGGACTTCCTGCCACGGCTGGAGGCGGTGCCGGTGGACATCCGGCCGGTGTATACGGTCGTCGACCGCATGGCTGGGTGGGGCCAGGGCCGGTAGCCGCGGCGGTGCCGTCGTTCCACTCGTACTCGCCGCGGAACGCCGCTTCGACTCCCGCCCGAAGGGCGTAGATGCGCGGCGCCGCGCGGCGCTCCGGCCGCTGGCCCGGCGCGTGCGGTGCGGCATCGAGGAACGGCCGCGGCGCCGGCCTGTGCGCCGGACATCTCGACCCGGAGGTTAGCGTGGTACGCTGGAAGGGGCGGAGCGCCAGCACCAACGTCGAGGATCGACGAGGGATTCGGGCGGGACCGATGATGGTCGGCGGCGGCATCGGAGGGCTCATCCTCGTCGTAGCCGCGCTGCTGCTCGGCGTCGACCCGGGCGTCATTCTCGGCGGCGGAGGGGGGCCCGCCATCGCGCCGCCGGCTCAGGAGGGGGAGCCGCTGACGCCGGGCGAGGACGAACGGGCCGACTACCTGGCGGTCATGCTGGCCGATACCGAGCGGGTCTGGACGGAGATCTTCTCGCAACAGGGCTACCGGTACCGTGAACCGACGCTCGTCTTCTTCAACGACGCGGTATCGTCCGCGTGCGGCATGGCCGGATCGGCGGTCGGACCGTTCTACTGCCCGGCCGACGAGAACATCTACATGGACCTCGCGTTCCTGGAGGACCTGAGCCGTCGCTTCGGGGCGCCGGGAGACTTCGCGCAGGCATACGTGCTGGCGCACGAGGTGGGCCACCACGTGCAGACCTTGCTGGGCATCTCGGAGCGCGTCGCCGGCATGCGCCAGCGCGCCACGGAAGCCGAGGCCAACGCACTGTCGGTGCGCATGGAACTCCAGGCGGATTGCTTCGCCGGCGTGTGGGGGAACAGCCAGGAAGCGCACGACTACCTGGACCCGGGTGACGTGGAGGAAGGGCTGCGCGCGGCCGCGGCCATCGGAGACGACCGGCTGCAGCGACAGACGACGGGCCGCGTGGTGCCGGAGTCGTTCACGCACGGCAGCTCGGAGCAGCGCCTGACGTGGTTCCGGCGCGGGTTCGAAGCGGGCGATGCCGAAAGCTGCGACACCTTCGCGGCGGCCTCGTTGTAGCTCAGGAAACAGGCCGCTCGTCGACCACCTTCGCCACCCACAACCCCGAGTTCAGGTCGGCGGTGAAGACGTGCCCCTTGAACACCTGCGCGCCCCACGTCATGGGCCAGTTCGCCACCTTGGTCTGGTCGTCGAGAGGGATCACGAACCCGATCTCGCGCCCCTGCCGGTAGAGGTCGCCCCGCAGCTCGCCGCTCACGTCCACCACCCGCAGCCCCGCCTGGTAGTAGCCCACGTAAAGCCGGTCATCCTCCACCCACACGTTGTGGGCGCCGGCCTCCGGCACCTCGTACCGGGCGACCTCGCGGGGGTGCTCGATGTCGGCCATGTCGAGCACGTGGATGTAGCCGCGGGCCTCGATCGGCCGGTCCGCGTCCCAGTCGTCGGGGAAGATCTCGTCGCCGACGAACAGATATCGCCCGCTGCGCCAGGCGACGTGGGTGTTGCCCTGCGGGTAGCTGTATTGGCTGACGAAGGCGGGCGCCGTAGGCGTGCCTCCATGCGTGCCCGCTCCCACGTCGAGCACAACCACGCCGTCGTCCCAGTAGCTCAGGTAGGCGTAGCCGTCCTGGACGATGACGTCGTGGAGGGTCTTGAAGGGCCTGTCCAGGCCCCAGCGCCCGACCTCCCGCGGAGACCCGGGATCGGATATGTCGATGATGTGCAGGTCGCCCGTCCCGTTGTGGCAGGCGTAGACGAGGTCCTCATCGCCGCGGATCCAGACGTTGTGCACCCCGCCCGACACGGTTTCGGTGTACTCGGACAGGATGCGCGGCCGGGCCGGCCGGGACAGGTCGAGCACGACCACGCCGTTGCGGCGGCTCGACGCGCCCTCGCGCGTCAGGATCCCGATGCGATTGTTCGGATGGATCTTGACGTCGTTGATGCGCCGCGCGTCCAGCTGCATGGAATCGACCAGCACCGGCCCGGCCGGGTCGCTGACGTCCCACACCTTCATCCAGTCGTGCAGGAACGTGCCGATGTACGCGTAGTCCCGCCCGTCGACGCCCTCGAACACCCACGTGTCACCGGAATGGTGCGTGGTCGCCGCGCCGTGTCCGACGACCTCCACGCGCGCCGAATGTTCGCGTCGGGTGACCTCGATCACGGCTTCCTCGACGACCGAAGGCCCCAGGCGCGCGCTCACTCGATAGGTTCCGGGTTCCTCGGCGACGAACACCCCCTCCGCCCCCTCCGAGTCGATCTGCGCCCCGGACCCCGCAACGGACCACACTGCGTACGGCCCGTCCGCGAGCAGGCCACCGTCGCGGTCCCGGCCCACGGCGCGCAGGCGGACGACGTCGCCGGTGCGGACGGCGTCGGCGGCCGGTTCGATCTCGTAGCGCGCGGCCGGATTCTCCTCGACCGTGACCCGGACTTCGCCGATCGCCCCGGCCGCGCTGATCCGTATGAGCGCCTCTCCCGGGCGCAGCCCGACCACCGAGCCGAACCGGTCCACGCGCGCGACGTCGGGGTCCAGGGACTCGTATTCCAGGGCCACGTCGACGACGCCCCCGGCGGCGTCGAGGGCGCTCACCTCCAGCGGCGTCGCGATCCCCACCCGCACCGGCCCCAGCGCCGACGCCCGCAGCGCGCTCACCGGGAGATCGGGCACGCGCAATTCGTGGAACGTCGTGGCGCCGTCGACCACCACCGCGATGCGGCCCTCTCCGGGCCGCAGCGCGGTCACCTCTCCGGCTTCGGTCACGGTCAGAAGCTCCGGTGTCACGGACAGCCAGCGGACGGCGGGGGAAGCGATGAGGTGTCCGGCCCCGTCGTAGGCCCTGACGCCGAACGCGACCGTCTGGCCGACCTGAATCTCGGCCCGGGCCGGATACAGCTCGACGCGCCCGGGTGACGGCGGGGCCGCCACCTGCAGCGAGAGGGCCGCGGCCAGCGGGGTCAGGATCGACATCGGGGCACTCCTTGCGACGGAACGTTCAGACCGTTAAACCCTTGGCGGTACACCACCCGTTCGGAGCGACGCGGCAACGTGAACCGTCGCGTGGACACGGGTCAAGCGGGGGGCGCGGAGTGACGGCGCCCGTCGCGGTGGCGCGCAACCTGCAGAGCGATAAGCCGGCTACACTCAACGGTCGAACATGCACGTAGGTGGGGACACCGTACGGAGGGAGGAACGGATGAAGAAGGTGGCATCTGGGATCTGCGCCTTGTTGGTCGTCGGCTGCGCTTCCACGGGCGAACCGCGTCCGGTGGAGAACTGGTCGGGGAGCATTCAGGCGGAGGCACACGATGACATGCGGGCGGCGGCCAACGTCAACGCCGGCATGCGCGAGACGGTCGTCTCCGTCGCCCTCGCGGGCGACGAGAACGGTGCGGTGCGCCCGTGGCACATTCACGCCGGAACGTGCGGCAGCGGCGGCGCCATCGTAGGAGACGCGACGGCATACCCGCCGCTTCGCATCGGCGCGACCGGCGGAGCGGACGCGACCGCGCGGCTCGCCGTCGCTCTCGATCCGGCCGCCTCGTACTACGTCAACATCCACGAGTCGTCCACGAACCTGGGCAACATCGTCGGCTGCATGCAGCTGAACAGGTAGTCCGGGATCGCCCGAGGGGCGATGGAGGAGGGCGGGAGGCCATCGGCCGCCCGCCCTCTCGTCTTGCGGACTACTCGATTATCGAACGCCGGCTGTCGGCGTGGAACCCCGCTACCAGAGGCCCGCGACCTTCCGGTACCCGTGTTCTTGCGCCGGCGCCATCGGCTGCGGGGCCACGCCCGTACCGTCACAGGCGGGGCAGATCCTCGCCCGGAACATCCTCGTGGCGGGGCCCATCACGGAACCCGCCGACACCGCGGTCCAGCGCGACCACGACATGTCGAAACGCGCGCTGGCGACCAGGTGCCCGCAGCCATCGCAACGACCGCACTCCCTCGCCATGCTCACCATATCCTCCAATTGGACCTCGGGCGCGGGTGAGCGCCTCCGGTCGCGATAGTTCGGTTGTCGGTCCGCGCGGCCGTCGTCGGCCCGCGAACGCCTCAGTCTACCCCGCTGAATCCCTGCGTTCCGCCCGATCTATGGGGTCGGCGCAACGCTCCGGGACGCGCTCCCGGCTCGTTGATCGGTCCCCCGCACAGGATTATCTTCGGGCCTGCCGGGCGGACGTTCTCGCGCGGGACCGGTTGCGCGCGAGAGTGCCCGAATCGACCGACCCACACGTACCCCGCAGACGCCTCGAGCAGGAGGTGGCCGTGGCCGGCCACAGCAAGTGGGCGCAGATCAAGCGCAAGAAGGCCGCGAACGACACGAAGCGCGGCAAGATGTTCACCAAGCTCATTCGCGAGATCACGGTGGCCGCGCGCGAGGGAGGGGGAGACCCCGACGCCAACCCCCGCCTGCGCCTGGCGGTCGACACGGCCAAGGCCTCCAACATGCCGAACGACAACATCGACCGGGCGATCTTGCGCGGGACGGGCGACCTGGAGGGCGTCCAGTACCACGAGGTGGAGTACGAGGGCTACGGCCCGGCCGGGGTCGCCCTCTTCATAGAGACCCTGACCGACAACACCAACCGGACCGTCGCCGAGGTCCGCCACGCGCTCGAGAAACACGGGGGGAACCTGGGACAGGCCGGATCGGTCGCCTGGCAGTTTTCCCGCAAGGGCCAGATCCTGCTGGACCGCGCTCGTCACGACGAGGACCAGGTGATGCTCGCGGCGCTGGAGGCGGGCGCCGAGGACATCGAGTCCGAAGAGGACGTCTACGTCGTCACGACCGGCTTCACCGACCTGCACTCGGTGCGTGACAAGCTCAGCGGGCAGGGGATCGTGTGCGAGAATCCGGAGATGACCATGGTCCCGAAGGCGACCGTCGCGGTGGGGGGCGCCGACGCGGACCGGCTGATGCGCCTCGTGGACGCGCTCGAGGACCTGGACGACGTCCAGAACGTGCACACCAACGCGGACGTGGACGAGGCGGCGGCGGCGGCGGCCTCTTGAGGATCCTCGGGGTCGACCCGGGTACCGCGGTGACCGGGTACGGCGTCGTCGCCCGCGAGGGAGGCGGCGCCGTTTCGCTGGTGGAATGCGGCGTGATCCGCACCGACCGGCGCCTGCCGCTGCCCCAGCGCCTGCGCGACATCTTCGACGGAATCGAGCACATCATCGACCGCCACCAGCCGTGCGCGATCGCCGTCGAGGGAGTGTTCTATGCGCGGAACGTCCGTACGACGCTTACCCTGGGGCAGGCGCGCGGCGTCATTCTGCTGGCGGGTGCGCGCCGGGAGCTGGCCGTGCACGAGTACTCGCCGGCCGAGGTAAAGAGCGCGATCGTCGGAACCGGCCGGGCCACCAAAGAACAGGTCCAGTTCATGGTGCAGCGGCTGCTGCGACTGCGCGCCGCCCCCAGCCCCGCGGACGCCGCGGACGGGGTGGCGGTCGCTCTCGCGCACTGCTTCGCGCTGGTGCCGTCGTGATCAGCCGCGTCCGGGGCACGCTGCTGACGCGCGAGATGGACCGCGCCGAGATCCTCACGGCGTCCGGAGTCGTGTACGAGATCCACATCCCGCTCACCGTCTTCGAGCGCCTACCGCCCGCGGGCGCGGAGGTCGAGCTCCGGACGTACCAGGTCGTGCGGGAGGACTCGCTGATGCTCGTCGGCTTCACGGACGAGAACGGCAGGCGTGTGTTCGGGCGGCTGCTCGGCGCGTCGGGCGTGGGGCCGCGTCTCGCGCTGACGATGATGTCCGCGCTCTCCGCCGAGCGCCTGGTGGCGGCGATCAACTCCCGCCAGGTGGACGTCCTGCGTCGGATCCCGGGGATCGGCAAGAAGACCGCCGAAAGACTCGTGGTGGAGCTCGCCGACAACCTGCAGGACCTGGCGATCGCCGTGGCCGCGCCCCCGGGAGGACACGACGCGGAACGCGCGGTGGGGGCGCTGGTGGCCCTGGGCTACGGAGCGGCGGAGGCGGGTGGCGCAGTCCGGCGCGCGCTGGACGACGAGCCGGGGCTCGCGGCGCCGGACCTGATCAGGGCCGCCCTCGGCCGCGTCGCCCGCTAGTTACCCTGCGTATCGGCGGACGCGTGGAACGCCGCGCGGGCCCCGCACCGCCCGGCTAGTCCACCATCTGCGGCAGCGTAACCAGATCGAGGATCCGGTATCTGCGGGTGCCCACGGGCAGCTCGACCGACACCTCGTCCCCCGGGGACGAGCCCAGGAACGCGCGCCCCAGCGGTGACGCCATGGATATGTGTCCGGCGTCCAGGTCGAGGAAGTCGCCCGCGGTCACCACATACTCGTCCACGTCGCCGAACTCCAGGTCCTCCACCTTCACCCGGGAGCCGAACCCCACGCGGTCCGTGGGGATGGCGTCGAGGTCGATGCGCGACAGCTCCGCCATGCGTGCGCTAAGGTGTCCGATGCGGACCTGGACGAACTGCTGGCGCTCGAGCGCCGACTTGTAGTCCGCGTTTTCCCGGAGGTCACCCAGCTCCACGGCCCTTCGGATGGTCTCCGGGAGTTCCACCGTCAACTCCCGGGTCAGGTTGGCTATCTCGCCTTCGATCTTGGCGCGAATCTCGTCGAGCATCGGTCGTCAGAGCTGTGCGCGCGCCGGCGTGCGTCGGTCGGTGCGTGATCCGGTGGTCGCCGGCTGGGCTGCGCGGAGAAGAAAGAAGCCCCCGGCCCGTGGCCGGGGGCTACATTCAACCTAGCAAACGCGGCTGGAAATTGCAGGGGTCTTGCGCCGGCGCACTAGTCCGCGCGCCCCACGAAGCGCACCTGGGTGCGCCCGGGGAGCACCGACACGGCGCCGAGATCTACGCGCTCTCCTGTCGGCAGCGAGAGGCCGATCCGGTGCTCTCCCGCGGGCAGATCGAGCCGGAGGAGCTCCAGCCAGTCCGGGACCAGCGCCCAGGTCCTGACGTCGGCCCGTTCGGACAGTACGGCGCCCGCGTTGGCCACCGCGCCGAGGATCCGGCCCACCGCCTCGTTCTTTTCGCCGGCTTCGGTTTCGATCGCGCGCGTAATCGCGAGCTTGACGCCCGATCGCGCCACGGCGCGCGCGATCGCCCAGGCCTGGTCCCGGCGGTGGTCCGCCATCACGCCGCCGCTGAGGTCGATGCTCAAGCGCGCGGCCGCGCCCGTCTCGTCTCCGACCAGCAGGCTGGTGCGACCCGTACCGCGGCGCTCCGGCGGCCGCCGGTACGTCGCCCAGGCGATCCGCATCACGTAGGGGTTGACGTGGTACTCCTCGGACCGCTCCCGTTCCACGTGCCCGCCCGCGGTTGCGCCGGACCGGACCACGGAAGGGCCGGTCTCCTCGTCCGAATCGTCGGGTGCCGGTTCCAGCACGGGGGGCGGCGGCGGGGGCCCGCCATCCGCGGCGGGCGCTTCGCGGGCGGGCGCGTCGTCGGCGCGGGAGTCCGCGTCCCGGTCCCGCTTCTCGCGAGCCTCGGCTTCCTCCCGGGCCGCTTCGGCTTCCTCCCGGGCCGCGTCCGCCTCGGCCTCGGTCAGCGCCGCCAGGAAGTCGGAGTCCGCCGCGTCGGGGGCCATCCGCCGCGCCAGGTTCATGGACGCGTAGACGCGCCTGCGGCCCCCGTGGGAAAGGTGATCTCGGTCGCGGTCATCCAGGGTGAGAAAGGCGGTCTCCTCCACGAGCTGGGCGACCCGTCCGTGCTCCACGACCACCAGCAGCCGCCCCGTTTCCGCCGTCCCGCGCTCCGCGGCGCCGGGCAGCCCCGCGACGATCTCCGCCAGCGGCACCGCCACGACCCCGTGCGCGTCGTCGACCGGGTGCACCCACGGCTCCTCCGGTCGCCAGAGCGGGCCCAGGGCGCTGGACTTGCGCGCAGCCACGTCCGAGTCGTTCCACTCGCCCGCCGCCGCGAACACCGCCGAGGCGAACGCTCGGAAGGCTCGCCGCAACGGGGTCGGCGCAGACTCATCGTCGTAGCGGTCCAGCAGAATGCTCAGGCGTCTGGCCTCGACCGCCGCGCCGTCCGCGTCGTCCAGAGCGAGGTGGTTCTTGGCGTTGTAGTAGTTGATCAGGAGGCGTTCGGTCTCCCCCGGCTCGTACGGCAGGACGCGGTCGTTCGCGACCAAGCTCAGGGCGGATCGGAAAACGCTCTTGCTGTACCGATCCTCGGCGAGCTCGTTCGCGGAACGAAGCCACAGGCTGCTTTCCTCGTACAGGCCGGCCTGGTGCGCGAGGGCCCCGAAGTACAGGTGGTCGAGGACGTCATCACCGGGCAGGCGGTCCGGCTCGGCGTTCAGCCACGCGAGCGCCGAATCGGCGTGACCGGCCGCGACCATCTGCCTGAGACGGGCGTCCGTGCGCGAGCGCCCGTCCGGTCCGATGTCGGAGCCCTGCAGGATCGCACCGCAGCCTCCGGACAGGGCGGCCGCCAGGCCCGCGACCGCGGCCGCCGCGCTCCGTCGAAGCGCGCGTCCGGCTCCGGGCGGCCGCCGGAGGTCCGCGGCCGGATCGAGGGTCGCGTGGACCCGCACGCGCGCACGCACCGGTGTTACCGCCCCTGCCGCTCCAGCACGATGACGCGCTGCTGCGCGTGCGCGATCGCCTCCGCGAAGTGGGCGGCGGCGCGGCCCTCGGCATCGATCCGCTCGAGATCGAGCCGGTGCAGGAACAGCTGGTAGCGGATCAGGGCCTCGTAGGGGCGGAGCTGTTTGTCCAGAACCGTCGCGATCCGATACTGGATGCCCGGGTCCGGCGTCAGGATGTCCGCCTGATCGTAGCGCGCGAGCGCGCGCTCGAGATCGCCGGCGGCCACCAGCTCGTCTCCTTCGGCCACGAGGGCGTCCGCGCGCGCTCTGGCGCGACCATCCACCGTCGCGTCCTCCGGCGCGTCCACGAGCCGCACCCCCGATGCCTCCCGGTAGCTGTACGCGCGCACCCCGCGCCCGTCGAGCTGGACCATCGCGACCTGGCCGACGTTGTCGGAGGTCGCGTAGGAAGTCGCGGAGGGTGTCATGACGGTCGCGTCACCGGCGGTGCGGATGATCCACGCATCCCTGCCGGTGCCGGTCGCGGCCAGCACCTGTCCGACGGACATCCCGAGCGCCAGCTCGCCACGCGCGATCGCCGCGCAGACATCCGGCACGCAGGAGGCGAGGGCCGCCGCGGTGTTTTCGTCGCGTTCGTGCTGCATGGTCGCCTGAGCGCCGGTCGTGCCCGAGCGGTCGGTCACCTCGGCGCCGCTCACGGGGCGGACCCGGTCTCCGTTGGAGAGCACCGGCTCTTCGTTGATGCGGGCGCAGGAGGCGAGCACGCTCGCCGCGAGCGCCAGCGAAAGCGTCGCGCGCATCATCTGGCTACTCCTTTCCTGTCGGCGTCGCCGCTCGGCGGCGGCGCCGGGTCTTGTCCGATCCGGTTCCAGGGCGGACGCCGGTTTCGGCGCCGCGACGTTCCCGCGCGGGGAGGGGGCGCGGGACGTCCATGCTACAGGCGCAACCTGCGCCGATCGACGTGCTTCTTGATCTCGTGGTGACCGGCCCACACGCGCACGTTCGACTCGACGTCGACCAGCGTCGCATCCACCTGGTAGAAGACGACGGTCTCTCCGCCTTCCTGGTCCTCGATGGACTGGATTTCGCCGAGCAGCATGTAGTTGGCGCCGAGCTCGTGAGCCACTTGGGCCCGCGTATCGGCGCGCGCGTTGTCCTGCTGGTCGTCCCGCTCGCCCCTGATCTCCGCGCGTTCGGCGCCGGAGGCGACGATTCGCACCGCGCCCGATCCGATCAGCGCGCGCTCCAGGTCGTTGACGAAGGTTTCGACTGCGATGTGCTCGGCGCTGCGATTGCGGAACGATCCGACGACGACCGTCGGCGCCTCTCCGCCGTTTGCGCTGGAGTACTGCTCGGCCCAGCGGTGCGAAAGGCTCTGCTCGATCAGGGCATTCGCGACCAGGCGCGAATCCGTGTCGTTCCACCGCCCCGACAGGTCCGTCACGGCGGTCGGTTCGATCCGCGTGACCGACTTCCGCGCGCACCCCGCCGCCGTGATCGTCAAGCCGCACAGGACGGCGACCGGCGCCATATGCCGTGCGCCCTTCAGCAAGCCGCTCATGGGTCCTCCGGATTGTCGTTTGGGGGGGTCCGTTCCGTCCTACACGATCCCGTCCCGGAAAGTTTCCGGGCTCCGCCGCCGGGGCGCCTACCGCCGGGTAACCAGCAGCATTTCCCCGTGCGCGCGCGTTCGCCGGTACCCCAGCAGGTGGAAGATTTCCAGGGCGTACCAGCGCGCGATGCGGCGATTCACCGTGTACGTGGCGTCGCGCGTCGGATGGGGGCGCACGCCCGGCAGGATGCGCACCCAGCGATCCGCGTCGAGACGGCGGAGCACGCCCGAAAATCGGATCCAGAACGGCCGGATCGGTCGCACGACGAAGAAGCCGTCCTCACCGAGCTTCTGGTAGAGCGGCATGAGCAACAGGCCTCGCTCCGGCACCCGGATCGGACCGGCGTCATCGCTCGCGACGATCTCCCCCTCGCCGACCTTCTGGAAGTTCAGGTAGCCCGGGCGCATCCGGAAACCGTCCACGGACGGATTCACTCCTTGGCGATGCCGGACCTCCAGGAACCGCGGAGGCGCGTCGCCCGCGCCGGCCCGGGAGCCATCCGCCACCCCTCTCCCCGGCGGCACCCCGCCCCCCGCCGCCCGCGTCGGTGCTCGGGGAGGGTTCGCCGGGGTCAGCATGCCGAGCGCCTCCAGCGCGCTTCGCACCACCCGCTGCAGACGGTCGACGGATTCCGGGTCCTCGTGCTGGCCCCCCTCCACGCCGACCGCGACCGCCACGCGCCCGTGCAGGTAGTCGAGCAGTGTGCCGTCCAGGAGCTCCTCCAGACCGAGTACCACGGGCAGGTCCAGGTGCGCGGCGAACGCGCGGTTCGCCAGCGTATCTCCGATGACGGAGAACGGCTCCCCGTGGCCGGACGTGGTGTGGAGGTCGAGCGCGACGACGCCGTCCAGGGAGCCGTCCAGGATCTCGTCCAGCGCGTCGCGCAGCGCCGCCTGCTCGGCTTCCTCGGCGGCCCCGGCGCGCGCCGGGGAGGCCGCGCGGCGAGCCCGTGGGTGCCAGCCGCGGTTGAGGTCCCGGTCCAAGTATCGCTCGCCTCGCTCGAGCGCTGCCAGGTTGCCCAGAAGCGCCACGAGGCGCCCGCGCGCGGGTCCGCCGCGAGCCGCAAGGTCCGCGGCGATCCTCTCGAGCGCGCGCACGCCCGCCGGCTCGTTGCCGTGCAGGCCCGCGATACAGAGGAGGGTCGGCCCCGGAGCGCGCGCCGTCAGGTCGCAGAGGAGGCGCCGCGACCGTACGGCCGCCGGCTCCGTGGCGTCCGTCACAGGCCGGATAACTTCTCCTGGAGCAGCTGGGCCGCCAGCGGCATGAACGTCCGCTCGCTGACCGAACCGACCAGCTTCCCATCCTGGACCACCGGCAGGTAGGAGATCTGCTTCTCGCGCATCACTCGTATGACCTCGAGAGTGGACGTGCCCGGCTCGACGGTGATCGGGTCGCGCTCCATGATGTCCTTTACGGGGACGCCCGCGGGGTCGGCGCCGGTGCCGTCGGCGAGCAGCCGCAGCAGGGAGCGGTAGGACACGACCCCGACCAGATGGTGCGCGTCGTCCTCGACCAGGATCTGACGCACCTGCTTGCTATCCATGATGAACGCCGCGAGATCCACGAGTGCGTCCTCGTGCACCGTGTACAGGTCGGTGCTCATGTACTGCTCGACGCGCAGGTAGCTGCGCTTCCATTCGCCCGCTTCCTCGAGTCTGGCCGGCTCCCACTCGTGGCACGGCCGGCCGGTTTCCTGGCGCGTCGCCGTCGCGGCGACCAGCGCCGCGAGCCGCTCGGCGCGCCAGCCCTCGCCGCGCATCGCGGTCGCGGACGTCACTAGCCAGCTCGCGCCCGTCTGACCCGACTCCACCCGCTCCCGGATGATTCCCATGTAGGCATCCACGTCGGAGGACGCGAGACCCTCCTCCACTAGGCACTCCGAGGCGAGCGGGATGAGGCGCTCGAGGAGGAGCTCGCGCGCCGACACCGACGATCCGTCCAGCCAGCTGAAGCCCGCCTGGAGACCGTACCGCGCGGCCGCCAGGAAGTTCGCCCGCGCGTCTTCGAAGTCCATGGACGCGGCGGGATCGCCATGCTCCCGGTCCAGTCCGCGCATGACGCCAAGCCAGAGCGCGCAGTTCGCCACTTCGTCGCCTACGCTCGGGCCAGCGGGTAGCGCCCGGCACTCGATGCGCAGGTGGGGGACGCCGCCCGAGACGCCGTAGCACGGCCTGTTCCAACGGTAGACGGTCCCGTTGAAGAGCTGGAGCGCGCGCAGGTGAGGGATCTCGCCCCGGTCCAGCATCACCACGGGATCCACGTCCGTGTCGCCCGCCATGAGGACGCGAAACCGGGCCAGGTCCTCGCGGTAGATCTCCAGGACGCCGTCGCGCGCCCACGAGTCGCCGAAATCCACCCGTCCGCTCATCTCGCGCACGGTGGGCGTGGGAGCGCGCGTGTCCAGCGATTGCTGGAACAGCGCGATGCGCGTTTCCGCCCACAGCCTTTTGCCGAACAGGAACGGCGAGTTGACGCATGCGGAGAGGACCGGCCCGACCGCCACCTGGGCGACGTTGTACTGGCGCGCGGCGTCCGCCGCCCCGACCTGCAGGTGGACCTGGAAGCTCGTGTTGGCCGCCTCCAGCATGACCGAATCGTGTTCGATCCGTATCTCGTCGACGCCCTCCAGCCGCAGCGAGACCTTGCCCCCCGCCATCGTCATGAACGCCTCGTTCAGCTGCCGATAGCGGTCCCGCGGGGTCATGTTGTCCAGCGTGAGGTCCGATTTGGTGAGCGTCGGAAGAATCCCGGTCAGGACGACCCTGCCCCCGAGTGTACGCGCAGCGGCGTCCGCCTGCCGGACCCCCGCCTCGAGCAGCGAGCGGAGGCGGGACAGCACGTCGCCCTCAACGACGAGCGGCGGCAGGTTCAGCTCCAGGTTGAAGCGGCCGATCTCGGTCGTGTAGTCGCCGCCTTCCAGCGACTCCAGGATCTGCGGGCTGAACGGCGCGGGGCGCCAGCCGTCATCGACTAGGAACATCTCCTGCTCGACGCCGAGCCGGACGACGCCCTCCTCGATCAGCCCCTCGTCCACGATCCGGCGCAGGGCCTGCAGGTCCCTGAGCACGGCGCGCGTGAACGAGCGCATCGCATCGGGAGTGGCACTGGTGGTCACGTCCTGGATGCCCATCGGTCCCGCCGAGTACGGGAAACGGGTCGCCGACCGCCGCGCCGGCTCGCAACGGCACGATGGCCACCCGCGTTCGGCGCGGCAACCGGCCGCCGGCGCGCGTGCGGGTGGAGCATCGAGCGCGGTTCGCCCCCCAAATTGCCGCCCGGCGTCCCCTTCGGGTATGTTCTGCCGATGCCAGTCGCCAGCCCGCCGCACCGAGCATGAAGACCGAGATCACCACGCCGGAGCCGCTCCGTGAGGACGAAGCGGTCGAGCCCTCGCTGCGCCCGCAGCGCCTGCAGGAGTTCATAGGCCAGGTTCCGGTCAAGGACGCCCTCGGCATCGCGATCGAAGCCGCTCTGAACCGGCGCGAGGCGCTGGACCACACGCTGCTCCACGGCCCCCCCGGCCTCGGCAAGACCACCCTCGCGATGCTCATGGCGCGCGAGCTCGGCGTAAACATCAAGACCACGTCGGGGCCGGTGCTCGAGAAGCCGGGCGACCTCGTCGGGCTGCTCACGAACCTGCGCGAGCGCGACATCCTCTTCATCGACGAGATCCACCGGCTGAGGCCGGTGATCGAGGAATTCCTGTACCCCGCGATGGAGGACTATCGCATCGACATCCGGCTCTCCGACGGCCCCAAGGCCCAGACCGTGAGCATGCCCGTCGAGCGCTTCAGCCTGATCGGCGCGACGACCCGGTTCGGACTGCTCACCCCCCCAATGCGCGCACGGTTCGGCATCGTCCAGCGGCTGGACTACTATCCCCCGGAGGATCTGCGGGTGATCGTCGAGCGCAGCGCCGACATCCTCGGCACGCCCTGCGACCGCGACGGCGCGATCGAGATCGCCAAGCGCGCGCGCGGGACGCCCCGCGTTGCCAACCGACTTCTGCGCAGGGTGCGGGATTTCGCCCAGGTGCGCGCGGACGGAGCGATCACCGCGGAGGTCGCCGACGACGCCCTTCGCCTCCTGGACGTGGACCAGTACGGGCTCGACGGGATGGACGCGCGCATCCTCAAGACCATCATCGAAAGCTTCGATGGCGGACCCGTCGGTCTCAACACGCTGGCGGTGGCGGTCGGCGAGGACGCGGGCACGCTGGAGGAGGTGTACGAGCCCTTCCTGATCCAGATGGGCTACCTCATGCGCACGCCGCGAGGGCGGGTCGCGACCAGGCGCGCGCTGGACCGGTTCGGCTACGAGCTGCCGGCGGACGTCGCCGGCACGCCGCAAGCCACCCTCTTCGATGGATGAGGCGAGCCTCGTCCATGGGTGAGGCGGTCGCGCTTCCCACCTCCGCATTCGACTACGTCCTGCCGCCCGGCCGCATCGCGCGCTACCCCGAGGCGTGCCGCGACCACAGCCGCCTGCTCGTCCTGACCCGCCGCGCCGGCGCGGTTCGACACGGGCGCTTCTCCGACCTCGCGGATCTGGTCCTGCCCGGCGACGCGCTCATCCTCAACGAGACGCGCGTGCGGCCGGCGCGGCTCGTGGGAAGGAAGCCGACGGGCGCTCCGGGAGAGGTGCTGCTGCTGCGCCCGGCGTCGGAGTCCGACGGGGAGGCCGCCGACACCTGGGTGGCGCTCGTGCGACCGGGAGGGAAGCTCAAGCCCGGGCGGACGCTGGACGTCGCGGACGACCTCTCGATCGAAGTGATCGACGGAACCGGCGATGGGGGGAGGGTGGTCCGGCTGCGTTCGCCGCTGCCTATCGACGAGGCTCTGCGAAAGCACGGCCACGTCCCGCTGCCCCCCTACCTCGGGCGCGAGGACGAGCCCCTGGACCGCGAGCGCTACCAGACGGTGTACGCCGAGACGCCCGGCTCCGTCGCGGCGCCGACCGCCGGACTGCACTTCACGAAGGAACTGCTCGCCCGCCTGGAGTCGGGTGGCGTGCGCGTCGGCCGGCTCACGCTCCACGTGGGCGTCGGCACCTTCCGGCCGGTCGCAGAGGAGGATCCCGAGCGCCACGCGATGGACGCCGAGCGGTACGAGATCCCCGCCGACACCGCCGGGCTCGTGGCGCGTACCCGGGCCGGCGGCGGCTCGGTCTGGGCGGTCGGGACGACGACCGTGCGGGCGCTGGAGACGGCGGCCGACGCTTCGGGCCGCCTGTCGCGCCTGTCGGGGACCACCGACCTGTTCATCCGTCCCGGGTACGACTTCCGCGCCGTCGACCGGCTCATCACGAACTTCCACCTGCCGCGCTCCACCCTGCTCATGCTGGTCGCCGCGTTCGGCGGCCACCGCGCCGTGATGGGAGCGTACGCCGAAGCGATCGAGCGGGGCTACCGCTTCTACTCCTACGGCGACGCCATGGCGGTCGTGTGAGCGTCGAGACCGCCGCCACCCCCCGGTTCGAGCGCCTGGCCGCCGACGGAGCCGCCCGGACCGGCGTGCTCGAGCTGGCGCGGGGCGCCGTGCGCACGCCCGCGTTCATACCGGTCGGCACGCAGGCCGCCGTGAAGACGCTCGCCCCCGAGGAGGTCCGGGCGGTCGGGGCCGACATCGTCCTCGCCAACGCCTACCACCTTTACCTGCGCCCCGGTCACGAGCTGGTCGGCGCGGCGGGCGGACTGCACGAATTCATGCACTGGGACGGCCCGATCCTCACGGACTCGGGCGGCTTTCAGGTATTCAGCCTGGCCGCGCTCGCGCGCGTCGAGGACGAGGGGGTGACGTTCCGCAGCCACCTTGACGGCTCCAGCCACCGCTTCACGCCCGAGTCCGTGATGGACATCCAGCGCGCGCTCGGCGCCGACATCGTCATGGCCTTCGATGAATGCCCGCCCGGGCGCGTGGAACGGAGCCGGGCGCGCGAGGCGCTGGAGCGCACGCTGACCTGGCTGGAGCGGTCGGCCGGGCGTTTCGCGGAGACCGACGGCGCGGGCCCCAACCCCGCGCAGGCGCTGTTTCCGATCGTCCAGGGCGGCGCGTACACGGAACTGCGCCGGGAGGCGGCGCGGCGCACCCTGGCGCTGGGCCCCTGGCGCGGAATCGCCATAGGCGGCCTCTCCGTCGGAGAGCCGAAGCACGTCATGTGGGAGGTGCTGGAGAGCCTCGAACCCGAGCTGCCGGGAGACGTCCCCCGCTACCTAATGGGGGTGGGCTACCCCGACGACATGCTCGAGGCGATCGCCCGGGGCATGGATCTCTTCGACTGCGTCGCCCCCACGCGCAACGGGCGCCGGGGTACGGCGTGGGTGGAGGACGAAGGGCAGGTGAACCTGCGGGCCGCGCGTTTCCGGGCTGATCCGGGTCCGCTGGACGCTGCCTGCGACTGCTACACGTGCGGTCGATACTCGCGCGCCTACCTTCGCCACCTCATCGTCGCCGAGGAATGGCTGGGCATGCGCCTGGTGTCGATCCACAACCTGCGCTTCCTGGTGCGCCTCACGGAGCGCGCGCGCGAGCGCATAGCGGCGGGCGATTTCGAGGCGTGGAGCGGGGCGTGGGTCGACACCTTCCGCGCGGCGCGGGCTTCCGGCGGGGACGACGGCCCGAACTCTTGATCGGCGGCGTGACTGCGGGGTAGCGACTCCGGAGGACGCCGGTTCGCAGAATTCCATGCGGGAGGAGAGAGGCGCGTGCACGCGACCCTGATGGTGCTGGTCCAGGAGGGAGGCGCCGGAGGCGCCCGGTTCTCGGTCATCCTGATCCAGCTCGCGCTCTTCGTGGCGATCTTCTACTTCATCCTGATCCGGCCTTCGCGCGTGGCGCAGAAGCGGCATCAGGAGATGCAGACGGCGCTTCGCCGCGGCGATGAGGTGATCACCGAGGGCGGCGTGGTGTGCAAGATCATCCACGTCTCCGAGGACCGCCTGACGGTGAAGACGGCGGAGAACACGCGGCTCGTCGTGGTGCGTTCCAAGATCGCGCGCAGGCTCGACTCCGCGGCCGAAGAGGAGTCCTGAGAAGGTGATCCGAGAGATCCGCCTCCTCGGCGATCCGGTGCTTCGACGGCCGGCCGATCCCGTGCCGGCCGTGGACGACGATGTGCGCGCGCTGGTCGAGGATCTGATGCATACCATGTACGAAGCCGACGGCGTGGGCCTGGCGGCTCCGCAGGTCGGCGTCAGCCTGCGCGTGATCGTCGTCGACACCCGGGAGGAGGAGGGGGCCGACGCGCTCGCGCTGATCAATCCCCGCATCGCGGAATCGTCGTTGGACACCGAGAAGGTCGAGGAGGGGTGCCTCAGCGTTCCCGGCGTCGCAGACATCGTCGAGCGGCCGGCGCGCGTGGTGGTCGAGGCGCTCGACCCGTCTGGCGCCCCCGTGCGCCTGGCGGCGGACGGCCTGCGGGCGAGGGCGCTCCAGCACGAGGTCGACCACCTGGACGGCGTGCTGTTCCTGGATCGGCTGAGCGCGCTCAAACGCAGGTTGGCGCTACAGAAGTGGCGCAAGCTCCGGGACGAGGAAGCCGCCGAGTGAGGGTGCTCTTCTGGGGCACGCCGACGTTCGCGATCCCGACCCTCCGGGCGCTGCTCGGCGAGGGCTTCGAGGTCGTGGGGGTCGTTACTCGTCCCGATCGTCCCGCGGGGCGCGGCCGGCGCATCAGCCCGCCGCCGGTGAAGGTGATGGCCGAGGACGAGGCGCTGCGGGTGCTCCAGCCGGCGCGACCCGTCGACGAGGCGTTCCTGGCGGAAGCGCGGGCGCTGCAACCCGACGTGGGCGTGGTCGCGGCGTACGGGCGTTTCCTCCCGGCGGAGGCGCTGGACCTGCCGCCCCACGGCACCGTCAACGTGCACCCGTCGCTGCTCCCGGAGCTACGCGGTGCGGCGCCCATCCAGTGGGCCCTCATTCGCCGGCTCGAGCGGACCGGAGTCTCCGTCATCCGGCTCGTGGAGGAGATGGACGCGGGTCCGGTCCTCCGGCAGGTGGTGGAGCCGATCCTGCCGGGAGAGTCGGCGACCGAGCTGGCGCTGCGGCTCGCCGAGCTGGGCGCGGAGGCCCTCGTGGAAACCCTGACGCTCATGGAGGCGGGCAGCATCGAAGAGGTGGAGCAGGACCACTCACGCGCGACGTTCGCGCCCGCGCTGACGGTGGACGACGCGCGCGTGGACTGGTCGCGGGAGCCGGAGGAGAACGCAGGATGGATCCGCGGGCTGGACAACATACCGGGCGCGTGGACGACGCACGGGGGGACCCGCCTGAAGGTTTTCCGGCCCCAGCCCGCGGACGCCCTCCCCGGCGGCGAGCCGGGCGCCGTGACGGAGCTCGACCCGAGGGACGATGGCTCCGGCGTGCGCGTCGCGTCGGGCGGCGGGTCCCTGTGGCTCGGCGAGGTACAGCCCGAGGGGCGCAGGCGCATGCCGGCGGCCGCGTGGGTGCGCGGAGGCGCGATCGCGGAGGGCGACCGCCTCGGCGAGTGAGCGTTCGGCCCGGGGCGCTGCCGCGCCTCCACGTCGTCACCGACGACGAAGTCGTCCGGGCGCCCGGATTCGTGGACCGCGCCGGCGAGATCCTGCGCGCCGGCGGGCCGCTCGTGGCGCTCCATTTGCGACACCGGGGTACCGGAGAGAGGCTGTACGCTCTCGCGGCGGACCTCGTCGCGCGCGCCGACCACCGCGCCGCCGCGCTGATCGTCAACCGGCGGGTGGACATCGCGCTGGCCTCCGGCGCCGCCGGCGTCCACCTGGGGCGCGGAGCGATGCCCGCGGGGGAGGCGCGCGCGCTGCTCGGCGATGACGCGTGGGTCGGGCTTTCGGTGCATGGAGCCGCGGACGTGGATGGGCTCGATGGCGCGGTGGACTACGCGCTGGTCGGCGCCGTCTTCCCGACGCCTACGCACCCGGGTCGGCCCGGTGCGGGACTGGAGGGGCTGGCGCGCGCGGCCGGGCGAACGGCGCGCCCGGTGCTCGCGATCGGCGGTGTCGATGCGCGCCGGGTCGGGGCGTGCCTGGACGCGGGAGCGTACGGCGTCGCCGTGCTGAGCGCCGTCTGGTCCGCCCGCCGGCCGGAACGGCGGGTCGGCAAACTGCTGGAGATTCTGGAGGGCAAAGCATGACCGAAACGACCGCGATCCGGGTCACGCTGAACGGATCGGCACGCACCCTGGCCGCTGGTAAGAGCGTGGCCGGCCTCCTGCGCGAGCTGGAGGTGCATCCGGGCCTCGTGGTCGTCGAGCGCAACGGCGAGATCCTGCGCCGCGAGAGCTACCCGGAAGTGCGCGTGGAGGATGGAGACACGCTGGAGCTCGTGCATTTCGTGGGAGGCGGGTGATGCAGACGGCCCGGTCGGACGCCGGCGTGGGCGCGGTCCGCGGTCCGGGTCGGGACCGGGGACTCGCCATCGGACCGCACGTCCTAGGCTCCCGCCTCATCGCGGGCACCGGCAAGTACCGCGACAACGCCACCATGGTCGAAGCGATCGAGGCGTCGGGAGCGGAGATGGTCACCGTCGCCGTGCGGCGCGTGGACCTGGACCGGTCCGTGGAGGAGGGCGTCCTGCACCACCTCGACCCCGCCCGTTACCACCTGCTGCCGAACACGGCGGGTTGCTACTCCGCGGAGGACGCCGTCCGGTACGCCCGTCTCGGCCGGGCCGCGGGGCTGAGCGACCTGGTGAAGCTCGAGGTGATCGGCGACGAGCGGACCCTGCTGCCCGACGTCGCGGCCACGCTCGACGCCGCCCGCGTGCTCGTCTCGGAGGGGTTCCACGTGCTCGCCTACACCAACGAGGATGTGGTTTCGGCGCTGCGCCTCGAGGACGCCGGCTGCGCCGCCGTCATGCCGCTCGCCAGTCCGATCGGCAGCGGCCTCGGGCTGGTGAACCCCTACTACATCCGGGAGATCAAGCGGCGGCTGTCAGTGCCCGTGATCGTGGACGCCGGCGTGGGCACCGCCTCCGACGCCTGCGTCACGATGGAGCAGGGAGTGGACGGCGTCCTCATGAACACGGCCCTCGCGGAGGCGCGCGATCCGGTGCGCATGGCGCGCGCGATGCGGCTCGCCGTGGAGGCGGGGAGAGAAGCCTGGCTGGCGGGCCGCATGCCGCGCCGGGAATGGGCGGTCCCGTCCTCGCCGACGGAGGGGATGATAGACTGACGAGCCGCGCATCGGAGGGCCGTCCGACGCGCGCCCGCCGGAGGGCGCTGCAGGTCGTCCGCGACGTATCGCGGGGCAGGCTGCTCGACCGCGCCGCGGAGCGCAGGTTCCGCGATCTGGACGCCCGAGCCCGCGCCTGGGCGCTCGAGGCCGCCTACGGGACCGTTCGCCTGAGGGGCAGGCTGGACACGCGCTTGCGGCCGTTCGTGCGCGGCCGGGACCTCGACCCCGTCGTGCGCGACGTGCTGCGGCTGGGCGCGTACCAGCTCACGGAGATGGGCGGCGTGCCGGACTACGCCGCGGTCTCGGAGTCCGTGGAGCTGGCGCGCTCCGCGGGGCGCGGGCGCGCGGCCGGGCTGGTGAACGCCGTGCTCCAGCGCGTGGCCTCCGCCCCCGCCGGGCCCCCGGAGTACTCCGACCCGCTGCGGGAAATGGAGGAGTGGGGCTCGCATCCGCGCTGGCTCGTGGACCGGTGGGCCCGCCGCTACGGTGTCGCCGCCGCCGCCGCGCTGGTGGCCGCGAACAACCGCCGGCCGGAGCTGTACATCCGGCTCGTCGGCATCGAGCGGGACGCCGCGCGCGGCGCCCTCGCGGCCGCCGGGATCGAGGCGGGTCCGGTGGACCTGGACCCGCGTTCCCTGCGGCTGGAGCGGGGCGCCGATCCGGCCGCCGTGCTCGACGCGGTACCCGCCGTCGTGCAGGATCCCGCGGCTTCCGCGGTGGCGCGCTACGCGGCGTTCCCGCCCGGCGCCGTCGTCGCGGACCTGTGCGCCGCGCCCGGCGGAAAGAGCTTCGCGCTGCTCGATCTGGGCGCGGAGCGGGTGCTGGCCTTCGATCGGTCCGCGCGCCGGCTGGCCCGGCTGCTGGACGGCGCGGCGCGGTTGGGACTGCGCGGCGGGGCGCTCGCAGCGTCTGCGCGGGGTGCGCTGGCCGCGGCGGTCGCGGACGCCACGGCCCCCGCGGTGCGGCCTGGTTGGGCCGTGCTGGTCGACGCGCCGTGCACAGGCACCGGAACGCTCCGGCGACACCCGGACGGCCGCTGGAGGCTCGGCCCCGAGGACCTCGCGTCGCTCGCGGCGCTCCAGGCGCGTATCCTGAAGGCCGCCGCCGGCGCGGTGGGTCCCGGCGGGCTGCTGGTGTACGCGACGTGTTCGCTAGAAGCGGAGGAGAACGAGGAACAGGTGGAACGCTTTCTCGCCGATCGCCCGGACTTCCGGCTCGAACCGCCCGACGACCCTCGGTGGACGGCCGGGCCGCGCCCGATGCTGACCGTACTGCCGCACGTCCACGGCGTGGACGGCGCCTTCGCCGCGCGCATGAGGCGCGCCGTTTGATGCTGGGCGATTCCATCCGCCGGCGCACCGGACGTTCCCGCCGCAGAGATCGCCGCGACGACGCCGGCGGCGCGGCCGGGCTCGGGGCGGGCCTGCGGCTCGTGCTGGTGACGGCCGGACTCGCGGTGGGCGGATTCCTGGCCGCGTATCTGTTCGCCACGTTCGTGCTCTACCCGCCGGCCGAGGCGCTGGGAGAGAGCGTGGAGGTGCCGGACCTCGTCGACCAGCCGATCGACGAAGCCCGTGAAATCCTCCGTAACGCGGGTCTGTCCGTCGCCGAAACCGTTGACGTGCCCGACCCCAGCGCCGCCGAGGGGCGGGTCGTCGCGCAGAGCCCCCTCGCGGGCCAGGCGCTGCGGCCCGGTGCCGGAGTGCGACTCGCCCTCAGCGCCGGGCGCGCCCGCCTGCGCGTGCCGAACCTGCTGGGGTTCGAGGAGGGGAGGGCGCTGTCGATTCTCGAACGCACCGGATTCCAGGTCGAGCGCTCCGAAGAGATCGCCGACGAACCGGCCGGCCGCGTGGCGCGCATGCAGCCCGCGCCCGGTTCCGAGCAGGAGATCCCCGCGACGGTGGTGCTCGTCATCAGCACCGGGCCGCCCGACGAGGTCAGCGAAGACACCCTCGCGCCGGCCGCGCAGGATGAGGGACGGGCGCCCGGGGACGGTTCCGCGGCGGACGAAGGGGCGGGTCGGGCCCCGGGCACGCCGTGAACCGGCTGGCCACCCCCGCGTTCTTCGCCGGCGTCGCGGTGCTGCTCGCCGCGGTCCTGCTGCGGGCGGGCTCCGAGCCCGATTCCGTGGCGTTGCATGGGCACGCGCACCTCGCGTCTTCCTACGCGGCCCCCTCCCTCGACGGCGACACCATCGCGCTCGCCGATCTGCGCGGCGAAGTGGTGCTCGTCAACCTGTGGGCGACCTGGTGTCGGCCGTGCGTACGCGAGCTGCCATCCCTCCAGCGGCTGCAGGACGAGCTCGCCGATGACGGGCTGCGGGTGCTGGCCGTGAACGTGGATCGCCTCCCCTCCGGGCGCGCCGCGGAGGAGATCCGGGCGTTCATGGAACTGATCGACGTGAACCTCACCGTGCTGGTGGACCCCGAGGGACGCGCGGAGCGCGTGTTCGGGTCGCTCGGACTGCCGACCACCATCCTCCTGGGGAGGGACGGCGCGCTCGTCTACCGCCGCCTGGGAGAGGGTCGCTGGGACGTGCACCCCCTGCGCGACCGGGTGGTCGCCGCGCTGAAGGGCTGAAAGTGCCCAGCGTCAAGGAATTCCTCGTGCACAACTGGGCGCTGAAGCTCACCGCGCTCGCGCTCTCGCTCGCGACCTGGTTCGCGGTGCGCGCGGAAACCACGACGCGCACGTCCATCGCCAACGTCGCGGTGGAGGTGGAGCTGACCGCGGAGGGTTGGGTTCTGGACGGCCGCCCGTTGCCGGACTCCGTGACGGTCGAGTTCGAGGGCCCGGTGCGCGAGCTGATCTCGCTCGGCATCGACCCTCCGCGCCTCGTCATCCCGATCGAGGCCGTGGACGATTCCACGCTCGCGCGGCCGCTGGACTTCCGCCTGCTCCGCTATTCTGGCGCCCGTCCCGATGCCACCCGCCCGGTCGACATACGGCCGAGCACCGTCACGTTGCGCATGGACCGAATCATCACGCGGCTCGTGCCCGTCGCGGTCCCCCTCGTGGGAGTCCTGCCGGACGGCCTTCGACTGCTGCGGCGGCCGAGCGTCGACCCCGCGGCGGTCCAGGTGAGCGGGCCAGCGCGCAGGGTCAACGCGATCGATTCCGTCCGCGTCGTACCCATCGACCTGGGTTCGCTCGGGGAGGACGCGGTCGTCCAGGCGCCGCTCGACACGACCGCCCTCGCGTCCGTCGGAATCGCGCCCTCCGTGGTCAACGTGCGCCTGGCGATCGGCGCGGACAGGACGCCGCAAGCGGAGCCTGACTCCCGGCCGTGACGCGCAAGCCGGACGCGCCTCGATCGGAACGCGCCCCCGCCCTCGTGCTGGGCGTGGAGACGTCGTGCGACGAAACCTCCGCGGCCGTGCTCGGCGCCGGGGCGGAGCTGCTCGGGCACGTCATCTATACGCAGGACGAACACCGCGTCTTCGGCGGGGTCGTCCCGGAAATCGCCGCCCGGGCGCACGTCCGGGTGCTGGATGGCGTGGTCGCGGCCGCGCTCGACGAAGCCGGCGTCGCCCTCTCCGACATCGCGCTCTTCGGCGTGACCGCCGGCCCGGGGCTGATCGGCGCGCTCCTCGTCGGGGTGGAATGGACCAAGGCGGCCGCCTGGGCGCTCGGCCGCCCCGCCGTCGCCGTCCACCACATGGAGGGGCACCTCTTCGCCGCGACCCTGTCGGATCCCCCCGCCGAACCGCCGTTCGTCGCCCTTCTCGTCTCGGGCGGCCACACGCAACTGCTCTGGGTGCGGGGTTGGGGCCGCTACACGCTGCTCGGCCAGACGCGGGACGACGCGGCCGGGGAGGCGTTCGACAAGGTCGCCAGGCTGCTCGGCATGCCCTTTCCGGGGGGCGCCCACATCGAGCGGCTGGCCGCCCAAGGAGATCCCGACGCGTTCGCCTTCCCCCGCCCCATGCGCGGCGCGAGGACCCGCGCCGACGGCCTGTACGACTTCTCCTTCAGCGGCCTGAAGACGGCGGTGGCGCTTGCCGTGCGGGACCTGGAGTCGGCCGGCCCGCTGGAGGAGGCGGCGCGCGCGGACATAGCCGCGTCCTTCCAGGCGGCGGCCGTGGACGTCCTGGTCGAGAAGACCATGGCGGCGGTCGCCGAGACCGGGTGCCGCAGCGTCGTGATCGGCGGCGGCGTCGCGGCCAGTCGCGCCCTGCGCGGCGCGCTCGCTTCCGCGCTGGGCCCCGGCGGCGCGCTATATCATCCGCCGCCCAGGCTCGCGACCGACAACGCCGCGATGATCGCGGTCGCGGCGCGCTTCCGGTACGAGCTGGACGGGGCTTCCCCGCTGGACTTCACCGCCGACGCCGGCATGCGCATGACGGGCCTCGAGGCGGC
>DATKCH010000045.1:0-20224 GCA_035513295.1 Longimicrobiales bacterium
ATATCATCCGCCGCCCAGGCTCGCGACCGACAACGCCGCGATGATCGCGGTCGCGGCGCGCTTCCGGTACGAGCTGGACGGGGCTTCCCCGCTGGACTTCACCGCCGACGCCGGCATGCGCATGACGGGCCTCGAGGCGGCGGCGTGACGGCCCGCGACGGCGCTGGCCTGCGCATCCTGCACGTCAGCGACCTGCACTTCGGTCCGCCGTACGTGCCGCACGTCGGTGAGGCGCTGCTCAGACAGGCCGCCGACCTGGGGCCCTCCGTGATCGTGGCGTCCGGCGACTTCACGCAACGCGCCAAACCCGAGCAGTTCCAGGAGGCGCGCGCCTTCCTCGACCGACTGCCCGACGTCGACCTGGTCGTCTGCCCCGGCAACCACGACGTGCCCCTCTACCGGCTCCTCGAGCGCGTCTTCACTCCGCTCGACAATTATCGCACGTACATCCACCCGGAGCTCAACTGGGTGCTCGAGCGGGACGACGCGCTGTTCGTCTCCCTCGATTCGACGAGTCCCCACCGGCACATCACCAACGGCCGCATCGACGCCGCGCAGCTGGAGCTTTGCGAGCGCGCGTTCGCGGGCGCGGGTGAGCGCGGCCGGTTCGTCGTGGCGCATCACCACTTCGCCCCCGCGCCCGACTACGAGCACGCCGAGGTCGTGCCCAACGCGCGCGCGGTGCTGGACCGCTTCACCGCCATGCGCGTCGACGTGATCCTCGGGGGCCACCTGCACCGCGGATACATCGGCAACTCGCTGGACGTGTACGCGGGCGCGGACGCGGATCACGGGATCATCATCGTCCAGTCGGGCACGACTACCTCGCGGCGGGGGCGCGCCCGCGAGGCCGAGAAGAACTCCTTCAACCTCGTGCGCGTCGGCTCCGACGAGGTGCAGGTAACGCACTTCATGTACTTCGAGGCGGCCGGGGGATTCGAGCCCATCAGCGAGCACCGCTTTCCCCGGCCGGGCCTCGGGTTCTTTCGCCACCGGGCCCGCGGGGGCGCGTGAGCGCAGGATCGGGGGGCTCGTCCGCGCCGGAGGGGGCGGCCGGAGATTCCGCGCTTCCGCACGCGGCGGGGCGGCGTCGCGCCCGCTACCGTCGCTGGGTGGCGTTCGGCGGCCTGTTCGCGCTGCTCGCGGTCGGCCTCGTGGCGGTGGTCGTGAGCCGCACGGCATTCGGCCAGGAGCGGTTGCGTCGCGCCACCGTCGACTGGCTGGAGGACCGCTTCCCGGGCGTCATCACGATCGCCGATCTGGGCAGCGAGGCGAGCCTGCTGGGCACCATGACCCTGGGCGGGGTCACGATCACGGACCCCAGCGGCAGGCCGTTCGTCGATGTCGAGCGCGCGCTGATCTCCTACGACTGGCGCACGCTGGTGTCGGGACGGGTCGTGTTCGACCGCGTCGACGTGCGCGGCGTGCGGCTCGTGCTGGAGCGTCTGCCCGGCTGGGAGGAGTGGAACTTCGAGAGGGCGTTCCGGGACGCGACCCCGGATGCGGCCGACTCGAGCCGCACGCTCATCGACCTGCGCGACGTCACGATCGCGGACGCGACCGTGGAGGTGCGCCTCCCGTGGGAAGGCGGGGACCCGGACTCGGCCAGGGTGCTGGTCGAGGACACGCCCTCCGGGCCGGTGCGCGTGTACGCCTTCCATGACCTGAGCCTGGAAGCGGGCAGGGTCCTGGCCGAAACCCCCGGCGAGCCCGGGCGCCTGGTCGAGCTCGACGCGCTTTCCGCCGACGTCTACGTGTGGGACCAGCCCGCGCGCGTCCGCTCCGCACGGGGTACGGTCTCGGTGCGGGACTCGATCGTTTCGCTGGACCTGGATCGCGTGGAGTTGCCCGGGTCGCGGCTCGAAGTGGCGGGGCGCGTCGTGGTGGGCGACGCCGGCCCGAAGCCCGACCTGCGCATCTCGGGGGACCGCCTGGACCTGGCCGACTTCGGGTGGCTGCACCCGAACCTGCCGCGCGAAGGGAGCGGCCGGGCCGACGTACAGATCCGCGCGCTCGGCCCGCGCCGCGTCCTCTGGTTCGCCGAGAACCTGGACCTGGAGACGCCGCAGACCCACCTGCGCGGGTCGCTGGGCCTGGTCACGGGCGACACGCTGTACTTCAGCCGTCTGAACCTCGACGCGGACCCCTTCGACATCGCCACGCTGGAGCGGCTCTTGCCCGTAGATTTGCCGCTGGACGGGCTGGAGGCCGGCGCCCTCCGGCTGGATGACGGAAGCTGAGCCGACCGGCCGGGACCAGGGGACTGCGCCGGGGGTAGATTCCGCGAGCCAGGGCGTCGTCGGCGGGCGGCGGCCGCGGGATGCACGAACCTGCAGTCTTCGAGCGGAGAGATCCCATGCAGACGACCAAAGTCCTGTTGATGATGGCGGCGCTCACCGCGCTGCTCGTGGTGGCCGGCGGCGCGGTAGGGGGGCGCGAGGGGGCCATCATCGCATTCGCGTTCGCCGCCCTGACGAACTTCGCGATGTACTGGTGGAGCGACAAACTCGTGCTCCGCATGTACCGCGCGCGGGTCGTCGGGCCCGAGGAGGCGCCGGGGCTCTACCAGGTCGTCGACCGGCTGCGTCAGAACGCGGGCCTGCCGATGCCGACGGTCGCGATCGCACCGTCCAAGCAGCCGAACGCGTTCGCGACCGGCCGCGGCCACGACCACGCGGTCGTGTGCGTGACCGAGGGCATCCTGGAGCTCATCGACAAGGACGAAATGGAGGCCGTGATCGCGCACGAGCTGGCGCACGTCAAGCACCGCCACATGCTCGTCGGCACGATCGCCGCCACCATGGCGGGGGCGATCGGCTTCCTCGCGAGCATGGCTCGCTGGGGCGCGATCTTCGGAGGCCGCAACGGCGACCGGAATCCGATCGCGCTGCTGGTCGCGGCGCTGGTCGCCCCGATAGCCGCGATGATCATCCAGTTCGCGGTCAGCCGGCAGAACGAGTACCAGGCGGACCGCACGGGGGCGCTGATCTGCGGCCAACCGCTCTCGCTCGCCGACGCGCTCCGCAAGCTGGACGCGCACGCACACCGGATCCCGATGGAGGTCAACCCCGCGGCGGCCCAGCTCGCCATCGTGAACCCGCTCGCGGCGCTCAAGGGCGGGGGTATGATGAGCCTGTTCAGCACCCACCCGCCCACGGAGGAGCGGGTCAAGCGGCTCGTCGCGCTTCGGGACGACCCCGAGTTCCGCTCCCTGGGAGCCTGAGCCCGCGCCACCTGTGGACTCGGCCGGGCGGCGGAAGGGCGTGGCGGGACGCGCGCTGATCATCGTCAATCCGCAGGCCGGGCGGGATCCCCCCGAACGGCTGCGCCGCGCGCTGGGAGCCGCCCTCGCGGCGCGCGGCGTCTCCTTCGACATCGCGCAGACCGAGGGAGCCGGCCACGCGGCCGAGCTCGCGCGCGCGGCGGTCGTCCAGGGCTACGCGTCGGTGGCCGCCGCCGGAGGAGACGGCACGCTGGCGGAGGTCGCCACCGGACTCGTCGGCTCGGGGGTTCCGCTGGCGATCGTGCCGCGCGGCACGGCCAACCAGGTCGCCCGCAACCTGGGGGTCCCCACCGACATCGAGGGCGCCGCGGACGTGATCGCGTTCGGGCGCGCCGTTCCGGTCGACCTCGGGCGCGCGAACGGGCGCGTGTTCGCCCTCGCCGTGGGCGCAGGCCTCGACGCCGTCGTCATGGCGGCGACATCGCGCGAGATGAAGGAGCGCTGGGGATTCGCCGCCTACATCTATGCCACCCTGCGGGAGGCGGTGCGCACCCCGCCCGCCGAGTTCCGGGTCATCGCGGACGGCGAAGAGCTGCGCATCCGTGCTCTGAGCGTGATGGTCGCGAACGTCGGCGAGATCTTCGCGGGCGTCCTTCCGTCGGTGCTGCCCTCGCTGTCGCTCGCCCCGGCGGGTGCGCGCGCGTTGGACTCCTGGCGCGATGGACTCCTCGATGTCCTGGTCGTTGCGCCGGCGGGCGTCAGGGGCATGGCCAGCGCCCTGTGGCAATCCGCGAGCGGGGCCTTCGCGGGTGACAAGCACCTGTTCCACCGGCAGGCGCGGGAGGTCGTCATCGAAGCCGCGGAAGCCGTACCGGTCCAGGTGGACGGCGATCCCGGCGGCACGACGCCGGTGGACATCCGCGTCGTTCCGGAGGACCTGCGCATCCTCCTTCCGGCCTGACGGTCCGCCCGACGTCGTCGGTGGATTCGCACCGCCGGCCGGGGGTCGATGGCGGCGGCGCCCGCCGCTATCTTATCCGGCTCGTCTCCCAAGGGCGCCCGGGACTCCGTCGATCGACGCGGACCGGCCACCCTTCCCCAGGATTTCGATCCCATGGCGATCTCGGCATCCCAGCTCCGGCGCGGTTCCGTCGTGCTGGTGAACGGCGACCCGCACCGCGTCGTCGAGTACCAGTCCGTCAAGCCCGGCAAGGGGCCGGCGTACATGCAGACTAAGCTCCGCAACCTCAAGACCGGGGCGATCTTCGATCAGCGCTACCGGTCCGCCGACACCGTGGAAACGGCGAGCCTGGAGACTCACGAGCTGCAGTTCCTGTACGCGGACGGCACGCACTATCACTTCATGAACGATGAGACGTTCGAGATGGTCGTCCTGGACGAGGAGACCCTGGACGAGGCGGCGCGCTGGCTCACGCCCAATCTCGTGATACAGGCGGAGGTCCACGACGGGTCGCCGATCGGGATCAGGCTTCCGAAGACGCTGGACCTGGAGGTGATCGAGACCGAGCCGGGAGCCCGCGGGGATACCAAGACCTCCGTCACGAAGCCCGCGAAGCTCGAGAACGGCGCGGTCGTCCAGGTACCGCCGTTCATCGACGTGGGCGAGAAGGTGCGCATAGACCCCGTCGAGGGCGTGTACCTGGAGCGCGCGCGCTAGCCTGGCTCCGAGCGGTCGCCGTTGCGGACCGTCTCCTGCCCGCCGGAGGATCCGTCGACCCGCGGCCTCGCCGCCGGCGGTGGCTTGACCCGTCGCGGGCGTTTCGGCGATGATACAAGGCTATGGCCGATGAGAAGCTGATCGTACGCGGTGCGCGCGAGCACAACCTCCAGAACATCGACGTCGAGATCCCCCGGGACCGCCTGGCGGTGATCACCGGTCTGTCTGGTTCCGGCAAGTCGTCTCTCGCGTTCGACACCATCTACGCCGAAGGGCAACGACGCTACGTCGAGTCCCTGTCCGCCTACGCCCGGCAGTTCCTGGGGGTGATGGAGAAGCCGGACGTGGACGTCATCGAGGGCCTGTCGCCGGCGATCAGCATCGAGCAGAAGACCGCCGGTCGGAACCCGCGCTCCACCGTCGGCACGGTCACCGAGGTGTACGACTACCTGCGCCTCCTCTGGGCGCGCGTCGGCACGCCCCACTGCGTGAGCTGCGGCCGGCCCGTGCGCCGGCAGTCCGCCACCCAGATCACCGACCGCGTCCTGACCTGGCCGGACGGCACCCGAATCGAGGTGCTCGCGCCGTTGGTGCGCGGCCGCAAGGGGGAGTTCCGCGACCTCTTCGAGGAGCTGCGCGGGCGCGGCTTCGTGCGCGTCCGCGTGGACGGCGGCGTGTACGACCTCGACGACCCGCCGGCGCTGAACCGGTACGAGAACCACGACGTCGCGGTGGTGGTGGACCGGCTGCTGGTGCGCGCGGACGATCGGGCGCGCCTGGCAGATTCCGTGGAGCTCGCGCTGCGCACCGCGGACGGCATCGCGGAGGTGGTCCGGCACGACGGTTCGGAACCCGAGGCGCGCCTCTTCAGCGAGCGTTACGCCTGCGTGCACTGCGGCACCAGCCTCGCGGAGCTCGAGCCGCGCCAGTTTTCCTTCAACTCCCCCTACGGCGCCTGCGAGGGATGCGGGGGGCTGGGCACGCGCCGGGAGCCCAGCGCGGAGCTGGTCATCGGCGACCCGACCATCAGCATCCTGGAGGGTGTGGTGTTGCCCTGGGGCGACCCCTCGGGACATCTGCGGCGGTCGGTGATTCCCGGCCTGGCCGTGCACTTCGACTTCGACCCCAACACGCCCTGGGGCGAGCTCGATCCCGCGACTCGCGCCTTCCTTCTGGAGGGGACGGGGGGAGCCCGAGTTCGCTTCCCGTACCGGGCGGGAGGCCGGGATGGCGCGTACGAGGAGGCCTGGGAGGGAATCCTCGAGAACGTCCGCCGCCGCTACCAGGAAACCGGGTCGGACGCGGTCCGCGAGCAGCTCGACGCGTATATGACCTTGCTGCCCTGTCCCGACTGCGGGGGGGCCCGCCTGCGCGCCGAGTCGCTGGCCGTGACCGTGCACGGACGCTCCCTCGGCGACGCAGTGGAGTTGAGCGTAGCCGACGCCGCGGGGTTCTTCGCGGGCCTGCCCCTCAGCGACGACGAAAGCGGCCCCGCGGTCGATGCGCTCCCCGCCGAGATCGCGGGGCCCATCCTCAAGGAGGTCGGCGACCGGCTGCGCTTCCTGCGCGATGTCGGCCTCGGCTACCTGACCCTGGGCCGCAGCGCCGAGACGCTGTCCGGCGGGGAGGCCCAGCGCATCCGCCTGGCGACGCAGATCGGGAGCCGGCTCGTGGGCGTCCTCTACATCCTCGACGAGCCTTCCATCGGCCTGCACCAGCGCGACAACGGGCGTCTTCTGGACACGCTGCGCCGGCTGCGCGACCTGGGCAACACGGTCATCGTCGTGGAGCACGACCGCGACACGATCCTCGCCGCCGACCACGTCATCGACCTCGGCCCGCGCGCCGGCCGCCACGGCGGCCGCGTGGTCGCCGAGGGCACCGTGCAGGAGTTGCTCGCCGCTCCGGATTCGCTCACCGCCGCCTACCTGCGCGGCGAGCGCGAGATCGCCATCCCGCCCCGGCGCCGGAAGGTGGACCCCGAGCGCGCCCTGGTCGTGCGCGGGGCCCGCGAGCACAACCTCGACGGCATGGATGTGCGCTTCCCGCTCGGCGCGTTCGTCGCGGTCACGGGCGTGAGCGGATCCGGCAAGAGCACCCTCGTCAACGACATCCTGTACCGCGCCCTGGCGCGCAGCCTGTACCGCTCGCGCACGCTGCCCGGAGCGCACGACGGCATCGACGGGATCGAGAGGGTCGGGAAGGTGATCGACATCGACCAGTCGCCCATCGGCCGCACGCCGCGGTCGAACCCCGCCACCTACACCGGACTCTTCACGCCCATCCGCCAGCTCTTCGCCGAGCTGCCCGAGGCCAGGCTGCGCGGATACTCGCCCGGCCGATTCTCGTTCAACGTCAAGGGCGGCCGCTGCGAAGCCTGCGCCGGTGACGGCCTGGTCAAGATCGAGATGCACTTCCTCCCGGACGTGTACGTGCCGTGCGATGTATGCCGCGGACGGCGCTACAACCGCGAGACCCTGGAAATCCACTACCGGGCGAGGAACATCGCCGACGTGCTGGACATGACCGTCAGCGAGGCGCTGGAGTTTTTCGACGCGGTGCCTGCCCTCAAGCGCCGGCTCAAGACGCTGAACGACGTCGGCCTGGGCTACATCCACCTCGGCCAGTCCGCGACCACGCTGTCCGGCGGGGAAGCGCAGCGCGTCAAGCTGTCCACGGAGCTCTCGAAGAAGGACACCGGCGATACCGTATACATCCTCGACGAGCCGACCACGGGGCTCCATTTCGAAGACATCCGGCTGCTCCTGGGCGTGCTGCACCGGCTGGTGGACCGCGGCAACACCGTGATCGTGATCGAGCACAACATGGAAGTGATCAAGACGGCCGACTGGCTCATCGACCTGGGACCCGAAGGAGGGGACGGCGGCGGACGGATCGTCGCGGAGGGATCGCCGGAGGACGTGGCGGGCGCCGCCGGCTCGCACACCGGCGAGTTCCTCGCGGAACTGCTCGGAAGCGCGGCGGCGGCGTGAAGGACCGATCGGGCGCGCGCGGCTCGTAGCGCGCGCCCGGAAACAAGTCCATAATTGCGGACGTAGTGCCCACCTGGCGGCACATACAACCCGGAGGCGAAATGACTCGCGAGGATTTCGAGAGCTACATGATCCGGATGGGGTTCGACTACGAGGAGGTCGAGGATGGGCTCTGGCTGATCGAGCCCGGAAACGGCGCCCCTTCCGTCGTGGTCAACTATTCCCCGCCGGTGGCGTTGCTCCGCTTGAAGGTCATGCACCTGCCCGACGACCGGTCGGACAACGACCTGGCGCCCCTCTACCGGCGGCTCCTGGAGTTCAACGCGACCGACATCGTACACGGCAGCTACGGCATAGAGGAAGGCGACGTGATCCTGTCCGATGCCCTGGAGCTGGAGACGCTGGATTTCGAGGAGCTTCGCAACTCCTATGAG
This sequence comes from Longimicrobiales bacterium, assembly GCA_035513295.1. Lineage (GTDB taxonomy): Bacteria > Gemmatimonadota > Gemmatimonadetes > Longimicrobiales > RSA9 > DATHRK01. The sequence continues at coordinate 8,329 of DATKCH010000045.1, forward strand.
AGCATGGTGTTCGCGGCGTCTTCGCATACCCCGGTGCTCGCCGGCCTGACCGTCACCTCGGATTCCGAGGAGGAGGCCTGAGCGATGGGAATCTTTCACAAGCTCTCCATGCTTCTCCGCTCGAACATCAACGACGCGATCGCGAAGGCGGAAAATCCGGAGAAGATGCTCAACCAGATCATCGTCGACATGCGCGAGCAGCTCGCCAAGGCCAAGCAGGAAGTGGCCGTGGCGATCGCCGATGAGCGCAAGCTGCGGGCTCAGTGCGACGTCGAGTATCGCCAGGCGCAGGAGTGGGAGCAGCGCGCGATGCTCGCCGTGCGCGAGCAGCGCGACGATCTGGCCAAGCAGGCCCTGCTCAGGCAGCAGGAGCACACCGAGCGCGCGCTCACGCTGGAGGAAACCTGGAATCGCCAGGCGGGCGAGACGGAGAAGCTGAAGGGCTCGCTGCGCCAGCTGAACGACAAGATCGAGGAGGCCAAGCGCAAGAAGAATCTCCTGATCGCGAAGCAGAAGCGCGCGCAGGCCCAGAAGCGCATCCACGAGACCATGGCGGGCCTGAGCGACCGCTCGGCGTTCGACGCGTTCGAGCGCGTCGCCGAGCGGATCGAGGATTCGGAGCGGCAGCTGCTGGCCTCAGAGGAAGTCACCGAAGCGCTCACCGGCGATACACTGGAGTCGGAGTTCGCGCAGCTGCAGGTCGGCGACGACGTGGACGCCCGCCTGCTCGCGCTCAAGCGCGACATGGGCATGCTGGCGGCGGGCGACGGGGGCGAGCGGCGCAAGCTCGGCTCGGGGAACGGCCTGGCCGAAGAGGACGGGGATGACGCGGACGCCCCGGACGCTTCCCTGGAAGAGGCCGTCGTCGAGGCCGAGCTGGAGGAGGAAGGCGCCTGACCGAAGCGGACACGACCCTCGGGGGTCGCGGAGCGGCGTCCCGGAGGGCCTACGGCGTACTGATCGCGGCGGTCTTTACGATCCTGCTGCTGTTGTTCCTGGCGCGGGTCGCGGAGATCCTGCTGCTGCTCTTCATCGCGGTGCTCTTCGGCCTGTACCTGAGCACCCTGACCGACGTGTTCCAGCGACGGCTGCACATCCCGCGTCCGCTCGGCGTCGCGCTCGCGGTGCTGCTCACCATCGCCGGGCTGGTGGGCGTCGGATACCTCGTCGTGCCGCCCGTCGCCGAACAGACCCAGCAACTGATCGAGGCGAGCCCGCAGGTGCTGGAGGAGTGGGACCGGGCGCTGCTCGACTTCGTGGGCCGGAACCCCCTTCTCGCCGACGCGTTCGGGGTAGGGCGGGGGGGTAGCACGTCGCCCCTGGGGGGCGTCCTGGCGCAGGTCAGGAGCTGGGCCGCGGCGTTGCCGAACTACCTCGCCAGCGGGCTCGAGTTCCTGATCCACTTCGTCAGCGTGCTGATCATGGGGATCTTCCTAGCGGTGCGGCCCGCGCAGTACCGCGAGGGACTGATCCTGCTGGCTCCCCCGCGCCACCGCGAGCTGGTGCGCGACATCCTGACCGAGCTCGGCGTCACCCTGCGCGCGTGGATCACCGGCCAGCTCTTCGCGATGGTCACGCTCGCCCTGATGACCTGGGTGGGGCTGTGGATCCTGCGCGTGCCCTACGCGCTCGCGTTCGGGGTCTTCACCGGTCTCGTGGCGATCGTTCCGTTCTTCGGCACGCTCGTGTCCAGCCTGCTGCCCGCCGCGTTCGTCCTCGGGGCGGGGGCTGGCAAGGCCCTGCTGGTGATCGCGCTGGGGTTCGGGATCCACCTCGTGGAGGCGAACCTCATCGTCCCCATGGTGATGCAGCACCAGGTCAAGATGCCGCCCGTCCTGACGCTGCTCAGCGTCCTGATCATGGGGACGCTGCTGCACGCGGTCGGTCTGATAGTCGCGGTTCCCGTGCTCGCCACCGTCATGGTCATCGGCCGCCGCATCTACGTCGACCGGCTGCTGGAGGGGAAGGGATTCCGACGGACGGTTCGGGACGAGGCGATCAGGCTGCGGATCCCCGAGGACGACGCGATCGTCGCGCCGCAGGTGGACGGGGGCGTGCCTTCGTGGATGGAGCAGCGGCGCGACGATCCCTCGTCGGCGCCTGCCTGATCCCAGGCGTTCGCGCGCCCGCGGTCCGGCCCGGCCGGCCGCGACGTCCGCCGGCGTAGCACTCACCGGAATCGGGTGCCGGTCAGCTCGCGCCACACCGCGCGGGAGAGGTCGGCCGCGACCGCCGCGGCGACCGCCGGGTCGGGCTCCCCGCGGGTGAGGATGACGAGCACGTAGGGCTCGCGGCCGGGCGGGTAGACGATCCCGCCGTCGTGCAGGATACCGGGGATCATGCCCTCCTTGTGCGCGACCGGCGTGCCCTCGGGCAGGCCGGCGGGGATCATCTCGTCGTGTTCCTGAGCGAGCAGGATGTCGATCAGGTCCCGGCACCCCGCCTCGCTCAGCAGCGCGGCTCCGTCCCCGGTCCGGCAGCGGGCCAGGGCCTCGAGCGTGCGCGCGAAGGCGGTGGCGGTCGTGGTGTTGTTCAGCCCGCGTTCGTAAGCCGGAATGTCCTCCACGCCGCGCAGCACCCTCATGTCGTCCGCCCCGATGCGCGCCTGCGTGGAGCGCACCGAGTCCGCGGTGACGAGCTCGACCAGCAGGTTGGTGGCGAGGTTGGAGGAACGCACGATCATGCGCCGCGCGAGTTCCCTGCGTGACATGGCCTGCCCCGCGAGAGCGTACAGCTCGGTCTCCGAGTCGTCCGCCGGGTCCAGCTCGTAGGCGCCGCCGTCGACGATGCTCCGGAAGGTCGTGCGGATCCGGACCGAGTCGTCGAGCGAAAGGCCGCCCCGCTCCGCCTGCCGCGCGAGCTCGATCAGCACCGGCACCTTCATCGTGCTCGCCGCGTGCACGACCTCGTCGGCATCCAGGCCGAGCGTCGCCCCGTCGGACAGGTCGATCAGCGCCACCGCGTAGAGGCGGCCGGGCGCGCGCGCGACGCGCTCTACCAGGCGCGCGCGGAGTGGCTCCAGGCGCGCGCTGGTCGGCAGGTCGCTCGACGCGCCCGCGTACAGCAGGTACGGGGCGCGCGCGGACCGGAAGGCGGCGTCGGCCGCGTCCCAGCCGGCCGTGAGGCGCTCGACCCCCAGGCCGGCGTCCACGCCCGCGCGGAAGGAGTCCGTCCCCGCGAGCCGGTCAATGGTCCCCGTCCACGCGAAGCTGTCGGGGGCGAGCGCGCGCGCCGCGACGATGAGCGCGGTCCCCGCGCGCACCGGATCGTACGCCGCCCGCCCGGTCACGGTGAGGCGCGCCCCGTGGACCGTCTCACCGCCGTACTTGCCGTCCTGCGGCGCGTCCGGCACGAAGCTCACGGCGTCGACGCGCACCCCGGGCGGTCCGGCCGCTCGCACCCGGGCGGCGTACGCTTCGGCGTCCAGCCAGGGAGCCCCGACCTGCTGGAAAGCCGCGTCGGTGCCGCGCCCCACGGACAGGTTGGTGCCCTCCAGCAGGACCGTCCCCGGATAGTGCGCGGCGCTCTCGAGCGACGGCATGTTGGGAGACGGCGGCCGCCACTCCAGGCCGGTCTCGTCGAACCAGCGATCGCGGCGCCAGCCGCGGGCGGGGATCACGCTCAGCTCAACAGAAACGCCCCGCTCTCCCACCAGGAACCGGGCCAGCTCGCCAGGGGTGAGGCCGTGGCGCTGGGGGACCGGGTGGAGCCCGACGAACGACAGGTGGCGCTCGTCCTGGATCGGGCCCTGCACCGCCTCGCCGCCGATGGGGTTCGGGCGGTCCAGCACGACGAAGCGCACGCCGGCCTCTCCGGCCGCCTCCATCGCGAGCGCCATGGTCCACACGTAGGTGTACGGGCGCGCCCCGATGTCCTGGATGTCGAAGAGCAGCGCGTCCAACCCCCGCAGCATGGCCGGGGTGGGCTTCCTGCGGTCCGGGCCGCCGTACAGGGTGCGTACGGGCAGGCCGGTGGACGCGTCCAGGCCGCTCGCGACCAGGCTGTCCAGCGCGACGTCGCCGCGCAATCCGTGCTCGGGCGCGAACAGCGCGACCAGCTCCAGGTCGGGATGCTCGTGCAGCGCGTCGATGGTGCTGCTGCCGGCCGCGGTGCGGCCCGTGTGATTGGTGATGAGCCCCACCCGGGCGCCGCGCAGCTCCGCGGGCACCGATTCCACGAGGACGTCCACTCCGGGCAGGACGGCGGTTCGCGGCGTCTCCGCCCCTGCGCCCCCGGGGCCCGCGGAGGGGGCCCGGGAGAGACCGCGCGCGGGCGGCTCGGCGCCGCACGCGGCCAGCGCGAGGGCGCCCAGGAGCGGCGTCAACAGGCGGATCGAGCGTTGCTCCCCCCGCGGGGTATCCATAGAGTTGATCCTCATGGGTGGTCGTGGTGGATGCGTTTTCCAGGGCGAAACATGACGAGGCTCCCGCCGCTCGCAAATCCGGCGCTCGCGCTGCTCCTCGCGGTCGCGTGCGCTCCCGTGCCTTCCGCCGGCGGAGCGCCACCGTTGGAGCCACGCACCGCCGAGCCCGCCGACGACCGATCGGCCCGGGCGGGCGATGATCCGGAGTCTCCGCGGGTACCGGCCGCCGACGCAGGATCCGGCGATCAGCCCGGGCCCCCGACGGGGGATCCCGAGATACCCGAGGCACCTCCAACGCCAGCGCGCGCCGACGCCGCGCCAACGGGCCCCGACGCCGCTCCCCCGGCGTCGATCCGCTTCCTCGGGCCGCTCTCCCCGGAGGCGGTCGCGTGGGTCGACTCGACGCTCGCCCGGCTGCCCCTGCGCAGGAAGATCGCGCAGATGATCATGCCCTGGATGTCCGCCGAGTTCCTGTCGGAGGACAGCGAACGGTTCCGGGACTTACGGAGGATCGTGCAGGACGAGGGCATCGGCGGCGTCATCACCTCGGTCGGCGGCCCGCTGGAGGTCGCGTCCAACCTCGCGCTGCTGCAGCGGCACGCGGACGTGCCCCTGCTGGTCTCCGCCGACCTCGAGTACGGCGCCGGGCGCATCCTCGACGGCGGGGTCGTCCATCCCTTCAACGTGTCGGTCGGGAGCGCGACGAAGTTCCCGCCGCCGATGGCGATCGGCGCAGCGGGCGATCCCGAGCTGGCGTACGAGATGGGGCGCGTCACGGCGATAGAGGCCAGGGCCGTCGGGATCCACCTCGCGTTCGCGCCCGTCGTGGACGTCAACAACAATCCCGACAATCCGATCATCAACGTCCGCAGCTACGGCGCCGACCCGGCGTCGGTGGCGCGGTTCGCGCGCGCGCACGTGCGCGGTCTGCAGGACTTCGGCATGATCGCGACCCCCAAGCATTTCCCCGGCCACGGCGACACGGGCACGGATTCCCACATTTCCCTGCCGGTGATCGGGGTCGACAAGGCGCGCGCGGATTCCGTCGAGCTGGTCCCCTTCGGCGCCGCGATCGACGCGGGCGCCGGAGCCATCATGAGCGCGCACATCGCGTTTCCGGCGCTCACCGGCGACTCGGTCCCGGCCACGCTCAACCCGCTCCTGCTCGACAGCCTCCTGCGCCGCGAGCTCGCCTTCGACGGCATCGTCGTGACGGACGCCCTCGTCATGGGCGGCATCGCGCGCCGTTACGGGGAGGGGGACGCGGCGATCCGCGCCGTGCGCGCGGGCGCCGACCTGCTGCTGATTCCGCGCAGCGTCACGCGCACCCTGGACGCTCTCGAGCGCGCCGTGGCGGACGGCGAGGTCGCCGAGGCGCGCATCGACGCGTCGGTCCGCAAGCTGCTGGCGACCAAGGCCGCCCTGGGCCTGCACGAGAGCAGTCAGGTCGACTTCGCGAGCATTCCGGGCCTCCTGGGCACGCGCGCGCACGCGCGCGTCGCCGAGGAGGTCGCGGCGCGCTCCATCACCGCCGTCCGCGACCGGGACGGGCGCCTGCCGTTGCGGCGGACGGGGCGGGTCCTTCTGGTGGTCTACAACGACGACGCGCGCGACCCGGATCCGGGCGCGCCGTTCCGGACCGCGCTGGGCGCGCGCATCCCGGGGCTTCGCACCATCTCGGTCGACGACCACGACCTGCCGCTGCTCGCGGATTCGCTCCGCCGGGCCGTCGACGGCGTGGACGCCGTGATCTTCGCCCCCTTCGTGCGCGTCCGGGCGTGGCAGGGGGAGTTGATCTTCTCGGAGGAGGCGGGGGCGTTCGCGGAGTGGGTCGAGCGGAGGGGGACTCCGCTCGTCGCGGTTTCCTTCGGGAATCCGTACCTCCTGCAACGCATGCCGGCGGTGGGCACCTACGTGGTGGCGTGGGGCCAGGAGCCCGTCGTGCAACGGGCGGCCGCGGCGGCGCTCCTCGGGGAGGCGACGATCGATGGCCGGCTGCCGATCCCCATCCCGCCGTTCTCGGAGATCGGCGACGGACTCGTGATCCCGGGCGACGCCGGCGCGCTCGGCAGCGCCCGCCGGGATTTCCTTCGCGAGTCGCCCGCGTCCGGCGTGGGCATGGACGCGTCGGGGCTCGCGATCGTCGATTCGGTGATCGAAGGGTGGATCGCGCGCGGGGCGACGCCGGGAGCGGCGCTCGTGATCGGCCGCCGCGGCAGGCTCGTGCGGCTGAGGGGGTACGGCCGGCTGGACTGGGCCGAGGGCGCCCCCCAGGCGAACGACTCCACGATCTGGGACCTCGCCTCCCTGACCAAGACGCTCGCCACGACCACCGCCGTCATGATGCTGTCCGACGCGGGGGGCGTGGAACTGGATGCCCCCCTGAGCGCCTATCTTCACGAATGGCCGGCGTCGGGCCCCATGGCGCGCGTCTCGCTGCGCAACCTCCTGCGGCACGACTCCGGACTGCGCGCGTCCGCGCCGCTATGGGCGGTCGCCGGGGCGCGGGCGAACCCAGTCGCGGCGATCGCCTCGCTGGATCCCGCGTACGCGACGGGGACGCGTTCGGTTTACAGCGACCTGGGCCCCATACTGGCCGGCGAAATCGTCCAGCGCGTGGCCGGGGTGAGCCTCGACGAGTTCGTGCGCCGGTTCGTCATCGACCCGCTCGGGCTCCGTGAAACCGGCTTCAGCCCGCGCCAGGTGCCTTTCCCGTGCCAGTGCATGGAGCGCGTGGCCCCCACCGAATGGGACCGCGCCGGTGGCCGGGGCCACATCCGCGGCGAGGTGCACGACCCCAACGCCCACGCGCTCGGCGGCGTCGCGGGACACGCCGGCCTGTTCTCGAGCGCCCGCGACCTCGCCGTCCTCGCCCAGTTCCTCGTCGACGACGGGCGCTTCGCCGGCCGGGAGCTCGTGCGCGCGCCGACCGTCGCGACCTTCGTGCAGCGCCAGGGCGAAGGCACGACCCGCACGCTGGGGTGGGACACGCCTGGCGAGCGGAGCAGCGCCGGCGACCTCTTCTCGGAGCGGTCCTACGGCCACACGGGGTTCACCGGCACGTCGCTCTGGGTGGACCCCGAACAGCACCTGTTCGTGATCCTGCTCACCAATCGGGTGAACCCGACATCCGCGAACCGCATGATCTTCGACGTCCGGCGGGACGTGCACGACGCGGTCCAACACGCCATAATCGACACCCCCCCGCGCGGCCGGCCGAACGCCGCGCGGCGAGGTTCGGACTGAAACCGGCGCGGCATCGCAGGCGAAGGTGAAGGCCGCAGAAAGGGAGCTCACGATGACCGGACGTATGAGGGGAATCACGCTGGCGGCCGGCGCGCTGGCGTGCGTGACCGCCCCCACGGCGTCGGCGCAGGACGCGAACGGGTACGCGGACGTGGAGATCCGCGAATGGGACGTGCCGTACGCGAACAGCCGCCCGCGCGACCCGTACGTCGGCCCCGACGGACGCGTGTGGTTCGTCGGCCAGCGTACGCATTACATCGCCTCCTTCGATCCGGAGACCGGGGAATTCGAGCGTTTTCCGCTCGAGGACGGCGTCGGGCCGCACAACCTGATCGTGGGCGAGGACGGCGCGATCTGGTACGCCGGCAACCGCGCCATGCACATCGGCCTCCTGGATCCCGAAACGGGCGCGATCGAGAAGATCATGATGCCCGACAGCTCCGCCCGCGACCCGCACACCCTGGTGTTCAGCGGCGATGACCACATCTGGTTCACGCTCCAGGGCTCCAACAAGGTCGGCCGGCTCACGCGCAGCACGCGTGAGGTCGAGCTCCTCGACGTGCCGACGCCGGCAGCGCGCCCCTACGGCATCGTCGTCGATCCCCAGGGGCGGCCGTGGATCGCCCAGCTGGGCACCGACCGGCTGGGTACCGTCGATCCGGAGACGATGACCTACGAGGAGATCGCGCTGCCGCGCGAGGCGGCCCGCCTGCGCCGGCTGCAGCGCACTTCCGACGGCGCCATATGGTACGTGGATTACGCCGAGGGATACCTGGGCCGCTACGACCCGGAGAGCGGCGAATTCCGTGAATGGCGCGCGCCGGGCGCCGCGCAATCCGGCCCCTACGCGATGGCCGTGGACGACCGGGACCGGCTGTGGTTCGTCGAGACGCGCCAGGACCCCAACCGGCTCGTCGGGTTCGATCCGGCGACGGAGAGATTCTTCGCGGCGGAGGCGGTGCCGAGCGGCGCGGGTTCGGTTCGGCACATGGTCTTCCACGCGCCGACGCGCACGATCTGGTTCGGGACCGACGCCAACACCCTCGGGCGCGCCCTCGTCCCCTGAGCTAACTCCAATCGGACGCCATTCCCCGGGCGTCCCCGCGCCGTGAACGGCCTGGGGACGCTCGACCTGGCGGTCATCGGGGCGTACCTCCTCGGCGTCGTGGCGCTGGGTACGCTCGCGGGCGGCCGGCAGGAGAGCTCGCGCGACTACTTTCTCGCCGGAAGCGGCCTGCCTTGGTGGGCGATCACGCTGTCGGTCGTCGCGACCGAGACGAGCGCGCTCACCTTCATCAGCGTTCCCGCGGTCTCCTACGGCGGCGACTTCTGGTTCCTCCAGCTCGCCGCCGGCTACATCATCGGGCGGATCGCCGTCGCGGCGTTCCTGCTTCCCGGCTACTTCCGGGGAGACTTCCTGACCGCCTACGCCTTCCTCGAGGATCGGTTCGGGCCGAGCGCCCGCCGCTTCGCGGCGGTCGCGTTCCTCCTGACCCGCGCCCTCGGCGACAGCGTCCGCCTGTTCGCGGCCGCCATCCCCATCGCTCTGCTGACGGGCCTTCCGTACACCGTCGCGATCGCGCTCGCGGGCGGCGCGACGCTCCTCTACACCTACCGCGGGGGCCTGCGCTCGGTCGTGTGGGTGGACGTCGCGCAGATGGCCCTGTACGTGATCGGCGGCGCGGCGGCCCTCGTGCTTCTGGTGCGGTCGGTTCCGGGCGGGTGGGCGGGCATCCTGGAGATCGGCGGCGCGGCGGGCCGGCTGCGCGTGATCCACCTGGAAGGGGGGGCGGCGAGCGGCGAGTGGCTGGTCACCGGCGTCGTGGGAGGGGCCTTCCTTTCCCTCGCCAGCCACGGCGTCGACCACCTCATCGTGCAGCGCCTCCTCGCCGCGGGCGGGCTGGCCGCCGCTCGCAAGGCGGTCGTGACGAGCGGCGTGCTGGTGTTCGCGCAGTTCACCCTGTTCCTCTTCGTGGGGGTCGGGCTGTTCGCCTTCTACGGCGGGCGCGCGTTCGCGACCAGCGACGAGGTGCTGGCCACCTTCGTGATCGAGCGCTTCCCGCCGGGCCTCGCGGGGCTGATCGTCGCGGCACTGCTCGCGGCCGCGATGTCGACGGTGTCGTCTTCGCTGAACGCGCTGGCGTCATCGACGACGCTGGACCTGTACGGCCCCCTTACGGGCAGGACCGGTCCCGACCTGCTCCGCGCGGGACGCTGGTTCACCGTGCTGTGGGCCCTCATCCTCACCGGAGGCGCGATGCTGTTTCAGCTCGCGTCGTCCGACACTCCGATCGTGGTCGTCGCCCTTCAGGTTGCCTCGTTCACGTACGGGGGACTGCTGGGCGCGTATCTGCTCGGCAACCTGGTCCCGCGCGCCGGCGAACGGCACGTCGTGATCGCCATGGGCGGCGCGGTCGTGGCGATGACGCTGCTGTGGGCGGCGCAGCAATGGTCCGTCATCCCCACGCTGATCCACGGCCTGTGGTTCGCGGCGGTCGGGTCCGCGTTGACCCTGGCCCTGGGCTGGGCGCTCGCCGCGCGGGATCCGGGGCCGGGCCCCGGTGTCAGGGAAGCTTCCGCGAAACGTCCGGAGAACGTCTGAGGAAAGTCCGCGCGAAGTCACCGAAGCGTCACAGTTCGATCCGCTCGCGCGTTCCATGGCGAGTTACGGTTTTGCGCGGGGGCGGGTTGCCGGCGCACGAGGGCGGCAATACCTTGGCGCCGAATGACTCCCGCCAGCGCACCCGGGCCGTTCGTCCCGAGAAGGGTCGAGAAGCCATGGGGACACGAGGTCGTGTGGGCCGATGCCCCGGCATACGTGGGCAAGGTCCTCGTGGTTCGAGAGGGCCACGCTCTGTCCCTGCAGTACCACGAGCGGAAGGATGAGACGCTTCACCTCCTTCGTGGACGCGTGAAGTTCTGGGTGGGGGAGTCGCCGGATGGGTTGCGGGAGGTGTCCTTGAAGGAAGGGGACAGCATCCGCCTCGAAGCCGGCACGCTGCACCGCCTGGAAGCGGTAACCGACGTGGAGATGCTGGAAGCCTCCACACCCGAGTTGGAGGACGTCGTCAGGGTCGAGGACCGCTACGGGCGGATCTGACCCGAGCGCGATGTCCCGGGCCTACCTGGGGCTGGGCTCCAACGTCGGCGACCGACGCGCGAATCTGAGCGCCGCGATCGACTCGCTCGATCGGGCGATCGAGATAGATGGGCTGTCCTGGGTCTACGGGACGGAGCCCGTCGGGCATGCGCGGCAGCCGGACTTCTGGAACCTGGCTGTCACCGGCGTCACCAACCTGACGCCGGACGCCCTGCTCAAGGCGCTCCACGAGATCGAGGAACGGCTCGGAAGAGAGCGGAGATTCCGCTACGCGCCCAGGACGCTGGATATCGATCTTCTTTTGTTCGACGATACCGTCGTCAGCTCACCGTCGCTCACGGTGCCGCACGCACGAATGCTCGACAGGGCGTTCGTGCTTCGGCCCTTGCTGGACCTGTCGCCCGGCCTCACGCACCCCGTCACCGGGCGCGCGCTGGCCGACTACGCCGATCGCGCCGAGGGCCGCGTAACGCGGCTGTTCCCCGGCGCAGAGCTGGTTCGCTGATTATGACGCACGTCGCGCAGGAAAGGTTGCATCCGTTCACCCCCGGGCGGCCGCTGACGGCCCACCGGCACGCCGCCCCGTTCGCACCAAGGAGGACACCCGTGACCGCTCGCATGTCTCTCAAAGGCACGCTCGGCGCGCTGGCGTTGGCGATGTTGTTCGCCGCGTCCGCCGAGGCCCAAACCGGCCGGCTGACAGGGATTGTCACCGACGCACAGACGGGCGAGCCGCTTTCCGGCGTGCAGATCTTCCTGGAAGGAACGGGGATCGGCACGCTGACGGCGGAGAACGGCCGGTACTTCCTGCTGAACATCCAGCCGGGGACATACACGGTCGGAGCCCAGCTGATCGGCTACTCCCAGGCTCGCCGGGAGAACGTCCTGATCGCCGTGGACATCGCCCGCCAGCTCAGCTTCGAGCTGCAGACCCAGGCGGTCGGGCTGGAGGAGATCATCGTGGAGGCAGAGCAGGTCCCGCTGATCGAAACCCGCGCGACGGGCACCAAGGACATCATCACCGTCCAGGAGATCCAGAACCTGCCGATCACCACCATCAACGAGGCGCTCGCGCTGCGAAGCGGGTTCCTCGACGTGCCCGCCAACACGGAGGTCCTGTCGCAGGCGGAGGAGGAGAGGGGGCTGTCGCCGGTCCGGATCCGCGGCGGCCGCGGCGGCGAGACGCT
>DATKCH010000046.1:0-24276 GCA_035513295.1 Longimicrobiales bacterium
AGGACCGGAGCGGTCCGATTTCCGCGCGATGCGTCGCCCAACTGGCCCGCGACGTTCGCGCCCCAGCAGACCAGGCTGCCCGCCGTCGTCTCGCCGCACACGTGCGCCGCCGCGGCCGAGATCGACCGGAAGCGCAGACGCCCCCGCACCGGGGCGGGCCGCGCGCGCCCGTCGGTGTCGCCGGTGCCCAACTGCCCGTATCCGTTGGCTCCCCAGCACCATGCCCGTGCCTCCTCATCCAGCGCGCACGTGTAGCGCGCACCCGCGGTTACGAACACGAAGGAAACCGGCGCCCTGACCACGACCGGCCGGACCGCCGGAGCTCCGCCCGTGACGCCCAGTTGACCGGCGTCGTTGCGCCCCCAGCACGAGACGATGCCCCCCTGGTTCAAGGCGCACGTGTGACCGGACCCGGCGGCGATCGAGGAGAACGTGGCGTCGCTCGCGACCGGGACAGGCTCGTCCCGGTCCCTCGTCGTCCCGTCTCCGACCTGACCGAACCGATTGCCGCCCCAGCAGTGCGCGTACCCGGAGATGTCCAGTCCGCAGGCGTGGCTCCAGCCCGAGGCCATCGTCGCGTAGGCCTGGCCATCGAGCGGGTCCCCGGGGTCGCGCGCGCCTCCCGCGATCGCGCCCCAGCAGCTCACCGCCCTCGTCTCGTCCAGCGCGCACGTGTGGCTGGCCCCGACGGCGACCGCCAGGAACGGGCTCTCGGCCCTGACGGGCCAGGGGCCGCGCCGGTCGCGGGAGCCGCCGTCGCCGATCTGCCCCGAATCGTTCGCGCCCCAGCACGAAAGCGCTCCGGCGGCGTCGACATGGCAGGCGTGGCGCATGCCGATCGACACCGACCGCGGGTCGCCGCCGCGCGGAATCGCCGCGAGCCGCAGCGGGCCGCGCCCCGCGCCCCAGCACCGCAGGCGGTCGGAGTCGTCCGCCGCGCAGGTCGCCGCCCCGCCGGTCACCAGGCGCCGCGTGGGAGCTCCCACGCCGTCGAAACCGGCCGGATCCGGCGGGCGCGAAGCCGGATCGAAATCCGCCCCGTCGGCGGACGCGTCCGCAGTATCGGTCACCGGGCCCGCTCCGGGACGCCCGCCCGCGAGTGCGTCGCCCCCGTCCACGTCGGTGTCCCCGACGTCGAAGGGCGTGCCGGGGCTTCGCGCGGCCGCCGTTCCCGCGGAGCCCGCCGTTCCCGCGGACCCCGCGGGACCCGCGGACCCCGCCGGTCCCGCGGACCCCAATGGTCCCGCGGCGACGAACGACTCGCTCGCGTCGCGCTGAAGTGGACCGCGCCAGTACCACACGGACGCCGAGACCAGGCCGACGAGCAGCGCCGCGGCCGGAATCGCGTAGCGCATTCCACCGACGCGTCCGCGGCCGACGTCCAGCTCCCTGAGCAGCCTGCGATCCTCGCTCGCCAGCTTGCGCGGCACCGTCAGCGTGGTCCTCAGGAGCAGGTCGCCGCGGCCGGCGCCCTCGAGCTCCGGGAGGCCCGCGCCCGCGATGCGCAGCTCCTCGCCGGGCTGGGTCCCCGGGGGCACCCGGATGCGGTCCCGGCCTTCGAGCGTGGGCACGTCCATCAGCGCGCCGAGGGCGGCTTGCGAGAACGTCAACGGCAGCTCGGCCTGCAGGTCGTCGCCGATGCGCACGAAGCGATCGTGCTCGCGCACGCGCACGCGGACCTCCAGGAGCGAGTCGCCCTCCCCGGCGCGCAGGCGGGCGCCGTCCCGCACGCCAGCGGGGATCTCGACCCCCACCGGGCTGCTGCCGGGCAGGTCGCCGGTGCCCCGACAGGCGGGGCACGGGGGCAGCGGGCGCCTTCCCGTGCCGCCGCATTGCGTGCAGCGGACCCGCGTGCGGGTGGGCCCGAGCAACGTCTGCTTGACGCCCTCGACCTCGCCCGCGCCGTCACAGCGCTCGCACGCGCGCTGGAGCTCGCCGCGGCGCTCGCCGGACCCGCGGCACGCTCCGCACGGCGGACGCAGCGATCGAAACGCCCCCGCGTTCACCTCCTCGAGCGTCAGGGCCACCGCCCGGACGGGAGCGCGCCCCGACCGGTCGTGCGCCTCGCCCGCGGCGGCGGCGGAACGGCGCGCGCGCCGTGGCCGTTGCCTGGCGCCCGCTCCGGGGCGGTCGCCGGGATCGGCGCCCGTGCGCGTGGAGTCGCCGGCGCGGCGGCCGGCGGGATCGGCGCCCGTGCGCGTGGAGTCGTCGGCGCGGCGGCCGGCGGGATCGGCGCGCGCGTCCGTGGAGTCGGTGCGGAGGCCGAGATCCGGGCGCTCGCCCGTGGAGTCGCCGGTGCGGCGCCCCGCGGGCTCGGCGCGCAGGGCGGCCTCCGCCGCCGCGGCGGCCTCCGACCCGATCTGGGAGAAGGCGCCGAAGTCACGCACGAAGGTCTCGAGCGCGTCGGCCATGGTGACGTCCGCGCCCGGTCCCTCCCGGATCGCCAGGCCGGTGCCGCCGAAGCGGTCGTAGATCGCGCGCTTGTCGGGATCGCGCAGGACGCGGTAGGCCTCGGCCACAAGGCGGAAGGCCTCCGCCGCGGACGGGTCTCCGCCCCGGCGGTCGGGGTGGTAGCGCAGAGCGAGGCGCCGGTAGGACCGCTTGATTGCGGGGAAATCGGCGTCCCTGGAGACGCCGAGTAGCGCGTAGTAGTCCGGCCCGGTCATGGCGCGCCGCGGCGGGGGTCGCGCGAGCGGACCATCAGTACCAGACGCGCGGTTCCGGGGGCTCGGCTTCGGGCCGGCTCTCCTCCGCCGGCGGGGACTCGGCGATCACGGGCCCGGGCACCGCCGCCGGTCGCCTGCGCGGGTCCGGCCGCGCGGGCGGCTCGCGCCGGCCCCCGTTGCCCGCGCCCGACGTGACCGCGTCCCAGGGATCCTGTTCCTCTTCCTCGGTGGCGCCCTCGACGGCAACGGCCGGGACGGGTTCTCCCGTGTCGGACTCGTGGGCGGCGTGCGTCTCGGCGTGCGTCGCGGCGGCGTGCGTTGCGGCCTCGTGCGTCTCGGCGGCGTGCGTCTCGGCGTGCGACGCCCCTGCGTGCGACGCCGCCTCGCGCGACCCGGCGGCGGCCGCGAGGACCTCCGCGGGAGTCGCTGCCGGAGACTCCCCTTCGCCCGCGCCCAGCAGACGGCCGCGCTGCGAACGCTCCCGTTCCACCACCGAGAGGAAGTGTCCGACGGTGTCCGCGTCCGTGCCCGAGCCGAGGTCCAGCCCGGCCTGCGCCAGGTTCTGGTCGATGTCGTCCACGCGGTCGGCGAGCTCCTCGTCTATTCCGAGCAGGCCATCCACGATGGGTCCGGCGGATCGGGTCAGGTCCAGCTCGCGCTTGAGGCCGTCCATCCCCTCGCGTCCGCTCTCGAGCTCCGCGCGCAGGCGCGCGATCTCCGCCACCTTGGCGTCCGCGTCCAGCGCGAGCCGCTCGATGCGGCCCTTGATCTCCACCGCGAGCCGCCGCCGGCGGGCGACCTCACGGCGCACCTCGTCGACCTGGATCTCGCCGATCGAGTACACGGCGTCGATCGCCTGCTCGAGGCGGTGCGCCTCCTGCTGGTTGCGCGACAGCTCCGCGCGCAGCCGCTGCACGTCCGCGTGCCGCTCGTCGTCGGAGCGGGACAGCTCGCGGATCTCGCGCTCGATCTCGCGCTCGCGGGCGACGCCCGCTTCCACGTCGGCCCCGAGGCGGTCCAGCCGCTGCTGCAGTCCCCGCCGCGTGGCGATGTAGCGCTCGACGAACTTCACCGCCTCGAGCTGGCGCAGGAAGTCCACCTGTTGCTCGAGTACGTTGATCTGTTTATCCCTGGTCCGAACCGCCTCGTCCAGGGCGATCCGGTGGTGGCGATCCGAGCGGATCTTCGAAACCCAGGCGATCGCGGCCGTGGCCAGCGCGAGCAGCGCGACGACCGCGCTCGCGCCGAGTAGTGTGGCGTCGGTCATGGGGCGGTGCGCGCGCTTCGGGACACGGGATTGCTACGGGAGGAACGCATGGCGCAAGCTACGCATCCGGCCCGGCGCGGGACAAGGGGGGACGATGCTGACGGATGGTGAGTGGTGGGGCGGCTTCGTGGAGCGCGCGGGGGTCGCGATGAACGCCGCGGACGACGGGGCGATCTACCTCATGCAGACGCGCTCGGACGGCCGCGTGGACGAGGTGCGCGTCGATGGCGCGGACCGCGCCGCTCTCGCGGCGCTGGCGCTGCGCGGCACCGAAACCGCGTTTCGCTGGGACGACCACGACGACGAGGTCATCGCCGCGGTCCTGCTCGGGCACTACCGGAGCGGAGTCCCCTTCCAGAGCCTGCCGGAGAGCCTCCAACTAGCGCTCGAGGGGGTGCTCCAGCGGCGCGGGGCGTTGGCTCGCCGGATCGCGACGCTCCTGCCCCCAAGGGACGGCGCGGCCGTCCGGTCCGGCGACACCCCGGACGCCTCACCGGGCAGCGACTCGGAGTCGGGCATAGCCTAGCCGGCCAACGCGGAGCGCGGCGGCCGGAGCGTCCGCCGCGGAGGAGCGCGACGCTCGGGGCATCGCGGTGCCGGGGGCAGCCGAGGGGCATGGGTAGCCGGGCCGCCCGGGAGCAGCCGCTCCCGGACCTACTCCGCCGCCGCTTCGAGCGCGTCGCGGGCCCTCGCCTCGATGTACCACGGCACATCCAGATCCCGCGCCCACCGCGCCGCGCCGCTGCGGTGCCAGGGCAGGGGGAGCCGCGATTCGGAGTTCGGGCGGACGGCGCCCGACCCTCGGTCGGGTGACCCTCCTCGGCCGAAAGATGCGCGGACGCCGTCGGGCCCGCCGCGACGCGGTGGCGCGTCGTAGAGCGCCCGTCCATTCCGCGTGAAGAACCCCACGGAGCCGTCGGCGCCCCGGCATACCCGCGCACCCCCCTCGTGCACGAAGCGGTGGTGCCTGCGGCAGAGCAGCACGAGGTTCGCGAGGCTCGTCTCCCCGCCCTCGGCCCAGTGCTCGATGTGGTGCGCGTCGGTGAAGCGCGACCCGCACCCCGGGAAGCGGCACCCCCGGTCGCGCGCCTCCAGCGCCCGCCGCAGGGTGGGGAGGACGGTACGCGTCTTCCGCCCGACGTCGAGGATCGACCCGTCCCACGCGTGGGTAATCCGGACCAGCGAGCAGTCGCACGCGATCCGCCGCGATGTTTCCGCGGAGACGCGCGTCCCGTCCGCCAGCTCCGAGCGGCCTCGATCCACGCCGGTCTGCCCGGGGGCCGCTACGCGCGACGTTTCCGCCCCCTGCGACGTTTCCGCCCCCCGCGACGTTTCCGCGGAAACGCGCATTTCGCCTTCCTGCGACGTTTCCGCAGAAACGCGCATTTCGCCTTCCCGCGACGTTTCCGCGGAAACGCGCAACCCGTCGTCGAGCTCGCGACGCCCGGGCTCGGGCGGTCCGCCCGACGTTTCCGCGGAAACGCGCGTGCCGCGATCTTCGCGCTCCCCAGCCCCCGCGAGCGTCGCCTCCTCCACGTGCAGCACGACCTGGTAGCGCTGCGCACGCGAGCCGCTCACCGCGCCGTCCGTGAACCCGGCCGCGAGCGCACGCTCGGCGATCAGGCCGACCGCGTCCGCGCGCCGCTGCTCGGGCGTCGAGTCGCCGACATCGTCGCCCCGGTACAGCGCGTCGCTCGCCGCCTCGACCGCCCGCATCAGCGCCGCGCCGACCTCCGCCTCCAGCCGGCCCCGCACCGCGTACATGCCGTCCTCGTCCGCGAACACCGAGAAGGTCCGGCCGCGGTGGCGGCGCTCCTCCGCCTGCGCCTCGCCCGCGCGGGTCAGCGTCGCCCAGCCGCGCACCAGCCGCTCGAGCTTCGCGGCCGAGCACGAGCGCGCCAGCTCGAGCAGCGCGGCCTCGCTCTCCGGCCGCGCCACGCGCGTCAGCGCGCGCACCTTCGTGAACGATAGCTCGCCCGCCCGCAGCGCCGCCGACGTCTCCGGCAGCGAGCGCAGCGCGCGCGCCGTGCGCACCCGCTCGCGCGCCGGCCCGAGCGTCAGGCCCACGCGCCACGCCAGCCACTCGGCAGTCGAGCCGAAGCCCGTGTCCTGCCAGCCCCCACGCTCGTCGTACTCCGCGAGCAGCACCATCGCCTCGTAGTGCAGCGCGTCGGCCCGCATGTAGGTCTCCGCGCACCGCTCGCCCAGCAGGAACAGCTCGTCCTCGGGGTCGGAGAGCTCGCTCGCCGCCCGCATCCCGGCGCCGCCTTCGTCCGCCACCCACCTCCCCGCGCCACCGCCTTCGTCCGCAGCCCGAATCCGGGCGTCGCCACAGTCCCTCGCCACGCGCCGCTCCGCGACGCCGCCGTCGCTCGGCTCTCGCATCCCAGCGGTCGTCCGCTCCCGCACCGCGAGCTGTCCGGTGATCAGCGGCCTCCAGCCGCCGCTCTTCAGCGCGTACATTGCGCCCTCCCTCCCTACACAAGTCCATGCCCCCCAATCGCCTACACCAATATAAGAGGCGATTTCGCGACCTCGTGTGCGGCCGCGTGGTGTGCGAGGCGAGGTTTCGGAGGCTCGGGGCGAGTCGGGCGTGCGCGGCGTGAGTGAGACGGCCGCGAAGCGGGGTCTGAGGGCAAGATCCGTACGGGTCCCGGAGGTCCATCTCAGCGTGGCCGAAAATCTGTCCATGGCGGGTTGGGACAGATTCTTCCGGGTGGTCAGGTCAGGGCACCGCCTGACCCCACGCCTTCCAGCCCGCTTGGAATACGGGCTCGCCACTCGAAAAGGGGAGCGGCCTCACCGCGCGGCGGGTCACGGCCCGATTCGCGCGCGCCCGCCCACGCACGCCGTCGCCGCCCCCTCCAGCCCTCGCGGATTCTCGACGCCCGCCCCCGCTCGCCGCCGGGCGGGCTCACCGCCATCACCTACCCCGCCAGCGCGGGAGCGCGCCTGCGCGCGATGTACTCGGCGGCGTCCTGTCCGGTCAGGGCTCCCGAGAAGAAGTAGCCCTGCGCGAAGTCGCAGCCGAGGCGCCGGAGGCGCTCGAGCTGCTCGCCGGTCTCCACGCCCTCGGCGATCACGTCCATGCCGAGGCTGTGGGACAGCGACACGATCGCGCGGATGATCTCCTGGTTGCTCTCGTGCGAGGCGGCTCCGCTCACGAAGGACTGGTCCACCTTGACCGTGTCGAACGGGAAGCGGTGCAGGTAGCTGAGCGAGGAGTAGCCGGTGCCGAAATCGTCGATCGAGAGCTCGATGCCGTGGGCGCGCAGCTCCTCCAGGGCGCTCGCGACCAGGTCGGCGTTTTCCAGGATGATGCTCTCGGTGACTTCGAGCTTGAGGCTCCCCGGCCCGAGTCCGGCCATGTGGACGATGTCCAGGATCTCGCCCACGCCGCCGGGCTGGACGAACTCCTTCCCGGACAGGTTCACGTGCACGGAAAGGTCGAACGCGCCGGGGATCTCCCTGCGCCACTCGCCGAGCTGCCGGCAGGCTTCGCGCGCAGCCCAGCGTCCGATCTCGATGATCGCGCCCGTGTCCTCGGCGACGTGGATGAAGGCGCCCGGCGACATCACGCCGTTGCGGGGGTGGTTCCAGCGCAGGAGCGCTTCGAAGCCGACGAGCGCGCTGTCGCGGATGTCGAAGATCGGCTGGTAGTGGAGCATGAACTCGTCGCGCGCGACCGCCCCCTGCAGGTCGGTCTGCATGAGGAGCAGCCGCACTGCGTTCTTGTGCATGTCGGCGTCGAAGACCTCGAAGCGTCCGCGCCCCTGCTCCTTGGCCCGGTACATCGCGGTGTCCGCGTCGCGCAGCAGGTCCTCCGGGCGCTCGTAGCCCGACGAGCCGTCGGCGATCCCGGCGCTCACCGTCGTGAACACCTCGCGGCCCTGGATCACGAAGCGATTGCCCAGGCTCGTCTGGATGCGCCGGGCGATGTCGGTCACGTCGACCTCGTCGCCCATGTCGTACAGGAGCACGGCGAACTCGTCGCCCCCGATCCGCGCCGCGGTGTCGCCGGGCCGGATGGAGTCCTCCAGCTTGCGCGCGAACTGCAGCAGCAGGTCGTCGCCGGCCTGATGCCCCAGGCTGTCGTTGATCACCTTGAAGTGGTCCACGTCCAGGAAGACAAGCGCGAACTGGAAATCATCGCTGCGGCGCGCGCGATCGTTGGCGTGCCGGAGCTGGTCCATGAAATGGCTTCGGTTCGGCAGGCCGGTCAGCGGGTCGTGCATCGCGGAGTGCAGGAGCCGCTCCTCCACCGCGCGCCGGTCGGTGACGTCGTGCATGATCCCGACCACGCCGATGACTTCGCCTTCGACGGAGAGCTGGGGGCTGAACAGCAGGTCCACCCAGCGCTGCGAGCGCGTCGTGGGAACGAGATCGCGCGTCGAGCCGACGCGGAAGTTGTCGCCGCCCAGAACCCGCCGGATGCCGTCGACGACCCCGGGATGAGCTTCGAGGGTGAGGATGTCCTCGACCGACCTGCCGAGCACGTTTTCCGCGGCCAGGCCGGTCGCCTGGGACATGAAACGGTTCCACAGGCGGCAACGGAGCTCCCGGTCCAGCACGAAGATTCCTTCCCCCACGCTGGCCAGGATCGTGCGCGCGAAGTGGTCCGAGTCGCGCAGCGACCGCTCGGTCCACTTCCTGTCCGAGATGTCGCGCATGTAGAGCGCGACGCCGCTCCGGCTCGGAAAGGCGTGGATCTCGAACCAGGCGTTGCGCGACCGGAAGAACTTCTCCAGGTGGAGCGTGGAGGACCCCTCGGCCGCCCTGCGCAGCTCGCTCTCCCATACGAGCCCGGACGCCTCGGGAAGGGCATCCCAGATCGTCTCGCCGAGGAACGCGTCGCGGTCCCCGCCGAGGAGGTGGCCGGCTTTGCCGTTCAGGTGCAGGACGCGCCAGTCCCGGTCGAACGCGATGAAGGCGTCGGGGATCTGCTCGAGGATCGATGCCGGATCCTCGGGGTCCACGGCGCACGGGCCTGGGGCGCGCGGGCCCGGACCCATTCCGACTCCGTCGGGATCGTCCGCGACCCGCCTGTTTCCGGCGCCAGCATCGAAAGAAATCCCCATCCTAGCTCCCAACCGCGGGGAGCCCGACGGCCCCACCCCGGGGAGCCGGGCACGCCCTCTCCGGGCGTCGCCACGGGCCGGACCGGAGCCGCCGCAGGCGGACCGCGCACCGACACGCGCGCGGAAGACCCGCGCACCGGGCGTGCCACCTGAGGGGCGATGCGTAAAACTCTATTGCGGAGCTAGTTAGGCAGAATAAGCGGAGGACGTGGGAGCGCGCGAACGCGCCAAAAGGTCATGCTCGGAGGGAAAAAATGTCGGAACGCAAGGCCCCTCAGCGGCAGGGTTGGACCTCGACGGCCTCGACGGCCGGACCCGCGGAGATGCCGAGACTCGCGCCGTCGAAGCCCTCGAGCACCGTCGAGCGGCCGCGCCGGTGGCGGGACCGAAGCGCCGCCGCCAGCGCTTCGGGCGTGTCCGCGCCGAGCGCTGGCAGCGGGACCTCGGCGCCGTACCACTCGCCGCCGCGCATGCGCACCGTCACCGCCGCGCACCCGGTCACCCCGCTGTAGGCGCGCCCGTCGCGCCCCGCGAACTCGGTTCCCGAGGCGTTCTGCTCGGAGTAGCCGTCGCCTTCGCCCGCGGGTTCGTAGGCGTCGTACGCCTCGCCTCCGGCGTACCCGGCGCCGCCGGAGTACACGGTTCCGTACGGCAGCAGGATGATCCCGCCCCCGTGACCCGCCGCGCACCGGAAGCCGGCGCTCCGGCCGGCCCGATGCCGGCCCGTCCCGACCCCGACGCTGACGCCGTCGGAGCCGACGGCGATCCGCAGGCCGCCGCGTCCCCCGCGGCCGCACGGATCGCCGAACCCGAACCGATGCCGGTCGTCGAAGCGGTCGCGGCCACGGTGGTCGAAGCGGTCGCGGTCCCGGTCGAAGCGGTCGCGGTCCCGATGGAAGCGGTCGCGGTCCCGATCGAAACGGTCGCGGTCCCGATCGAAGCGGTCGCGCCCGCGCGGGTCCCGATGGTCGCCGAAGAAGCGTCGGTCGCCGAACGGGTCCACCAACACGACCTCGCCGATCGGCGCGTTCCGGATCGGCGCCGGGCGCAGGAAGACCTCCTGCACGCGGACCCGGCCGTCCGCGCCCACGACCGGCAGCCGCCGGATCCCATCCGGCGCCGTCGGGACGCCGCGGACGGACGTCGCGGGGCGGGCGCGGGTCACGCGCAGCCTCGCGCCGCTGGAGCCGGTGGAGGAGCGGGCGGATACGGAAGGGCGCGAGCCGCGCCGCGTCTGCGCGTCGGCAGGCTCCGACGGAGCGGAGCCCGCGAGCAAGGCGACGGCCAGAAGGACGGCACCCGAGTCGCGGAGAATCGTCATGAAAAAGTCATACACGGGGAGGTCCGCGGGGTGCCCAGTGCGGTCCCGCGGAGCGCATCATGATCCTTGACACCGCGCCGCGGCGCGGACCATTCATGGTGCGCGATCCCTACAACTCGAAATGGAGGCGTACTCATGGGTCTCGTATGGGCCGCGCTACTGGTAGGCATCGGGGCTGGTATCGCCCTCATGTTGGGCGAGGACATGTTCGGCGGCGTGATGGTCATGATCGCCGGCGCCATCGCAGCCATCATTCTTTACCGGCGGGCGGCTCGCAGGCGCACCTGACCCGCCCCAGGAAGTACGCAGGATCGTGTAGCGGGCCCTTCGAATAGGGGGGCCCGCTTCGCTTTCGGTGCGCCCGCTTGCGGCCGGGCCCGCTTCACGGCCGGGCCCGCTTCGCGGCCGGCCGGGCCCGATTCGCTCGCGCGCGCTTCGCTCGCGGCCGGGCCGCCCGGGGAGCATGTGACGCTCCTGGCGACCTGGTCGTCCGTCACGAGCGCAGAACGGCCTGAACGCGACCCTTGCGTTTTCCCCGGTCGACCCGAATGTTGTCGCTCGGGATTCCGAATCTGGAGTCGACGGTTCACGACCCGCGTGCCTGGCTCGCACGTCTTCCGACGTACCGTGTGGGTCGTAAAGGGATTCCTGCTTAGCCATTCGCAGTCCGTGCGCGTGCCGCCTTTCCGGCGCGCCGTTGCATGACATCGTGAATTTCGGACCGGATGACGAGTTCGCCACGTCCATCCGACCGCCGTCCCCCGTAGCGGGACGAGAAGGCCGCTTTCGACCCGAAAAGCGGCCGGGCACGCGGCGCCTGCCTGAAACAAGGGTCGACCATCTTCGAAAGGGCACCCCGGCCGCGAGGCCGGTCCGCAAAGCCGAGGATCTCTCTCTCAGCAGCTCTCCCCCTGAGAGACAGCCTGGCTGCCGAAAGGTCGCTGCCGGCGCAACGAGGCGCCATCACCGCCACGGTCTCGGCGACGACGTCGTCGTTTTAGCGACGCCAGGGAACGCCCGCCGATCCCGGCACGCCGAGCGTGGATCGACAGCCGCGACGCGATCGTTTCGGCTATCGAGACCCTCACCCCTCTCTCCCCCCGCGCCCTTTTCCGCGCCGCGCCCCCCGCCTATCCTCCCGCATGAGCGCCGGCCAGCCGCCGGCAGGGATCCCCGGGGACCCGCCATGACCGACCTTCTCCGTCACGACCGACGCCCGCCGCTCAGGGCCTGCCTCGCGGCGGCGATCTTCGCCGCCGCCTGCGGGTCCGGAGACGCCGACGCGCCTGCGCCGTCCGACACGCCCGCCGGGACGGGCGACGATGCCATCGCCCTGCCCGCGGTGACCCCGGGCTTCGTCGCCGGCGACCCGGAAGCCGGCGTCGTCATCCAGGAGTGGGCGGACTTCCAGTGCCCCTTCTGCGCCCGTCACTACACGGAGAACCACGAGGCCATCGAGGCGCTGGTCGAGGAGGTCGGCGGACGCTTCGAGTACTACGAGATCGGCTCGCCCGGCCACCCGGAGTCCCTGGACGCTACCGTCGCGGCGCGCTGCGCGGGTGCGCAGGGCGCCTACGCGGACGCCCGCCGCGTCATCTACGAGAACCAGGCATCGTGGTCGGGGTCCCTCGAGGCCGACACGATCCTCCGCGCCCTCGTCCTGCCCTTCGCCGCCGACACGGCGGAGCTGGACGACTGCCTGGCGAACCAGCGCCTGACCGTGGGGCGCATCCTGAATCGCAATCTGCGGGCGGCGATGGGACAGGGGGTCCGCTCCACTCCGACGACCATCGTGGAGGTGGACGGCGCGCGGACGGCGTTGCCCGGCGTCACGTCCGCCGAAGCGATCCGCGCGGCCGTGGACTCGCTGCGGGGCGCATCATGAACGTTGCGCGCGCGCCGCGCCGGAGAGAGATTTCCCTACCGTGTGACGGGTGCCGGGGGGCACGCGTCTCATCCCGGGCACGCGTCACGAGGGGCGACGCGTGTCACTCCTCCCCGAAGACAATCTCCGTACGTCGAGGACAATGCTGCGCGACCTGATGTCACGGTTTCGGCGCACCGGTTCGCGGGAGCGCCTGGAGGAGGACCTCGCCCGACTCGAGGAGTCGGCCGAGACCACCGGCTCGCTGGTGTTCAAGGCCATGAAGCTCAAGCAGGCGGGCGAGCGCGCGGCGGAGGCGGGCCAGGAGCAGCGCGCCAAGGCGTTCCTGGGCCGTGCCGTGGACGCCTATCTGGGGAACGGGTACTACGACAGCGCCGCATCGATCTGCCGGCGCCTCGTGGAGCTGTACCCGGACGTCGTGCGCGCGCGCGGCACGCTGGCGTTCCTGTCGCTCGCCGAGGGGTTGGAGCACTCCCAGTTCGACGGCATAGCCGCCGACGCGCGCCGGGAGATCGGCCTGTACGTCAAGGCCGCCAAGGCCAAGGGCAACGACGCCTACGCTTCCGAGCGGCTCCGCATCCTGGCCGAAGCCACCGACCAGGTGGCGATCCGCGAGATGATCGGCGAGCACCTCATGGAGCTGGGGGACACCGAGGGCGCCGACGCGGTCCTGGGCCGGGTCTTCGCGGACCGCAACGAGATCGGCGACGAGCGCGAAACCGACCAGCTCGCCCGCTGGTCGCGCGCGCTGCGCGTCACGATCGTGTCGGAAGGCAGGGTCGTCGAAGGCGGCGAGGAGGTCACCGGCACCGCGGTGGATGCCTGACGCCCGTCCCATCGAGCCGCCCGTGAGCCACGGCCGGGGCCGGCTGGCCGGCGCCCTCCCGACCATCGCCGACCTGGTCTTCATAGCGATCGCATCCCTCGTCGTCAGCGCCGCGGCGCTGCCGGTGCTCACCGGCGACGGGGACCTCGCCAGCCACATCCGCATGGGCGAGCTGATCCTCGCCGAGCGGAGCGTCCCCGACGCCTACCCCTTCAGCTATCCCATGGATGGCGTGCGCTTTCTGGGGCACGCGTGGCTGGGAGAGGTGGTCCTGGCGCTCGTCCACTCCGCGGGAGGGCTCGCCGCGATCCTGGTCCTCTCGGGCGTTCTCATCGGGCTCTGCTTCGCGATGCTGTTCCGGTTCCTCGTCGCGCGCGGGATGGGCGTATACCCCGCGCTCGTAGTGACGGGACTCGCCGCGGGCGGATCGATCCTCCACTGGCTCGGACGGTCGCACCTCTTCACGTGGTACTTCGCGCTCGTCCTGCTGATCTTCCTGGAGAATCCGCGCGCGCGCGCCTGGTGGTTGGCCCCGCTCTTCGTGGCCTGGACCAACCTCCACGGCGGCTTCACCTACGGCATCATGCTGATCGGGCTCTACCTCGCGGCCGCGGCCGTCGACGCCCTCTTCGCGCGCCCGCGCGACGGACTCGCGGGGTGGAAGGCCGCGCTCGCGGACGTGTGGCGGGACGGCGCCGCGCGCCGATACGCGACCTTCCTGGCGTGGGCGCTCGCGGGCAGTCTCGTCAACCCGCGTGGCCCGCTGCTATATCCGGAGATCGCCTCGCTCCTCGGCGACGCGAGCATCATCGATCGGATCAACGAGTTCCGGTCGCCCGATTTCCACTGGGGATTCACGACGCCGTTCCTGGTCGCGCTCTTGGCCTCGTACGCGACGCTCGCCCTGCGCCGCGAGCGCCTGCCGACGCCCTGGCTGCTGGTGCTCCTGGCCAATACCTACTACGCCCTCTACTCGGCGCGGAACATCCCGCTCTTCATGATCGTCGCCTTCCCGCTGGTGGCGATCTTCGCCGCCTCGGGCTGGCGCTGGCTGGCCGCCCACGAGCCCGGTCCGGAGGGCGATTTCGTCCGCGAGAAGGCGTTGCAAGGGCCGGGTTGGCTGTCATTCACGTTCGCGCTGGCGCTCGCCCTCCTGGCCGTGAACGGCGGCCGCCTCGCCGGCTCCCAGGTGCTGCCGAATTCCTTCTCCCCCGACCGCTTCCCGGTGGCGGCGGTGCGCGCGGCGCGGGAGGCCGGCCTGGAGGGACCGGTGTTCAACGAGATGGTCTGGGGCGGGTATCTGGCCTACGCCTGGCCGGAGCGGCGCTCGTTCATCGACGGGCTCATCTACGACGGCGACCTGCTGGAGGAATACCGCACGATCGCGATGGCGCGGCCCGGGTGGCGGGAAGCGGTCAGGGCGCGCGGAATCCGGCTCGCCATCGTTCCCCCCGGCGAAGCCCTGGCCGAACACCTGGTGGACGAGCCCGGCTGGGGCCTGTGGACCTGCGACGGGACCGCGGCGGTGCTCGCGGCCGGGCAGGGTGGGGAGAGGGGCGCAGCGGCGCGCGATCGGCTGGCGGACTGCCGGCGTGAGGCCGAGGCGAGGGCGGACGCGCCGCCACGCCTCACGGAGTGACGCCTGGCCCCCGCCTCGCGGAGTCGACGCCGGGCCTCCGCCTCGCCCCTCGCCCGAGCGAGCCCCGGTAGGCGAGGCGGAGCCTGAAGAGGTCGCGCAGGACCGGTCCGGCGGAGCGCACTCCCAGCTTCGACCCCTTCACGTCGATCCAGCGCGGCAGCGGGCACTCGATCACGCTCCTGCGGACCTCCGCGATGTCGCCCCGCGACCGGATCAGGCGCGCGAGCAGCTCCACGTCGAAGAGCCAGCCGGTCACGAAGGGCTCGGCGAAGATCGCCCGCAGCTCCTCCGACACCCTGAACATCTTCGCGCCGCACTGCGTGTCGTAGACCGGCAGGTGGAGCCAGGCGGAAAACACCGTCGCCATCGCGCGCCCCAGGTAGTGCCGGTGGACCTTGCGGTCGATGCGCCGCCCCAGGAGGCGCACGCGGCTCCCGAGGACCCAGTCCAGCTCGTCGTTGAGCTCCAGCGTCTCGCGGAACTCCAGGACGGTGTCCAGAGGCGTGGCCAGGTCGGCGTCCCAGAAGGCCACGTAGCGCGGATCGTCCTCCAGCGCGGCCAGGATCCCCGCTCGCACCGCCTCGGCCTTGCCCCGGTTCTCGGGGAGCCTCAGCGCCCTCACGCGGTCGCCGCCGCTGTCCGACATCTCCTCGAGGATGTCGTAGGTGCCGTCGGTGCTGCCGTCGTCCACGAACAGGAGGTCGACGGCCTCGGTGCCGACCAGGAACGCGCGGTAGTCGCCCACCGGGAGGCGCTCCGCCTCGTTGTAGCAGGGGATCACCAGGGTCGTGCGGCCGCTGGGTGCTTTCATGGGCTCGTGGACGGTGGGTTCGGGCGATCGAGGTCGGGTCCGTGGACGTCCGCGGGGACGTCGGGACCGCGGAACCTGGGCGGCAGCACGCCCTCCTCGCGCCGCAGCACGGCGATCAGGCTGAGGCCGTCCGCGTAGGCGGGCGCGCCGGTCTCCAGCGCGGCGGCGAGCCGCGCGGCTTCGCCCCCGAACAGCACGGCCAGGGCGCGGTTCAGCGGCGCCGGCGGCGTGCGCAGGTCGGTGCCCGCCTGGCCGGCCGCGCGGCCCAGGCGCGCGCCCACGCCGCGGATCAGCCGGATGAGCGGGAAGAGGCGCGCGTTGTAGTGCGAGACCAGCCGCTCGGTTACGGGCAGGCCGCGCCAAACGGCGCGCAGCCGGTCGATGGTGTAGCGGCGGTAGTGACCGAACGTGACGTCGTGGACGCTCCACAGCTCGGGGTGCGCGGGGACGGTCACGACCAGGTGGCCGCCCGGCTTCATGAGGGAGAGCACCGAGCTGGTGAGGTGGAAGTCGTCGGGGACGTGCTCGATCACGTCGGTCATGAGCACGAGGTCGGCGGCCGCGGCGGCCTCGTCGCCGGCGCCGGGGACGGTACCCTCGAGGAAGCGCGCGCCGGGGAAGCGCTCGCGCGCGAGCTGGATGCCCTCCACGGAAGGATCCACGCCGACGGCGCAATGGCGGTCGGCGAACGCGGCGATGTTGGCCCCCGTGCCGCACCCGACGTCGACCACCGACCCCCCGGCGGGGGGAAGCACCGCCTCGCCGAGCGCGCGCAGCACGCGCCTGCGGCCGGCGAACCACCAGTGCCGGCCCTCGATCCGGGCGTGCAGACGGAAGAGCTCGGGTCCCACGGGGTCGAGCCGATGCGAACGCTGTGGCTCAGGCGCTCAGCGCAGCCGGTCGCCCAGTTGGTCCCCGAGCCGCTCGCCTCCGCCTCCGCCCGGGGCGTCCGGGCGCAGCAGATCGCGCCAGAAGCCGGGGGGCGCCAGGCCGATCCCGGCCGGGACGCCGAACAGGGTGAGCAGGAAGACGAACATGAAGATCCGCCTGCCGGCGAAGAACACCGACACGATCAGCGAAATGCCGAAGACCGCGAGCAGGAGGATCCGGGCGGCCCTGATCGGGTCCGAGGAGCGGTCGCGCAGATAGGACGCCGCCCACACCGTCGCCAGCACGGCCGCCGCGTACAACAGGGTCACCACCCCACCGCCGAACCCCGCCATCACCTGCTGAATCAAACGCATCACGACCTCTCCGCTCCCGAGTCCCCGGGCGTCCGCGACCGCGGCTGCGGCCCCGAACGTCCTCCACCACGCGTCCCGAATCGTGCGGTCCAGCGCGCCGGCGCGTCCGGGCCATCCGGCGGAACGGCGTCACCCGCCGCCTCCGCCCCGGGCTCCTCGCCGGCACGGCCCGCCGCGTCCGCGAGGAAACGGCTCGCCGCCTCCCCGCCCATCGGCCCGGAGAAGAGATTCCCCTGGCCGTACTCGCAGCGCAGCACCCGCAGCTCCTCGAGCTGACCGGCCGTCTCCACGCCCTCGCCGACGACGTCCATGCCCAGGTTGTGGGCCAGCGCCGCGATCGACCACACCAGCCCCGAGTCGCCCTCGTCGCGGCCGAGCTCCCGGATGAACGAGCGGTCGATCTTGACGGTGTCGAACGGGTAGCGGTGCAGGTACCCGAGAGAGCTGTATCCGGTGCCGAAATCGTCGATCGACAGCCGCAGCCCCATCGCCTTCAGCGTCTCGAGCGTACGCCCCAGAGACTCGGACTCTCCCATGATGGCCCGCTCGGTCACGTCCAGCATGATGCCGCGGCCGGAACCGAGCCCGCTGCTAGCAAGGATGTCGCGGATGCGCTCCGCCGCGCCAGGTTCTCGCAGCTGGGAACCGGCCACGTTGATGCTCAGCGTCAGCTCCGGATCGCGCGGGTATTCGCGGCGCCACTCGCCCAGTTGGCGGCACGCTTCCTCGAACAGCCACCACCCGAGCGGCGCGATCATCCCGGTCTCCTCCGCCAGAGCGAGGAACGACCCCGGGTAGAGCAGCCCGCGCCTGGGGTGCTGCCAGCGCAGCAGCGCCTCGAAGCCCGAGAGCTGGTTGGTGGACAGCGTGATGATCGGCTGGTAGTGGACGAGAAGCTGCTTCTCCTTCAGAGCGCGCGACAGGTCGGTCTGCGTCTGCATGAGCTCCTCGACCTCGGCGCGCATGGTCTCGTCGAAGACCTCGAAGCGCCCCGGCCCGAACGACTTCGCGCGGTACATGGCGATGTCGGCGTCCCGCAGCACCTCCTCGGGGCTCTTGTAGTGCCGCTCGCCGAGCGCGACGCCGATGCTGGTGGACGCGTAGACCTCGTGGCCGCGCAGGTTGAGCGGCGCCTCCAGCGCCTCGGCGATGCGCTCGGCCACGCGCACCGCGTCCTCCACGCCGTCCACGGTGTCCAGCAGGATCGCGAATTCGTCGCCGCCCATGCGCGCCACGGTGTCCACCTCGCGCAGGCAGGACTTGAGCGCCGCGGCCACGAGCACCAGGAACTCGTCGCCGACCATGTGGCCGAGGCTGTCGTTGATGACCTTGAAGCGGTCCAGGTCCAGGAAGAGCACGGCGAACTGCTCCTCGTCGCTCCGCTGCGTGCGCTGGATGGCGCGCTCCAGGCGGTCCCGGAACAGGCTCCTGTTGGGCAACCCGGTGAGCCCGTCGTGCAGCGCGTTGTGCTGCAGCTTGCGGATGCGGTGCGCCTGCGAAGAGACGTCGCGGGCGGTCATCAC
The DNA here is from genome assembly GCA_035513295.1 of Longimicrobiales bacterium. Taxonomy (GTDB): domain Bacteria; phylum Gemmatimonadota; class Gemmatimonadetes; order Longimicrobiales; family RSA9; genus DATHRK01. Next base: position 18,261 of record DATKCH010000046.1, read on the forward strand.
CCAGTCGCCGCCGCCCTCCTCCGTGGAGGCCGTGGCGGCGGAGATCAGGCAGTGGATCGTGCCCCCGGTGCCGGAGCGCATGCGCATCTCCTTGCCCGGCACGAGCCCGTCGCTGGCGAGCGTGCGCCGCATCCGCTCGTATTCCGGGGCGGACACGAACAGCGCGGCCGCCTTGCGCCCCACCAGGTCCTGCTCGGACCGGCCCAGAAGGAGGCACGCGGCGTCGTTGACGGACACGACCCGGTCGTCGCCGGACACCACCAGGGTGGGTTCCGGCATGCGCTGAAACAGCGCGCGGAACGCGACGTCGCCGTGAATACGGGTCAAATCAGACGCTCAGTCTACCCGATCGTCCGGCGGGAGAGGGGGCCGGCAAAGGTCAGCGGTCAAGGGAGCATACCCCCGTAAAGTGTCAACGGACAGAAAAAATTACCATACCTAGATGGGACGAACCAGCGCACCTTTCGTCACGCCTGACGTGGCCGCGCTGCGCGCCACGCGCGGCGGCCGATTCTGTTGCCGCCCGGGAACGGCCCCGATAGCATAGCGGCACCATGAACCTCCGCGGCAAGGTCCTGCTGCTGTTCGCGACGTTCGCCGTCGTGCCGCTGCTCGCCATCGGCATCTTCGACTACTTCGACTCGGTGGCGGCGCTCTCACGCCTCATCGAAAACGAGAACCGCAACCTCGCGGCCCGGCTCGCGGCCGAGCTGGACCGCGGCGCCAGCCGGCGCGCGGACGAGGTCGCGGTCTGGGCGCTGGAACCCGCGCTCGTGGACGCGGTGGACGGCGACGCCGATCCCGCCGAGGCGGCGCTGCGGTCGCTCGTGGAGGAGACCCCCTGGGCGGAGGGCGCCCGGCTGCGCGACGACGCCGGCGCGCTCGTCGTGGACGTGCCAGCGCCGCAGCCGGCGGCGCTGGAGGCGTGCGTCACGGGTCACCGGCTCCTGATCCCGCTGCGCCGGGGCGTGCAGGGCCGTCGGGGGGGCGGCGAGCTGCTGGTGTACGCGCGTTTCGACGACATCTTCCCCGAGGAGGCCCGGCGCATGCGACTGGGGTCCGAGGGATACTCGGTGATCGCCGACCGGGAGACGGGAGAGCTCCTCAGCCACGAGTCCTGCGCGGCGCTGCACGCCGCGCCCGGATCGCGACTCGCCGGCGCGATCCGCGATGGCGCCCAGGGCGACCTCGTATTCGCGGACAGGGACGGCGAGTGGTTCGCGTCCTTCGCGCCCCTGGTCGCGGGCGACTGGGTGGTGGCGAGCGTGCTGCGGCCCGCGGAGTTCACCCTCCCGTACGCCGACGCGCGGCTCATCTACCTGCTGCTCGTGGTGCTCATCACGCTCGGCACCGCGCTCGCGTTCAGCATGCTGCTGCGCAGGGTCATGGGCTCGCTGACGGAGCTGACCCGCGCGACCGACCAGATCGCCGCCGGGGACCTCCAGCCGTGGCTGCCGATCCCCCAGAACGACGAAGTGGGACACCTCACGCTCGCCTTCGGGGGCATGACCGCGCGCCTGCGCGAGCTGCTCCAGGAGATCGCGGTCGCGCGGCCGCTGGCGATGATGGCCGAGTTCGCGCCGAATCTCGCGCACGAGATCCGCAACCCGCTCAGCTCCATCCGGCTGAACCTGCAGGAGCTGGATCGGGACGTGCGCAAGGGGCGCCTGCCGGCGGAGGTCGGCGGTCCGGTGACGGTCTCGCTCCAGGAGATCAGCCGCCTGGAGCAGGTGGTCCAGTCCGTGCTGGCCATGGCGCGCTCGGACGCGCCGCCCGAGGAGCCCTCCGACATCGAGCTGCACAAGCTGGTGGTGGACGCGACGAGGGTGCTCGGCCCGGAGCTGCGGGAGCGCGGAGTGACGCTGGACATCGAACTGTCGCCGCGAGGGGAGGGCGTCGTGCACGGGCGCCCGGCGGAGCTGCAGGGGGCGCTGATGAACCTGCTCTACAACGCCATGGAGGCGATGCCGGGCGGCGGGAGGCTCGAGGTACGCACCACCTGGAACTCGAGCGTGGCCCCGGACGCGCTGCGCATCCACGTGGCGGACCAGGGGCCGGGGATCCCTCCGGAGACGCGCGAACGTATCTTCCAGCCGTTCTACACCACCAAGAACGGCGGCACCGGGCTCGGGCTGTCCCAGGCGCTGCGGACGGTGCGCGAGCACGGCGGGCGCCTGTTCCTGGCGCGCGGGTCGGAGATGGTGGGCGGCACCGAGTTCGTGATGGAGCTGCCGGCGCGGCCGGTGGGCCGGAACGGGGGGCGCGGGCGCCGGGCCGGCGCGCCTGGCGCCCGGGGCGGACACGCTGGGGGGGATTCATGAAGGACGGCCGACTGCTGGTGGTGGACGACGACGACGCCCACAGGAAGACGCTCGCCGGGTACCTGACCCGGCAGGGCTACCGGGTGACGGCGGCCGACAGCGCCGAGCAGGCGCTCACGGTGCTCGCCGACGCCGACCCCGAGGTGATCCTCTCCGACATCCGCATGCCCGGGCTGTCGGGCATCCAGCTGCTGGAGAAGCTGGTCGAGAGCGAGCACCCCGCGGACGTGATCCTCATCACCGCGTTCGAGGACATGCAGACCGCAGTCGAGGCGATGAAGATCGGCGCCTACGACTACCTCGTGAAGCCGCTCGACCTGGACCGCATCGACGCCGCGCTGGAGCGGTGCTTCTGGGAGCGCCGCAGCCAGCGGCAGGCGCCCGCGCCCGCGATGAGGGAGCCGGCGCTGGACCTGCGCAACCTGCTGGTCGGATCCGATCCCAAGATGATCGAGATCTACAAGCTGATCGGGAAGCTCGCGGCGGTGCGGACGCCGGTGCTGATCCGGGGCGAGACGGGGACCGGCAAGGAGCGCATCGCGCACGCGATCCACGCGCACTCCCCGAACTCGAGCGAGCCGTTCATGGCGGTGAACTGCACCGCGCTGCCCGACACCCTGCTGGAGTCGGAGCTGTTCGGGCACGTCCGCGGAGCGTTCACCGGCGCCGTCGGAGACCGCAAGGGGCGCTTCGAGCTGGCGGGGAATGGCACGATCCTGCTGGACGAGGTCGGCGACGTGAGCTCCGCGTTCCAGGCGAAGCTGCTGCGCGTCCTGCAGGAGCGCGAGTTCCAGCCGGTGGGCGCCGAGCAGCCCCGCAGGACAGAGGCGCGCGTGATCGCGGCCACGCACCGCAACATCGAGGACCTGGTGGAGGCGGGGGACTTCCGCGAGGACCTCTACTTCCGCCTGCGCGTGCTGGAGATTGTGGTGCCGCCGCTGAGGGAGCGGCGCGGGGACATCCCCGAGCTCGCGCAGCACATCCTCCGGCAGGTGTCCACCGAGATGGGCAAGGGCGAGCTGGTGATCCCCAGGCCGGTCATGGAGAAGCTGGTGACCTACGACTGGCCGGGAAACGTGAGGGAGCTGGAGAACGCCCTGACGCGCGCGGCCGTGCACGCCCAGGGGGCCATCGCGGAGGAGAACCTCTTCCTGGGCGACGCGGGGCGCGCCACGACCGCCGCCCCGGACCTCAGCGACCCATCCCAGGCGTCGCTCGAGTCCATGGAGCGCTACCACATCCAGCGCGTCCTGGCCAAGACGGGGGGCCACAAGGCCAACGCGGCGAAGATGCTGGGCATCTCCCGGCCCCGCCTCAACCGGCTGATCGATAAGTACGACATCACGGTCCCGGGTTGAGGCCCGAAGGCGCTCCGGGCTCCGTTGAAGCGCCCGCGACGTAACGATCCGGCGTTCCGCGGGCGTAACGAACCGTTGCACGCGAGGCGCCGCGGTGAGGCCGCTCCTCACGCTAAACCGCAGCAGAATAAGCGCTTGCGAAAAAACTCGGAAATGGCACGCGACTTGTCTTCGAAGCAGCCGCATCCAGTGACGGACGGTCCGGGGCGGCTTGCTGACGATGGTGGGTCGTCCCGACGCCCGTGTCGGTTGTGGCCAGGTCCGGTTTCGGGGGGAGAGCGCCATGGTCGAACGCCCAGCCGAAGTACGGCCGGGGCGACGGCTTTGACGGGCCGAAAACGTGGCCTGGTCCAACCGAGCACGGTGACTCACCGCAATCTACACTTCGACTTGGCGCCAAAAGAGCGCTTTCTCGCTCGAGCGCGTAGCGGAGGGGGCGCGGCGTGAACGCCCTTGGCGGTCCCGACAGCCCCTTCATCGTCCTCATCCCTGTCCTCGATGACTGGCCGAGCGTCGCTGCGGTTCTGGCGGGCCTAGATGACGTCTTCGCGAAGCGGCGCTGGCGCGGGTCCGCCCTCATCGTGGACGACGGATCGGTGGAGAAGCCGACGCCGCTCGAGTTCCAGCCGCGAGGCCTGCGCGGTGTCGAAGTCCTCCGACTGACGCGAAACCTCGGTCACCAGCGCGCCATCTGCGTTGGCCTGTGTCACGTAGAGAAGAATCATCCGGGCTGCGCCGTGATCGTCATGGACGGGGACGGACAGGACAGCCCGGCGGACGTGCCCGTGTTGGTGTCGGATTTCGATCGAGCCGCGAAGCGGCAGGTCGTATTCGCCGGGCGTTCGAAGCGGCCGGAGGGGGTCACGTTCAAGGCCTTCTACTGGCTATACCGGCTGCTCCACCGGCTTCTGACCGGCCGCGCGATACGGGTCGGAAACTTTAGCGTCCTGCCAGCGGACGCGGTCGGGGCCGTTACATCCTCGCCGGAGGCCTGGAGCCATTACGCCGCCGCCGTCCACCAGTGCCGCCTGCCGATCTCGGTCGTGAACATCCCGAGGGCCCAGCGCCTCCACGGACCGCCGAGGATGAACTTCGTGGCGCTCGTGACCCATGGGCTGTCCGCGATCACGGTGTTCGGCGACATCGTTAGCGTGCGTCTGCTGATCGCCGCAGGCCTGGCGGGGGTTGGGGGGGCACTCCTGGTCCTCGCGATGTGGCTGCTGCCCGCCGCGACCGGAGCGCCGCTGCCGTCCGGTGCGGTGTGGATGACCATCCTGGCCGTCGCCTTCCTGATGCAGCTCAACGTCGGCGCGCTGGTCGTCGGCTTTCTCATCCATCACGGGCGTCGTACGGCATCGGTGATCCCGAAACGCGACTTCGAAAGCTTCGTCGCCGACTTCGGTTCATGGGACGACCTGCGAGCGAGCCGGCGCCAGCGCACGGGACGCGGCACCTAGGCCGGCGTGCGGAGTCCCTGCCCGATCTGGCCCGCCGTCGCGCTGGCGCTTGCCGCTATCGCGGCGGTGGTCCAGTTCAGCCTTCCCCTGAACTTCGATGTGTCCTGGTACCTCTACGGCGCGGGTCGGCTGTTGGATGGCGCGACCCCGTACGTCGACTGGGTCGAGCCGAATCCACCGCTGATCGTCTGGCTGAGCCTGCCGTTTCAGGTACTGGCGGGGTGGACCGGCCTGTCGGCGCAGTCCCTGCTTCGCGTCGGGGGACTGTTCGTGGTGGCGGCCTCGCTGGCCCTCTCGGCCGCCTGCCTGCGCCAGGGGCCTGCGGAGGAGCACGGTGTGAGGGACGCGCTCCTCATGGTCATGGCCTTCGCGCTGCTCAGCGTCGTGGGCCACCACTTCTTTCAGCGCGAGCACGTCTTCCTGGCGGCCACCTTGCCCTACACATGCGCGGCGTCCGTGCGGGCCCGCGGGTTACCGCTCGGGCGCGCTCTGGCCATCGCCGTCGGAGCGGTCGCGGCGGTGGGGCTGGCCCTGAAGCCCTTCTACGTGCTCGTCTGGCTCGCGGTGGAGACTCTACTCGCCTGGCGACGTACCCCGCGCGCAGCGCTGCGGGCGGAAAACGTCGCGATCGTCGTGGTAGGCCTGCTCTACGGCATCGCGATACTCATCTGGGCAGCGGCGTACCTGGAGATCGCGCGAATGGGCGCCCGTGCGTACCGCAGCTATGCGTCGGATGTCGCGACGACGCAGATCCTTCTCGACCCGCGGGCACTCGGCTCGTACGCCCTCGTCGCATTCGCGATAGCGCTCCGCCGCCGTTACCCGGCCAGCGGTCTCCGGCTGGTGCTTCTCGCCATGCTGCTCGGTTACATCGCCGCGG
>DATKCH010000047.1:0-9865 GCA_035513295.1 Longimicrobiales bacterium
CGCGCCACGGCGGCGGCGGCGGCTCCCATCGAGGCGACGTGTGCGCCGCCGTCGAGGACCACGCCCAGCGCGTCGGCGAGTCGGGCTTCGTCGCGGGGCGGAACGAGCAGCCCCGTGCGGCCGTCCGCCACGATTTCCTTCATCGCACCCACCGGGGTGGCCACGCACGGCAGGGCGCAGGCCATCGCCTCCACCAGCGACAGGCCGAAGGCCTCGTTTTCGGACGGCAGGACGAAGGCGTCCGCCGCTCGCAGGTACGTCTCCACGTCGCTCACGGCACCCGCGAAGCGCACATTGCGCGCCAGCCCGTGAGAATTCACGTACTCACGTAGCTCGCTTTCGCAGTTGTGGATGTCGAGTCCTCCCGGTCCCACGAGCAGCAGGGTCGCGCGGGGTCGGCCGGCGACGACCGCCCTCCACGCGCGCAACAGGGTCGGGAGCCCCTTGTAGGAAACCAGGCGGCCGGTGTAGACCGCGACGCGACCGTCGGGGGGCAGTTCCAGGCGGGCTCTCAGCGCGCGCCGTTCGTCCGGGGTCGCCGGGTGGAACCGCGCGGGATCGTACCCGTTCGGAATCCGATAGATGCGCGCCGGTGCTACGCCGTGGTCGCGGTACTCGCGCTCGATGTCGGCCGATATCGCGACCCAACCGTCGGCCCCCCGCAGCAGGCGGTTGCGAGCCCGCACCGAGGCCACGACCGGGGCCGAGTCCGGCCGCAGGCCGAGCCTCGCCAGGCCGCGCGCGAAGAACGCGCCGGACAGCTCGCCGTTGTTGTCGGCCTTGAGGACGACGGGGACCCCGTGGACCAGCGAGACGAGGCGCGCCGGGGCGCCCAGCACGCGGAACCCCGACACGAGCATCACGTCGGCGCCGCGAAGCAGCCGCCGTCCGAGGGCGGGCACCGTGCCCGCCAGTCCCCATTTCAGGAGATGATGGCGGCCGATCGGCCCGAGCCGGACCACGCGCGCCCCGCCCATGAGCTCGCGCGGCGGCAGGTCCCGCGCCGTGCGCCGGGTCAGCACCAGGACGTCGTGGCCGCGCCGGCCGAGCTCCTCGGCGAGCAGCGCGGCCTGGGTCTCCCCGCCGCCGATCAGCGGGGCGTACGTCTCGGTGAGCAGCGCGACGCGCAGCGCGGCTCGTCCGGAGGCCGCGGTCAAGCGCCTGGCCTCAGCCGACGGGGTCCGATCACCCGGCCGCTGAAACGGATGGGGCGGAGCCCGGCGAACGCGCGCGCAGATACTCGTCCAGCTCTTCTCCGGTCCAGTCGCCGACCCAGAAGCGGGGAAGGTGGTGGACGCCGGACGAGACGGTGCACACCCCCGGGGCGGCGGCGCACGCATAGTCCATCCCGGCTTCCTCCACGAGCGCGAGCGAGCGCCCGTCAAACCCGCCGAAGGGGTAGGACATGCCCACCACCGTGCGTTCGATCACCGCCTCCAGCGCGTCCCTGGCGCCGACGATCTCCTCCCGCTGCGCGGACTCGCCCAGGTCGGGCAGGAACGGGTGCGAGCGCGTGTGCGACCCGATCTCCACGAGGCCGCCATCCGTCAGCGCGCGCAGCTCGTCGGGGGTGAGAGCCCGCGCCGGCTCGGCGGCTGCCGGCGCCCCGAGCGGCGGCTCGGAGGCGAGCTCATCCAGCGCCCGGGCGCGCTCCTCGCGCCCGCTTCCGCGCAGGCGTCGGTGGAGCGCCCGGAACTCCGCCGAGCCGCTCTCCCCGCGGCGGGAGGACCAGAGGCGGGTCAGGCGGTCCCACCAGAACTCCCGGCCCAGCTCGTCCGAAACCACGAACACCGTCGCCGGGACGTCGGCCCGCTCGAGCGCCGGCAGCGCGACCCGCAGGTTGTCCTCGTAGCCGTCGTCGAAGGTGATGGCGACGCAGCCTTCCACGGCCTCCCCCTCGCGAAGCGCGTGCACGAGATCGCGCAGGGGTGCGACGCGCCAGCGGTCCCGGAGCACCTCGAGGTGCTCGGTGAAGCGTTCGGGCGTCACCCGGATGTCGAAGGGGTCGTCGCCCTTCGCGTCCACGCGATGGTACAGCAAGATGAACGCGCCGTGGCGCCACCGGTCCGACCATCGCTGGACGATCCGCCGTCCCTTGGCCATGGGATTCATCATGGAGTTCCCCCTTCCGCCACGCGCGCGCGGATGCCGACGATCACCGGAAACGCAGGATCGTTGACCGCCAGCTCGCCGGCGGACAGCTCCTCCGCCGCCAGGCCGTGCAGGAAGGCGATGGCGGCGAGGACGTTCCCGTACTGCTCTATCTGGACGTTTTGATCGCCGAAGACGCCACCGAAGAGTCGGCGGGTGGAGGGCAGCGTGAAGCGCCAATAGTCGCCGGACGAGTCCTCCGGGGCGTCCTCCACGCGGGCGAGGCAGGGGACCGTCGCCAGCAGCACCCCACCCGGCCGCAGCAGCCGCCGGCAGCCGGCGATCGCGGCTTCCAGGTCCGCTACGAAATGGAGGACCTGGGTGCAGACGAAGGTGTCGAACGCCGCTTCCGGCACCTGTTCGGCCCGCGTCAGATCCGCAACCACCGTGGCGGCGCCTCCCGGGACCGGCTGAAGGATGTCCCGTCGCTCGACCCGCCGTCCGTAGCGGCGCAAGTACTGGTCGTCCTTCACCTCGAGCGCGCGGCCCCGCATGTCATCCGCGTATGCTTCGAGAAAGGTCTCGATGTAGTGGCGGTCGATCGGCTTGCCGCGGTCGTAACCCCACGCCTTGCTGATCGGGCGGACCTGGCGCAGATCGCCGAAGTCCACCGAACCCACAGGAGGGTATGCCAGATACCGGCCGACCGCCTGGCGCGCGGCCTTCGGAACGAACCGCCGCGCGAGCGTCCTGAGAATCCTCACGCTCCGGCCCGGTCTTCCGGCATGCCCCCCGCCCGCGCCTGGGAAGCCTCGTCGCGGCCGCGCCGGACGCCGGCGCCGACCTGTTCGATGTGGCGCAGCGTCGTGCGGCCGCAGGCTTCCCAGCTGAAGCGACGCGATCGCTCCAGGCCCGCCTCGCGCAGGCGCGCGGCGAGCTCGGGATCCGTGAGGACCCTCACGAGCGCCTCGGCGGTCTCCTCGGCGTCATCGGCGTCCACCATCAACGCGGCGTCGCCGGCCAGCTCCAGCAGCCCGTTGCGGCTCGACGTGACGATCGGGGTTCCGGTGGCCAGGGCCTCGGTGATCGGTATCGGGAACGCCTCCATCTTGGACGGATAGAGGAAGGCGTCGGCCAGGGAATAGACCGCCGGCAGATCCTCCTGGTCGATCCAGCCGGGGAAGTACACGTCACCGCCCCAGCCGTCCGCGGGGATCGCGTAGTCGTCGCGCAGCCGCTCGCAGCCCTTCCCGCCCACGACGAGCGCGTGGTCGATGCGCGGATAGGCGGCGCGATACGCGGACAGGACGCCGCCGAAGTTCTTGCGCTCGTCGCCACCCAGCTTGGTGAGCGTCAGGACGAATCGGTCTGGCAGTGAGTACCGCGCGCGGACCGCGCGGAGCCGGGCCGGGTCGTCGATGCGCCGGAAGTGCTTGCCGGGCCCGAAGTACACCGTGTGGATGCGGTCGGCGGGAACGTCGAAGATCTCGTTGAAGGTGTCGGTGGTCACGTTCGAGACCGACAGGACGCGGTCCGCCCGGCGCAGGTACAGCGGCATCACCGCGCGGATGTAGCGCACGTCCCACTTGCCGAAGAAATCCGTCAGGAACCAGCCGGCGCCGTGCAGCACCATCATCGTCCGGCACGGCGCCAGAAAGGGCACCGTGAACTTCGGGTGGAAGACCACGTCGATCTTTTCGCGCCAGCAGTGCCACGGGATCGCCACCTGGTCCCACAGGGCCTTGCCCGGCGCGCGCACGACCCTCTCGGTGACGTTCGGGTGGTGGCCGAAGCGGCCGAGGTTGCCGCCGCTGCGGTACAACAGGACGTACTCGTTGCGCCGATCGATCGAGAGCAGCTCTTCGGTGAGATATCGCGTGTACACGCCGACCCCGCCGTGCTCGTCGAGCGCGCGGAGCATCAAGCCGATGCGCAAGGGCGACCGCCTGTAGCTAGAGGACCGCCGAGTGCCGAAGGGGGAGAGCGGGCTCCGGCCACCAGATGTGTTCGCTCCCAAGATACAGGAGAAACCGTGCCAGCCCCAAGGGATCGTAGCGCTCCACCGCGGGACGCCCGCGTGCCGTAACGGCGGGCCTTGCTGTGCGACTCGGAGCGTCGCGTCGCGCGCGCGGCGACTCGGCGGCCCCGGGCGGCCGCAACAGGCGATGCGGCGGCGCAACGCGGCCCGCCCGCTCCGACGGCCTCCGGCGCGCGCCCGTACGGGTCTCAGCGCCGAAAGCGGCGCAGGAACAGGCGCAGGAGGTCGCCGATGCTCGGATCCCGGTACGGAGCGCTTGTCGCGGCGCCCGCGGCGACGGCGGGCCCTTCCCGCGGCGTTCCCCCGGGTTCGGGATGCGGCTCGCCCGCGAGCAGCGCGTCCAGTAGCAGGTCGATTCCGAGCGCCTGTACGCGCCGCGAGACCTCGCGGTAGGACCGCCGGCCGATCGGCACCTCGCCCCGCCGCACGACCCGGCCGGTGTCCAGCCCCGCGTTGATCGCCTGGATCGTCACGCCCGCGGCGTCCTCGCCGTTGGCGATCGCCCAGAACACCGTCTTCTTGCCCCGGTACTCGGGCAGGCGCCCGTGGTGGACCCCGAGCGTTCCGCGTTTCGGGATGCCGAAGAGCGCGGGCTTCAGGATCGGCCCCCCGTATACGACGCCCACGTCCGCGTCCAGCGACGCGACCCACCCCAGCACCTCGGGCGCGTGCACGTCGGGGACGACCCGGATTCGGGGTCGGATCCGTTTCACCGCGTCGGCCGGAGGCGCGCCCGACGCGGCGAGCGCCGCTCCCGCGTCGCGCAGCAGGAGAGGCGCCGCTAGCAGGCCGCGCCGGCGCCAGACATCGGCGATGCGCGCCGCGCGGCCGGTTCCCGACCCGAGGCACAGGACGCCGGCCAGCTCCAGGTCGGGGTGCGCGTCGACGCGAGCAAGGAAGCGCCACTCGGCTGGCAGGGGGAAGGGGCTGGCGAACACGACCACACGGGTCGTGGGGGACGCGTCCCCACCAGAGCCCGCGTCCGGCGCCGCTGCGGGGTCGGAGCCCGAGCCCAGCGCCGCGGCCGCGCCGGAGCCCGGCGCGGCGGGCCACTCCGGCGGGTGCGGCACGAGGGCCTTCAGGCGCTCCTTGCCCGCCTTGAGCGCGGGCTCCACGCGGTGCGCGACGGGGACCCAGGATCGGCCGCTCCCGAGGATCCCGGCGCCCGGGGTTCGAGGATCGAAGCGCACGAACAGCTCCTCGCCGGTGCTCACCTCCGCGACCCGGCGCGGCGGCAGGATGGGTCTCCGCTGACCCGCCGCGTACAGCGTCGTCTGGCTGCGGTAGCACTCGATCGCGCGGCGCTTGCGCTCGGCGAACGCCCGCGTGTGAGGCACCACGCGCAGGTCCGGCCTGACGAGGCGGCGCAGGTCACCGCCGGGCAGGAGGCGCCAGCGGTAGTACACGAAGTACTCCCAGAGAGACGAGCCCGCCGGCGCGGTCCGTGCGCACGCCAACGCGGCGGAGCGCAGCGTCAGGTGGTCCGGGTGCCGGTCGTAGCGCGACGGCGCCAGCACGGTCGAGGGCCGGATCGCCGCCCATGCGCGCGCCACGCCGAGCGTGAGGTCCGCGACGTGGAGTCCGAGCGCGCCGTCCGGGAGCCCCAGGAACCGCGCCCGGTCGGCTCCGTACCCGAGCACGTCGGCCGCGCGCCGCGCCTCCGCGGCCCGCGCCGCCACGAGCTCGGGCACACGCCCGGGCGAAACCGCCGGCGAGCGAGCGCCATCGGTCGCGAACAGCACGTGGACGGCGCAGCCGGCGTCGGAGAGCGCCGCGATGAGGCGCCCGCACGCGAGCGCCTCATCGTCCATGTGGGGAGCGAGGACGAGCACGGGTCCCGGAAAGCTCCCCAGGTCCGACCCGTCGGCGCCCCGCGGCGCCGGCCGTGCGCTGTCGAGGTCCGCCGAGCCCGTCACTTACGAAGCCTCACGCCGATGGGCCCGAGGTCACACCCTGATCGCAGTCACCGACAGCTTGTACGCCCACTTGAGCGCCAGGGTCTCGGGGAGCGCGTTGTACAGCGGCTTGAAGCCGTAGTGATAGAGAGCGGCCTTCAGGCCGCTCCGCTTGGCCGGTAGCGCGCGGTGATGCTCGTGCACCGCCTCCTCTACGCGGAACCCCTCGAACATCTCGAGGATCTCCTCGTCCGTGTAGAACTCGTTCACCGGCGGGTCCTCCTCCTTGTACTCGATGTTCTCGCGGCCCAGCCGATGCACGGTCCACATCCAGGAGGGCTTGCGGTAGAAGTGCGAGATGATCGCGCGCCCGCCGGTCTTCAGCACGCGCCGCGCCTCGGCGATCGCGCGTCCGGTGTCGCCCGTGGCGTGCAGCACGCCGTTCGCCCAGACCGCGTCGAAGGTCTCGTCCGGGAACGAGAGGGAGAGCGCGTTCTCAACGCGAACGTCCTCGGCGCGCACGCCCTCCACCTCGAAGTGCCGCTTCGTCATGCGCACGGCGTTCGGCGTGAGGTCGGTCGCCGTGACGCGGACACCGCGCTTGAGGAACTCGAGGCTGTCGTAGCCCATCCCGCAGCCGATCTCGAGCAGGTGCTTGCCGCGCAGGCGCGCGGACTCGCGCTCGATCCGGTCCATGATCCAGGGAAACTTGTAGGGGTTCATCCAGGGCCGGATGTGCGCGAAGAACTCCGGCGTGCCGGGCTCGATGCTCCGGTCCGAGACGTACTGGAAGCCGAGAGTGTGGCTGTCCCAGTAGTCCCGAACCGACGCGCTGGTCCGCTCGAGGTCCGGGTCCAACGTATCCTCCCGCGTGACGGTCGCGCTCATGCGTTCACCTGTGCCAGGGGTGGCCGGCGGACGGCCGCCGGTTCGTCGTCGACGTAGATCCTGTACCATGCATCCAGGTTCAGGAGCATCCAGAGTCGGACGTGGTGGTCCGCGCGCCGCCCGAGATGCTCGGCGGCGAGCCGATCGATCGCGTCGGCCCGGATCCATCCCGCTTCCACCAGCGGGCCCTCCGCGAGGGAATCACGCACGGACCGCAGGCGGCGCTCGTCGAGCCAGAAGGCCACGGGAAACATGAAGCCCTGCTTGGGTCTCGAGACGATCGTGGGCGGAAGCCAGTCACGCACCGCCTCCCTCAGGGCGATCTTGGTCCTGCCGCGATGGGCCTTCAGCCGCGCCGGCATGCGCGCCGTGAACTCCGCGAGGTGGTGGTCGAGCAGCGGCGCGCGCGCCTCCAGTCCGTGCGCCATGCTCATCCGGTCGGCCAGCATCAGCGTGTGCTCGGGGAGGCGCGTAAGCAGGTCGGCGGCGATCATGCGGTGCAGCGCGTCGCCGCCGTCCGCGGCGCGGAACGGCTCGGCGATGGCCGCTTCCGCATCGGCTCCCGACAGCGAGCCGAGCAGCCCGGGTCCGTAAACCCACGCCTTCTCCTCCTCGCCGAAGCGAAAGAACGAGGTCATGCGCGCGTACCGGCGCGCGGGGTCGAGCCGCGATACCGCGTCCAGCCACCGGGCGCGCTGGGGCAGGCTCTTGTAGCCGAAAGCCTGGGGAATCCGCCGGATGAGAGGACGCAGGATACCTTCCCGGAGCCACGCCGGCAGCGCCGCGTACTTGCCTACCATGTCGAACGCGGCGTAGCGGTCGAAGCCCGCGAAGACCTCGTCGCCGCCGTCGCCGGTCAGCACGACCTTCACGTGGCGCGAGGCCAGTCGCGACGCTTCGAACAGGCACGCGGCGATCGGATCGGAGGGCTCGTCGAGCACGCGCACCATGCGCGCCGCGTCGCCGATCAGGTCGGGCCCGACGGTGTCCTCGTGGTGCGACGTGCCGCAGTGGAGCGCGACCGCGCGCGCGTGCTCGCGCTCGTCGAAGGTCCGCTCGTCCGACCCCACGCAGAAGGTCGGGAAGGGGCCGTCGGAGTGCCGCGCCATCGCCGCCACCACGGCGCTCGAGTCCAAGCCGCCCGAGAGGAACGCGCCCACCGGAACGTCGCTGACCATGTGCGACCGGACCGCGTCGTCCAGGCGCGCCTCCAGCTCCTCCACCCAGGACGCATCGCTGCGCTCCCCGACGGTTCCGAAATCGAGCGCCCAGTAACGCTCGGTCCGCACCCCGTCCCCGCGCCAGAAGAGGCGGTGCGCCGCGGGCAGCTTCCTCACGGCCTTCAGCATCGTGAGCGGAGGCGGGATGAACCGGAGCGACAGGTAGTAATCGATCGCGGCGGGGTCGGGCTCGCCTGCCACATCGCCGTGCGCGAGCAGCGCCTTGATCTCCGAGGCGAACAGGAAGCGTCCGCCCGCGACCGCGTAGTAGAACGGCTTCTGGCCGAACCGGTCCCGCGCGGCGAAGAGCGCGCGCTCCGCGGAGTCCCAGACAACGAACGCGAACATGCCGCGCAACCGATCCACGCAGTCGGGCCCGTGGACCTGGTACAGGCGCAGCAGCACCTCCGTGTCGGTGCCGGTGGAGAACCCGCCGTGACCCGCCGCTTCCAGCTCGGCGCGCAGCTCCCGGTAGTTGTAGATCTCGCCGTTGAAGTCGATCCAGTAGCGCCCGTCGGCGGTCGGCATCGGCTGGGGCGCGGCATCCGGATCGATGATCGCGAGGCGGCGGTTGCCGAGCACCGCGCCGTCGTCGGCGTGATAGCCCGCGGCGTCCGGTCCGCGGTGCCGGAGCGCGTCGGTCATAGCGCGGACGCGCGGAATCTCGCGCTCGCGGTCCCCTCCGATCACTCCGCAGATGCCGCACACCGTTCAGCCCGAGACGCCGGATGGGAATACCACGCCGAGCTCGTCAGCCGTCTCCTTTTCGCAGATCGCGATCAGGTGCCAACCCAATCCGCGGGTCAGACGCTTCGGCAACGCGCGGAAGGCGGGCACGAACACGTCGTTGAACAACGCGCCCTTGACGCCGTCGTGCAGGCGACTGCGCACCGGGAAGCGCTCGTGCAGGATCCTCCGGCGCGGAAAGAGCGCGACGGTCCGCTCGAGCTCGTCCGCGCTGTGCAGCCGGAACACGGGGGCGTCGTCGTGTTCGAGGGGGGTGCGGGTGAGGCGGGACATCGCCGTCAGCCAGGAGCGCCGGTGGTAGCCCATGAAGAGCGCCGCACCGCCCGGACGCAGCACACGATAGGCTTCCACGACGATTCCGTTGGGCTCGGGCGCGTAGGGGAGCACTCCGTGACAGTAGACGAAGTCGAAGCTCTCGTCCGCGAACGGCAGGTGCGCGCCGTCCGCCCCCGCCAGCGGCGCGGAGAGCGCGCGCGACCGGATGTTGGCGTCGGCCAGCGAAAGCGGTGTCTCGGCGACGTCCACGCCGACCACGCGCGCACCAGCGTCGGCGAATCGTACGAGATCCACGCCGGCGCCGCAGCCGATCTCGAGGACGCGCCTTCCCGCGAAGCGCGCGAAATCCACGAGCCCCGCGAGGTAGTCCAGCTTCTCGAACCGATAGGCGTGGAGTTCGTCGAAATACGCCCGCGTGCCGGGCTCGCTGCGCGTGACCTCCTGGTCGTGGATGCGCGCGTTCCAGTACGATCGGACGGACGGCAGATCGGGGTGCGACGCAGGCGGCCCGGGAGCCGCGGCCGGTACGGCCGACCGGCGCGGCTCGAAACTCGCCATGGGGGGCAGGCCGCTCACGCCGCCCTACCTTGCAGAAGTGCTTGCGACCCGACGGTATTCATGGTGACGCCGGGGAGAGCGGGGATGGTTTTCATGCTTGCTGCCCACGATGGCTCAGGTGGCAGATCCCCCCGCTCTCCGCGGTGACCCCG
>DATKCH010000048.1:0-5073 GCA_035513295.1 Longimicrobiales bacterium
TTTCGCCAGCAGGGGCTGCTGACGGAGCCCATGGTCCGCGAGGGCCTGCGCGAGATCCGGCGCGCGCTCCTGGAAGCGGACGTAAACTACCTGGTGGCGAAGGACTTCCTCGACCGCGTGCAGGAGCGGGCGCTCGAGGAGCGCGTCCTGAAGGCCATATCGCCGGGTCAGCAGATCGTGAAGATCGTCCACGACGAGCTGATCGAGCTGCTGGGCGGCGAGCGCGGGTCCCTGGCGATCGCGCCGGTCCCGCCGTCGGTGGTGCTGCTGGTGGGCCTGCAGGGCTCCGGCAAGACGACCACCGCGACGAAGCTGGCGCGGCGTCTGGACCGCGAGGGCAGGAAGCCGATGCTGGCGGCGCTGGACGTCAGCCGGCCGGCTGCGATCGACCAGCTCGAGACGCTGGCGGAGCGGGTGGACGTGCCGGTGTTCTCGGACCGCGAGACGCGGGACGTGCCGGGGCTCGCGGAACGCGCCCTCGAGCACGCGCGGTCGGAGCGCCGGCGGGTGCTGATCCTGGACAGCGCGGGCCGGCTCCAGATCGACGAGCAGCTCATGGACGAGCTCCGGCGCGTCAGCGAGCGGGTCGGCCCGGTGGAGACGCTGCTCGTCGCCGACGCCATGACGGGGCAGGAGGCGGTCCGCATCGCGGAGGGCTTCCACCAGGCGCTCGGCCTCACGGGCGTGGTGCTGACGAAGCTGGACGGGGACGCGCGCGGCGGCGCCGCGCTGTCGATCCGGGCCGCGACGGGCGTGCCGATCAAGTTCGTGGGGGTCGGCGAGCGTCCCGAGGACCTGGACGCGTTCGACCCGGCGCGGATGGCCGACCGGCTCCTCCAGCGCGGCGACGTGGTCGGCCTGGTCGAGCGCGCGCAGCAGACGTTCGACCCGCAGGAGACGGAGAAGCTCCAGAAGAAGTTCGAGCGCGAGGGCGAGTTCGACCTGGACGACTACCTGGTCGCGATGGGCCAGATGCAGAAGCTCGGGCCGCTGGAGTCGATCCTGGGGATGCTGCCGGGGGTCGGAAAGGCGCTCAAGGGCATCCGGATCGACCCGAAGAAGCTGAGGCACGTGGAGGCGATCATCCTGTCGATGACGCCCGGGGAGCGGCGCCGGCCCGAGGTCCTCAACGGATCGCGGCGCAAGAGGATCGCGCTGGGATCGGGCCGCTCCGTGCAGGAGGTCAACCTCCTGCTCAAGCAGTTCAAGCAGACGCAGCAGCTGATGAAGCAGATGAAGAACATGGGGCTCGGAGGAACGGGCGGAGGCCTCTTCAAAGGGGCCGGCGCGTTTCCGGGCATGCCGATGAACTAGGCGAGGGACATGGCCGTTCGAATTCGACTCCGGCGCGTCGGCCGGAAGAATCAGCCCAGCTACCGCATCGTGGTCGCGGACTCCGCGGCGCCGCGCGACGGCAACTACCTGGAGGCGGTGGGCTTCTACAACCCGCGCACGAGCCCGGCGGAGCTGCGCCTGGACCTCGAGAGGGCCGACGACTGGATCGGCAAGGGCGCGACGCCGACCGGCACCGTGGCCTCGCTGATCCGCAAGGCGCGCGTGGGCGGGGACGCGACCGTTGGATACTACGGCGTCGACGGCGTCGAAGCCCCCGAAGGCGCTCGCAAGACCCGCGTGACGCCTCCCAAGGCGCAGAGGAAGAAGGCCGCGGCCGCGGAGACCGAGGGCGCGGCGCAGGGGGCCCCGAAGGCCGAGGCGGCCGCCAAGAAGGCTCCGAAGGCCGAAGCCGCCGCCGAGGAGGCCCCCGAGGCCGAAGCCGCCGCCGCCGAGGCCCCCGAGGCCCCCGAGGCCGAAGCCGCCGAGGCCCCCGAGGCCGAAGCCGCGACCGAAACTCCCGAGGCCGAAGCCGCCGCCGAGGAAGCTCCCCAGGCCGAAGCCGCCGAGGAGGCCCCCGAGGCTGAAGCGGCGCCCGAGGCCGAAGCCGCCGCCGAGGAGGCCCCCGAGGCCGAAGCCGCGACCGAAGCTCCCGAGGCCGAAGCCGAGGCCGAAGAGGAGTCAGAGAAGCAGGGGTGAACGAACCCCAGGTCCTGATCGTGGGCCACCTGAACAAGGCCCACGGCACCAAGGGCGAGCTGTTCGTGTGGCCCCTGACCGATGACGCCGAGGCGGTGTTCCGGCCCGGGACCTCGCTGGTGCTGGGCGACGGCGAAGGCGTAGCGGAGGGCGCGACCGAACGGCTCGCGATCGAGAGCGCGCGGCCGTTCAAGCGCGGCTACCTCGTGAAGCCGGAAGGCATGGACGACCGCAACGCCGTCGAACCGCTGGCCGGCCGCTACGTCGGCATGGCCCGCGAGGCGCTGCGGCCGCTGGAGGAAGGAGAGGTCTTCTACCACCAGCTCCTCGGGCTGCGGGTGGAGACCGCCGACGGCGAGACCGTCGGCGAGGTGCGGGAGGTCTACGAGCTCGCGCCCGCCGACCTGCTGGAGATCGCCGGCGCGGAACGGTCGCACCTCGTGCCGCTGGTGGGCGACGTCGTACGCGAGATCGACGTCGAGAACGGCCGGATGGTGATCGAGCCGCCGGAGGGGTTGCTCGATCTGTAGGCGATAGAGGGAAGGGAAGCGAGGCGATCGGTGGACATTCACGTCGTCACGATCTTCCCCGACATGGTCCGGGCGGTGCTGCAGACCAGCATCACGGGCCGCGCGGAGAGCGCCGGACTGGTCCGCTACGACGTCGTCGACCTGCGCGCCCACACCGACGACCGCCACCGCACCGTGGACGACTATCCCTACGGCGGCGGCGGCGGGATGGTCATGAAGCCGGAGCCGTTCTTCCGCGCGGTCGAGTCGATCGACCCCGACGGTCCGGTCGTGCTCCTGTCGCCCCGCGGGAGGCGGTTCGAGCACGCGGACGCGGTTCGTCTCTCGCTCGAGCCCGAGGTGACGTTGCTGTGCGGCCACTACAAGGACGTGGACCAGCGGGTGGCCGAGGGGCTGGCGACGGAGGAGCTCTCGCTGGGCGACTTCGTGGTGAGCGGCGGCGAGCTGCCGGCCCTGGTGGTGGTGGACGCGGTGGTCCGCCTGCTCCCGGGGGCGTTGGGGGCGCACGAATCCGCCGCGGGCGATTCGTTCTACGAGGGGGGCCTGCTGGGCGCGCCGTCCTACACCAGGCCGCAGGCGTTCCGCGGCATGGAGGTGCCCGAGGTGCTCAGGTCGGGCGACCACGCGGCGATCGAGGCGTGGCGGCGGGGAGAAGAGGAACGACTGACCCGGGACAGACGCCCGGACCTGTGGTCGAGGCACGCGGCCGCCGCGCACGACGATGCCGGCGGCGCCGAACGGGACGGGCATCGATAGCTCGAACGCGCGCGGACGCATTCCGCGCCGAAGCCTGCACGGCAGAGGGGTGAGATGGGAATCCTACAGGACATAGAGAAAGAGCAGACCCGGGACGACATTCCCGAGTTCGCCCCCGGCGACACGCTGCGCGTGAACGTGCGCGTACGCGAAGGTGAGAAGGAGCGGCTGCAGGCCTTCGAGGGCGTATGCATCGCCCGCAAGAGCGGCGGCGCCCGCGAGACCTTCACCGTTCGCAAGGTGTCCAGCGGGATCGGCGTGGAGCGCATCTTTCCGCTGCATTCGCCGGCCCTCGAGAGCATCAAGGTGACGCGCCGCGGACGCGTGCGGCGGGCCAAGCTGTACTACCTGCGCCGCCTGCAGGGCAAGGCCGCGCGGATCCGCGAGAAGCGCAGCAGCTAGCCGCCGGCCGCGACGCGCCGGGGGCGCACCGCCCCGCCGCAAGCACGGGCCGCAGCGGCTCGCGGACCGCCGCGCCCGCCCGAGCCGCACGGACGGCGCCGCCGGACTTCCGAGCCCGGGCGGCGCCGTTCGTGTATAATGGGCCGCATGGAGCCGGCTCATCTCCTCATCGAACGGCGGCCGCCGCCGGAAACGACCGCGGTCCCCATCCGCGAACGCCCCGACGGCGCGGGGGTCGAGCCACTTGACGAGGCCCCCGCCAGGCGGCGGAAGCGTCGCAAGCGCCGCCCGCGCGGCTACCTGAAGCTCGAACGCGAGCTGTGGGATATGGGCCTGACCCACGTCGCGGGCGTCGATGAGGCAGGGTGCGGTCCGCTGGCGGGACCCGTGTTCGCCGCCGCGGTGATCCTCCCTCCCGGCCGTCTCCTGCGCGGCGTCGACGATTCCAAGCTACTCAGCGCCGGGGTCCGGGAGCGGCTCGCGGCCCGCATCCAGGAGCGCGCGACCTGCTGGGCCGTGGCCGCGGCGAGCAGCCGCGAGGTGGACCGCATGAACATCCTGCGCGCGAGCCAACTGGCGATGCGGCGCGCGCTCCGGCGTCTGGGCATCGAGCCCGAGCACGTCGTGGTGGACGGGCGCCCGGTCCCCGACCTGGCGCCGGCGTGTACGCCCGTCGTGGAGGGCGACCGCCTCGTGCACGCGGTGGCGTGCGCCTCGATCCTGGCCAAGGTCTTCCGGGACCGGTTGATGCGTCGCCTCGCGGAGCGCTACCCCGGCTACGGCTGGGAGACCAACGTGGGATACGGGACCGAGGAGCACCGGAGCGCGATCGCCGAACTCGGCGTCACGCCGCACCACCGCCTGAGCTTCCAGCCGACCCAGCTCGGGCTCGACCTGTTCGGAGAGGGCGGGGGCTGATGCACACGGAGCACCTCCAGAACGTCCGCCCGATGCTCGTGGTCGTGGGCTGGCTGATCGCGGTCGCGGTGGGCTCGCTCGTCGCGCTCACGCTGGTGTCGGCGTCGACCGCGCCGGACGGGGAGCTGGGCACGGGACCGATCGGCGCGATCCTGACCGTCGCGGTCGGCTTTTTCGCGGGCGGGTTCTTCGCCGGATTCCGCGCGTTGCACGCTCCGATCCTGCACGGCGTCGCGATGGGCATAGCGTCCCTGGTCGCGTGGCTCATCCTGAACCTGGTGGCTCGTGGGACGTCCCCGGAGGTCGCCTGGGAGGCGCTCACGCCGACCGTCGCCGCGGTCGTGTTGCTCGCGCAGATGGCGTTCGCCGTGGCGGGCGCGTGGACGGGCTACCGGCTGGCGCTGCGGGGGCAGCCGGAGCCGGAGGACTAGGACCG
>DATKCH010000049.1:0-32175 GCA_035513295.1 Longimicrobiales bacterium
CCCCTCGGTCATCCCGTAGAACACCCTGCACTCCGAGCCCACGAGCGTGGTCGGGTAGACGAGGACGTTGCGCTCCTCGCCGATCGGCTCGCCGCCTTCGCTCTCGATGATGTCGTCGCGCCCCGCACCCCAGCGACACCCGCGAAAACCGTTCGTCTTCATCGACCCCCTCGTTCGCCCGATGCATCGCCGGCAGGATACGGAATCGGCCGCGACCGCGAAACGGGTCGCCGGGCTCGGTCCGCGACGGCATCCCGGCCGGGCTTTCCGAATCGGCCGCCGCTGTGTCACTTGTGCCCATGGTAGGAGCGGCGTGGGGGGCTGGCGCCCCGACGGGAAGCGCGGGGGACGCGGGCGCCGAGGCGCGGACGCGACCTCCGACCCTCGTCATCCTCGCCGCCGGTTCGGGCAGGCGCTTCGGCGGAGCGAAGCAGTTCGCGCCGGCCGGCCCGGCCGACGAGCCTCTGCTCGCCTACACCCTGCACGACGCCGGCCTCGCGGGGTTCGCGCGCGCGGTCCTCGTCGTGCCGCCCGGGCAGGGTCCGCCGGAGGGCCGCTACCACCGCTGGGCGCCGGCAGGCCTCGCCGTCGGGGCGGTCGAGCAACGGGGCGGGAAGCCGCGCGCCGCGCCGTGGGGGACGGGACACGCCGTCCTCGCGGCGACGCGGGAACTCTCCGGGTGCCCCTTCGCGGTGGCGAACGCGGACGATTTCTACGGCCGGGACGCGCTCGCGATACTCGGGGCCTTCCTGCGGGACGGCGCCGACCAGGAGCACGGCCTCATTACCTACCGGCTCGGGCACACGATGGAGCACGCGGATGGGGTTTCGCGCGCCGTCTGCAAGATCCACGGGGGCACGCTGTGGGCGCTCGAGGAGGCGCGCGACGTGCGCCGGACCGCCGCCGGATTCGAGGGGCGGATGATGGACGGATCGCCGCGCCAGCTCGCCCCGGACGCTCCGGTGTCCATGAACCTCTGGGGTTTCCGCGGCGACTTTCCGGCGGCGCTCGAGAGCGCGTGGCGACGATTCCTGCGCGCAGCGCCCGGGCCGGAAGCAGAGTTCATGCTACCGGACGCGGTGGACGGCCTCGTCCGGACACGAACCATCACCGTGCGCGCGCTGCCGGCCGGCGGCCGCCCGTTCGGGCTCACGCGCGCGCAGGACCTAGCCGTGGTTCGGCGCCGCATCGCCTCCCTCGTTGCCCGCGGCGTCTACCCGGCGGACCTTCGGGGGCGCGCACCGTGACCCCCGCAACAGCGAGCCCCGCATGCGGCTGACCACACTCGACTGGACGGTCGTGACCGTCTACATGCTCGTCGCCGTGGCGCTCGGCCTGTACTTCTCGCGGCGAGCGGGCGAGGACACCGGCGAGTTCTTCCTCGGCGGACGCGCCATGCCCTGGTGGCTGCTGGGCACCTCGATGGTGGCGACCACGTTCTCGACGGACACGCCGAACCTGGTGGCGGACCTGGTCCGGACCGGCGGCGTCAGCAACAACTGGGTGTGGTGGGCGTTCCTGCTGACGGGGATGGCCACGGTGTTCTTCTACGCCAAGCTCTGGCGGCGTTCGGGCGTGTTCACCGACGTCGGCTTCTACGAGCTGCGCTATTCCGGCCGGCCCGCGGCCTTCCTGCGCGGCTTCCGGGCGCTGTATCTGGGTGTGTTCTTCAACATGGTCATCATGGCCACCGTGACGCTGGCGGCCATCAAGATCGGGGGCGTTCTGCTGGGCGTCGGCAAATACGAGGTCGTGGTGGTCGCGGGCGCGCTGACGGTGCTCTACTCGGCGACCGCCGGCCTGTGGGGGGTGGTGGTCACCGACCTGCTGCTCTTCGGGCTGGCCATGATCGGTTCGGTGGCGGCGGCGTACTACGCTCTGGCGCAGCCGGAGGTGGGCGGGTTGGCGGGGCTCGTCGCGCACCCCGAGGTCGCCTCACGCATGTCGTTCCTGCCCGACTTCACGGACTGGAGCACCGCGGCGGCCGTCCTCATCGTGCCGATCGCGGTGCAGTGGTGGAGCACCTGGTACCCGGGCGCGGAGCCGGGCGGTGGCGGCTACGCGGCGCAGCGGATGCTGGCGGCGCGAGACGAGAGCCACGCGCTCAAAGCGACGCTCTGGTTCAACATCGCCCACTACGCGATCCGGCCCTGGCCGTGGATCCTGGTCGGGCTGGCTTCGCTCGTCATCTATCCCGACCTGGCCTCGATCTCCGCCGCCTTCCCCCACATCCACCCCTCCATCGTCCGGAACGACCTGGCCTACCCCGCGATGCTGGTGTTCGTCCCTTCGGGGATGCTCGGCCTCGTGGTCGCGTCGCTCGCCGCGGCGTACATGTCCACGATCAGCACGCACCTGAACTGGGGCGCCTCTTACGTCGTGGACGACTTCTACCGCCGGTTCGTGGCCCCGAACCGGACCGAGGCGCAATACGTGCGCGCGGGCCGTCTGGCCACCGTCGGGCTGATCCTGCTCTCGTCGGTGCTGGCGCTGTGGCTGCAGAACGCGCTGCAGGCGTTTCAGATCATGCTGCAGATCGGCGCCGGCACCGGGCTCGTGTTCCTGCTGCGCTGGTTCTGGTGGCGCGTCAACGCGTGGAGCGAGATCAGCGCTATGGTGATCTCGTTCGCGATCGCGGTGGCCGCGCAGTTCGTCGACCTGAACCCATCGCTGGAGCTGGTCATCGGCGTGGCGATCACGACCGTCGGCTGGCTGTCGGTGACCTTCCTCACGCCCCCCGACGACGAGGCGACGCTGCGCGCCTTCCACGCCAAGATCCGCCCCATCGGGAACGGCTGGCGTGCGGTCGTCGGAGAGGACGCGAGTCGCACCGGGGACAGCCTGAGCGCCCCTCTTCTCGCCTGGTTCCTGGGGTGCACGCTGGTCTACGGGACGCTGTTCGGCACGGGCTTCGTGCTCTACGGTCGCCTGCTGGCCGGTGTCGCGTCGCTGGCGATCGCCGGCGCCGCGGCCTACGGGATCGCCCGCCTCCTCCCGCGCATCCGCTTCATGACCTGAGGCGCGGGACCGTTCCGGCGCGAAGACCCTCCGGGGGTCGGGGCGAGTCAGCGACTCCCGAACGGGAAGCACCACTCGGCCACCGAGGCGCCCGCCGCGGGCCTCACGGCGGTGACCCTACCGCGTCCATCCGGCCTCTGGCCGCCAGGGAGCGCGTGCTCCAGCTTCTCGCGCACTCCCCGCTCGGCGCGGCGACGCACCAGCGCGATCGCCGAGCCGCCGAAGCCCGCGCCCGTCAGCCGGGCCCCCAACGCCCCCGCCTCCAGCGCCGACTCCACGATCGCGTCGAGGGCCGAGGTGCTCACCCCGTAATCGTCGCGCAGGCTCTCGTGGGAGGCCGTCAAGATCCGACCCAGACGGGCGTCGTCTCCCGACTCGAGCGCGGCGCGCGCCCGCGACACGCGCCCCGCTTCCGTCACGACGTGGCGAAACCGGGAGCGCGGCGTCCGGTCCAGCACCGCCTCGGCGGTCGAGAGCAGCCGGGACTCCGGGAACTCCCGTAGCAGGTCCCGAAACGATGCGCCGCGCCGACCGAGCCGCTCGGACACGGCGCGCGACGCGGCCGCGCCGCTCGCGCGGCGCTCGTTGTATGCGCCTCGCAGGCTGCCGGACTTGTCGGCCGCCTCGCCCGAGTCGACGACGAGAACGGACAGGTCCGCCGGGAAGACGAGGTGCTCGACGCTCAGGGGGTCGAAGCCGAGAAGGGAGACGTGGTCCGCGCGCGAGAGCAGGCACGCCGCCTGGTCCATGCCCCCGCCGTGGGTGCCCACGAAGCGCTCGGCGCGCGCCATTCGTTCGGCGAACGCGAGCGGGTCCACCTCCATCCCGTTGGCGTGCGCCAGCGCCAGCCCCACGCCGACGACCAGGGCCGAGGAAGAGCCGAGTCCGGCGCCCATGGGCAGGTCGGAGACGACGAGCGCATCGAACCCGCGAGTGCACGCCGGCCCCTCGGGTTCCGGACCGCCCAGCTCTCGGGCTGCCGCGCGCGCGTAGTTGCGCCAGTCTCCGGCGCCGAGCGGGCCGATCTCGCCGCCGAGAACGAACGCTTCGGCGGGTGCGTCGGACGGATCCGCGGGGAGGCCGGTCGAGACCGCATGGCGGTGGGCCGCTTCGGACGCGATACGGACGCGGCCGCGGTCGGTCCCTTCGGGCGCTCGCGCGAAGATGACCTCCACCGCGCGGCCGATGGCGAACGGCACCACCGGCAGCCCGTGGTAGTCGACGTGCTCGCCGATGAGGTTGACCCGGCCTGGCGCCCGCGCTACGGCCTCCGGCGCGCGACCGTACCGATCCTCGAACGCACCGGCCGCGGAAGCCAGAGGGGAATCGCGCCGTGCAGCCGGCCCGCCGGCCGTCACGTCGGCCCTACGCCTCCACCAACTCCAAACGCGGCCACGTCTCCCACCGCCCGCGCGTGAAGTCCGGGAAGGCCGCGGGCCGGCTCGCGTTCGCCACCGACCACTCCGACAGCGGGGTCACCGCGCTCAGCGCCGCCGCGTCGTAGACGTTCATGTCGGTCGGCAGGCCCGCGCGCAGGCACCCGATCAGCCGGAAATCCTCCATGAAGTCCATGCCGCCGTGACCCGCCCCGCGCGAGCGCTCCTGCAAGTGCCGCCAGAGCGGATGATCGTACTCGGCGAGCCATTTCTCCGCCTGGTCCCAGCGGTGCGGCTCGCTCACGCCCTCCACGTACACGCGGTCCGGGTAGCCCTGGAAGATGCCGCGGGTGCCCTGCACGAGGTGGATGCGGCTGTAGGGGCGGGGCAGGTTGGTGTCGTGGCCGAGGTAGATGGTGCGGCCGTTCGCGGTCCGGATCAGGCTCACGTTCACGTCGCCCAGGACGTAGGTCTCGCGCCGCTTCGGGTGGCCCTCCGGGTAGTGCTCGCGCGCGTATTCCTGGAGCCCGCGCGACGGCCCGCTCATCGACACCAGGGTCGCGAACCGGTCGCCCCGGTTGATGTCCATGCAGTTGGCGATCGGCCCCAGCCCGTGCGTGGGGTACAGGTTGCCGTTGCGCTCCATGGAGTGGGCGCGCCGCCAGAGTCCCTCGCCCTCCTCGGAGAACTTGATCGCGCGCAGGTCGTGCAGGTAGCCGCCTTCGCCGTGCAGGATCTCCCCCAGCACGCCCTCCCGCACCATGCGCAGGACCATCATCTCCATGCGCCCGTAGTTGACGTTCTCCATCATGACGCAGTGGCGTCGGTGCTTCTCGGCCCACTCGACCAGCTTCCAGCAGTCCTCCAGCGTGTAAGCCGCCGGAACCTCCGTCGCCGCGTGCTTGCCGTTCTCCATCGCCGCCACGCAGATCGGCACGTGCCACTCCCACGGCGTCGCGTTGAAGACGAGGTCGAGGTCCTCCTCGGCGCACATGCGCTCGAAGTCGCGCTCGCCGCGGTCGTAGCGCGCGGGGCGGGGGAAGCCGGCCTCCACCACCCGGTCCTGGATACGGGTGACCTTTTCCGGCACGATGTCGCACACCGCCGCGATCCGGCAGCCCTCGATGCGCAGCAGGTTCTCGACGTGCGCGCTGCCCATGCCGCCCACGCCGACGAAGCCGATGCGGACCAGGTCGATGCGGGGCGCGGCGAGGAGGTCGGCGGGCGCGGCCGAGAGCCCGGGCGGGACCTCGCCGAGGGCGGCGCCGGCGTCGGGGGCGCGCTCCGCCCCGGCGCCGCCCACCGCCCCGGCTGCCGCGGCCGTCGCGTCGGGGGCCGGGCCTCCGCGTGCCGACACGCAGCCGCCCGCCCCCGCCGCCATCGCGAAGCCCAGACCAGCGACGCCGCGCTTCACCGCCTCCCGGCGGTCCAGGTCGCGGCGGTCCGGCGGCTGGGGGGTCTGATCCGAATCGGTCATGGCGCCGTGCGTTCGGGCTCTTCCCAATCGACCTCGGCTACCGGGCGCGTGGGTCGAACCCATTGTGCGCGCCGGCCCGTGCGCGGGGCAAGCGGACTAGCGACCCCCGGTCCGATTCGTGTCGAGGCGTTCCGCCAGCCATCGGGCGAGCGTCCCTTCCACTTCGGGATCCAGTCCCGCCCCCGAGCGGAGCGAGTGCCCCAGCCCCGGGAAAACCCGCACCGTCGCGTCCGGGTGTCCGGCCCGACGGAACGCCTCCTCGAGACGCGCCGCGCCATCGGCGCTCGGCTGATTTGTGTCCAGCTCGCCATAGAGGACGAGGACGGGTTGTCGCACCCTCAGCCACCACGGAATCGGGTCCCAGTCGCTATGGGCGCGAAGGAAAGCCCAGCGCCAGTGATCCGGCTCCGAGAGGAAGAACGTGTCGGCCAGCGGCCCCAGCGCAGGCCGCGCGGCCTCCAGTTCCGTTTCGTATTCCGTCCAAGAGACGCCTCCGAGCACGTGTCCGGCCGCGAGCTCCAGCATCCTCTCAGCCACCTCCAGCCGGCGCCCATCCAGGCCGGCCTCCACGAACGCGCTGCGCATCTCGTACTTCACTTTGGGGATGAAGGCGGTCGCCCCCCCGACAGCGTTCACGACGAACGCCACGTCCGGGTCTCGAGCCGCGGCGACAGCCACGACCTGGCCACCCTCGCTGAGCCCCACGACCCCGATCCTTTCCCGTTGAACATCGGGCCGGCGCCGCAGGGAAGCGACGGCGGCGACGGCATCCTCGGCCAGGTCCTCGTAGGTCGCGGCGCGCCAGTCGCCTTCGGACCGCTCCGAGCCACGCTTGTCCGGCAGGAGGACTCCCAGCCCCGATCGGAGGAACGGGGCGGCCATCATCTCCGTCCAGGGATGTCCGCGCCGGCTCGGGCCCGAGCCGGGTACGATCACCGCGGCCGGCAGCGGTTCGCCGTCACCCGGGCGCTCGGGCCGTGGGGTGAACCACCGCCCGGCGAGCCTCAGGTCGCCGGCGCGGAAATCGAGCTCGGCCACGCACGCGCGCACGCCCGCCAGCGTCGCCGGCTCCGCGCCCCCGGGGCAGGGCGCGGAGTCCAGCGGGGGCACGGCCGCTCCAGCCGCGGATGACGGGCCCCCGGAAGTCGCCGGTGCCGGTGCCCCCCGCCCGCAGTGGACGGACCACAGGGCGACCGCCACCACGAACGCGGCGCGCCCGGGCGTCGCGCCGGCCCCGGCGGGAAGCCTCACCCCACCGGGTCCAGCTCCCGGTACCACGCGCGCATGGCGACCTCCACGTAACTGTCCGAAAAGAACGTCCACTCGCCGAGGGCGGCCGGTACGCTGAACCCCGCCGCCGCCTCGCCCGACGACAGGCCCGCCTCGTGCGCCCGTCGCGCCGCGTCCTCCACCAGCGCGATCAACTCCCGGTACATGCCCACCTCTCCGGCGCCAGGGATCGGCCCGTGACCCGGCACGAGCAGCCGCTCGCCGTCGCTCAGGATCGCGTCCAGCGCGCGGCTCAGCCGGGATGGTGTGGCGTGCACGTAGTTGGGAAACAGGCGGTTCCACACCAGGTCCCCGCAGAAGACGACCGCCGGATCCTCGACCTCGACGGTGACGTCGCTGCCGGTATGGCCGTCCCGCGGGACGACGTGGACGATCCGGCCGCCCAGGTCGAACATCTCGACGCCATCCGTGGGCAACACGTCCCGTACCCGGGCGGCGCGCGCGGACGAAACTCCGCCCTGCTCCATCAGCCGCTCCTTCACGGGCGCGGTGGAAAGCACCGCGGGGCCACCCTCGCCGCCGGGGAAGTAGCCGGGAACCCCCGCGGTGTGATCGCCGTGGTGGTGGGTCAGGATCACCCGGTCCGGCGCGCGGCCGGCGAGCTCGAGCGCGCGTTCGGCCATCCAGGACGCCCCCTCCGGGCGCGCGAACGCCTCCACGACGAGGACCCCGTCGCGGCCCGCGATGATGCCGCCGTTGGACACCGTGCGATGGGCGTCCGGGTGCCCGGATAGCGGGGTCGAGATCAGGGCCCAGACCCCGTCGGCGACCTCCTCGATCCTGCCCCAGCCCTCCCGGGTGGCGATCCCCGGACGCCGGGCCGACACGGCCCCGCGGCCGATGGTCCTTCCCGGGCGATCCAGCCGCTCGCGCGCGCCGCCGCCGGACAGGGCCCGTACTTCGCTGGGCGCCAACCAGAGGTGCCCGAGGCACGCGGCCGCGGCCGCCACGAATCCGCGCCGGCCGAGGGCCGGCGCGGGCGACGACGCGGTCAATTCCCCGCCCTTTCCCTGTCCAGCCGCCTAATCGCCGGGTAAAACTGCGTGAACACGTGGTCGGTGGCCGCGTGCTCGGCGTGACACCGGAAGCAGCCGTTTCCGGCGGGGAGGGCCTGGCCGGTCTCGGAAGGGACCTCGTCCTCGATGACGAAGTTCGTGAAGCCCCAGCCATCCTCGAAGCGGTCGGCGTCCTTCACGGAGATCTCCATCGCGACGAATTCGTCCTCGTAGAACCCTCCCTCGCGCGGCGGCGCCTGGGCGCCCGGCTCGTACATCATGAGCGCGAACATCGTCCCCTCCCGGAACTCGCCGGTTTCGGAGTAGTGCCGGTAGGAGGACGGCTCCATCAGGACGTTGTGGAACATGCCCGGGGCCTCGCCCGGGGCGCGCTCCCGGGTATCCTCGCTGTACCCCAGCCCGATCGAGGAGCCGACGAGGATCCACTCGTAGAGATCCTCCGGCAGGTAGAGATTTCCCTTCCCATCGTAGCGCGGCCCCGTATCCGGCGGCACCGCCCCGATCGCCAGGGCCAGCAACGCCGTGCCCAGCACCCCCGCCCCCGCGACCCGGAGACCCGCGGACCTGTCGCGCATGCCTGCTCCCTTCCTGGTTCGCCGTTCGTTCGATCCTGCCCCGCCCGTCTCGGAAGGGGCGCTCGCTTCGAAGATGCGTCGGCGGCGCCCGTGGCCGGCGAAGGATGCGCGCGAGCCCTGTCACGGGAGGCCGCGGATTTCGTGGCGGATCTGTGAAGATCGCGCGCGGCGGGGCCGCCCGCCGCCGGCCGGATCAGCGCGGACTCTCCTCGAACCGATAGCCGACCTTCCAGACGGTCACGAAGTGGAGCGGCTCGGCGGGGTCATCCTCCAGCTTGCGGCGCAGCTCGGCGACGTGGGAATCGACGGTCCGGGTGAGCACTTCGGCGCGGTGCCCCCACACCTCCTTGAGCAGCTCCTGGCGCGTGGCGACGGCGCCCGCGCGGGCGATGAGCGCGAGCATCAGCTGGTATGCGCGCGGGGTCAGCGAGACCGGCTGGCCCGCCTTGCGGACGGTGTGCGACGCGCGATCCACGGTGACGTCGCCGAAGGCGATCGGCCGCGCGTCCGCGTCGCGGCTCCTCGCCGAATGCCTCCGCAACAGGGACTGCACTCGCTCTAGCAGCTCCAGGAGGTGGAACGGCTTGGTGACGTACTGGTCGGCGTCCAGACGGAATCCCCGGACCCGGTCCTCGTCCGCGCCGCGCGCGGTGAGGATGAGGACGGGGACGTCGCGGCCATCCCGGCGCAGCGTCCGCAGGATCTGGAAGCCGTCGATGTCGGGCAGCATCAGGTCCAGGATCACGAGGTCCGGGTCGGAGTCCCGGGCGATCCTCAGGCCCCCCGCGCCATCCGCGGAGTGCAGCACCCTGTAGCCCTCGAGTTCCAGGTTGTATCGCAGGCCCTCGGCGAGATCCTGGTTGTCCTCCACGATGAGGATCGTGTCGCCGCCGCGTCGCTCTCCGCGCGGATCAGGCATGCTCGAACTCCGCCACGAACCGGGCGCCGGCGCCATCGACCTCCTCCACCCATGCGCGGCCGCCGCTCGCCGCCACGATGCCGCGAACCACCGACAGACCGATTCCGCTCCCGCCCGCGGCGGCGGCGGATTGCCCCCTGCCACGCCGGTACGGCTCCCAGATGGTCTCGCGCTCCGCCTCCGGCACGCCCGGGCCATGGTCCTCGACGGCCAGACGAACGCGGGTATCGTCCCCAGGCGCGGGCGCGAGGCGCACCGTCACCTCCTGGCCGGGAGGTCCGTACTTCACCGCGTTGTCCAGGAAATTCAGAACGACCTGGCGCAGGGCGTCCGAATCGACGCGGGCCGCCAGCCCCGGCGCGATGTCCTCGACGAGGCGCGCGCGTCGAGACTCCGCCAGCGGGGCGAACGAGCGTACGGCCTCCCGCACCTCCGCGGAGACGTCCGCGCTTCGAAGGTCCGGGGCGACGCCGATCGCGGGTCGCGAGAATCGAAGGACGTTGTCGACGAGGTGGGCCAGGCGCGTGGTTTCGCGGTCGAGCAGCCCCAGCGAATGCTGGATCGTCGCCTCGGAGTCGGCGCGGCCCAGGCGCAGCGTGTCCAGGTACAGGCGCATCTGGGCGAGCGGTGTGCGCAGCTCGTGGGACACGCTGGAGACGAACGCGGCGCGTTCCGCCGACAGCCGTGCCTCGCGCCGGAGCTGGCCGAACGCGAAGAGCGCGAGCGCCGTGGCCAGCGCCAGCATGGCGAGCAGGAGCGGCAGGCGCGAGCGCGGAACCCCGCCGATGAGGAGCGACCCGGCCGCCTCGGGCCGCACCGCCGCGGCGACGTTCAGGTCGCCGAACTGCGGCGGCATCGGCCTCCGGCTCACGTGGAGCAGGCCTTCCCGCCCGATTCCGTCGTCGCCCGTGCTCCAGAGGAGTCGCCCCCCGCCCGTCGTGAGCGCCGCGGCCACGAGAGCGCGCACCCCCGAGTCACGGGTGAAGGTCGGCGGCAGGATGTCTCGCTCGTCCATCACCCGGTCGGCGAGGCGGCGCAGGGTCCGCGGAGACATCTCCACGGCGTAGACGACCGTGTCCCCCCATGCCGTCGGCATGAGCGTGTAGGCCGCGAGCATCGGGCGGCGCTCGACGTCCCCCGTGATCACCGCGAACCGGTCATCGGGGCCGTACGTCGCGCGCGCGCTTCTCGTCAGAGCATCCCCGAGCCATCGGCGTTCGGATTCGCTGTACGCGCGCGGCTCGCGGGACGGGTATCCCTCGGCCACGCGGGCCTCCTGCGTGCCGCGGTCCACCACCACGCCGACGTCCGGACCGGTGTACAGGTTCGGCGCGACCTCGATCGTGTCGGACCCCAGCGTGAACCCGAAATACGCCTCCACGGCGTAGGCCGGCCGGTGGCAGAGGCACCCCGCCGAATCCCAGTCCAGGTAGTGGCCGAGTTCGCGCGCCGGCGGGATGTTCGGCGAGGAGTGGACGCCTTGGCCGTGGTTGACCGGCTGCAGGTGCTCCCAGAAGGCGGATTCGAGCTCCGTCGCGAGGTGGTGCTCCAGGCTCCACGCCGTCACCGCCGCGTAGTCGCGCAGGGCCTCCTGTACCGTCGCCTGGTGGGACCGCACGGCCTGGTGCGCCTGGAAGGCGACGGCCGCCATGACGGCGATCCCCAGCATGAGCAGGACCACCGGCACGGCGGTGCTGGACGGACGTACGGACTTCGACACCATGCGGGAAACGTGCGTGGGCCGACCGCGGTGATCAACGACCCGGCTGTAAGAGATGTGTGGACGGGACGTCGGGCTTCCGCGCCGGTCGGGCGACCACCGGGGGCGTGACGTCACGATCCGGCGCCGCGCTTCGTTTGCCCGGTGTCCGTCCCTCGCAGACCTTATGGCGGTCGAGAACCACCCCGGACCCTCAGGAGACGCATGGAAGCACTCACCCGACGGCCGCGATCGCCCGGCGGCGCAGGCGCTCGCGGGCCGAGGCGGAAACTCTCCCTGGCGCTGGCCCTCCCCGCGCTAGCGCTCGCCGCCGGGGCCGGCCCGGCCCACGGCCAGATCGATGGACGCGAGCGCGCCATCGCCGAGTGGGTCTCCGAGCACGCCGACGAGGCGCTCGCGCACCTCCGCCGCAGCGTCGACATCAACAGCGGGACGATGAATGCCGCGGGCGTGCGGGCGGTGGCGGACGAGCTGATCCCGGCGTTCGTCGAGATCGGGTTCGACGCCCGCTGGGTGCCGGAGCCCGAGGCGCTGAACCGGTCCGGACACCTCGTGGCCGAGCGCGTAGCCGACGATCCGGCGGGCGCGCGGCTCCTGCTGATCGGACACCTGGACACGGTCTTCGAGGAGGACAGCCCGTTCCAGACGTACGAGGTCGTGGACGACACGACCGTGCGCGGGCCCGGGGTCGAGGACATGAAGGGCGGCAACATCGCGATCCTGTACGCGCTGAAGGCCCTGCACGCCGTCGGTGCGCTGGAGGGCACGACCATCCGGGTCGTGATGACCGGCGACGAGGAGGATCCAGGGCGGCCCCTGGCCGACGCGCGCGCCGCCCTGATCGACGCGGCGCGCGCGAGCGACCTGGCGCTGGGATTCGAGAGCGGCTCCTCGATCGACGGCCAGGAGGTCGCCGTCGTGGCGCGGCGCGGCGCCACGAAGTGGATGCTGCGCGTCGGCGGCCGGCCCAACCACTCCTCGACGATCTTCAAGGACGACGTGGGGGCCGGCGCGATCTTCGAGGCCGCGCGCATCCTCGATGGGTTCTATTCTCACCTGAGGGGCGAGCAGTACCTGACGTTCAATCCCGGGGTGATCCTCGGCGGCACGGCGGTGGAGTACGACGCCCGGGAGGTGCGCGGGACGGTCTCCGGCAAGACCAACATCGTCGCGCAGGACGTCGTAGTGCATGGAGGCATCCGGACGATCTCGACCGACCAGCTCGAGCGGGCGCAGGAGAGGATGCGCGCCATCGTGGCCCAGAGCCTGCCCCACACCAGCGCCACCATCGAGTTCGATGAGGGTTATCCGCCGATGCCCCCGACCGACGGGAACGTGGCCCTGCTGGAGCGCCTCAGTGAGGTGTCCGTCGACCTGGGGTACGGGCCCATCCAGCCGCACGACCCGGGGGCGCGCGGCGCAGCCGACGTGTCCTTCGTGGCGCCGTTCATCGACGGCATCGACGGCCTCGGGCCGCACGGATCCGGGGGACACACCACGGACGAAACGATGGACGTGCGCACGCTTCCGCGGGCGATCGCGCGGGCGGCCGTGCTGATCCTGCGGCTTACGGCCGGCGCGGCCAGCTAGCTTACCGGCGCAGAAGTTCGGTGCGCATCGAGGCGCGCGAAACGCCCGCGGGCGAGGGCGCCGTTCAGACGGGCGGGAGGCCGAGCAGGCCCCGGGCGCGGTCGGACATGAGTGCCCGGCGCAGCGGGCCGCTCCGCCCGTACCGCAGGGAATAGCCGAGCTCCACCAGGAGCGGACCCTGGAGGTCTTCGAATTTGCGCATCTGCGGCGCGGTCAGGTCGATGTCGGCGGGGTCGATGGGTGCGGGGCCGACGAACCCCTCCGGATAGGCGGCCTCGGAGAGCGTGTTCTTGCTGGCTCCCGCCATCGCGATCGACTCGAATGCGCCGGATCGGTCCGCCGTCAGGTCGTTCGCCGCGACCGCGGCCTCGACCAGCGCCCGGTCGTGGCGGAGGCCGAGCCAGCGGTAGAGCCCCTCGAGCGACCCCGCCGGGTCCAGCCGCACGTCTTCGTAGCGCACCTCGCGGTAGGCCGAGGGATCGCCGACGAGGTCCCGGATGCCGCGGCCGGCGCGCACCCGCGTGCCCCACCGTTCCGCGGCCCGCCAGATCGTGTCGGGCGCCCGCTCACGCGCCCAGCCGCCCGAAGCCCTGATCAGAGACGCCGCGACCGCGCGCCCGTCCCGGATCACGTGGAGGAACCGCGCCCGCGGCAGCACCCGCAGGATGAAATCGGCGTGCATGCAGTGGATGGGCGTCTTCTCCAGGAAGTACCGGACCGGGCCATCCGGCGCGGGCAGCGCCGAAACCACGCTCCAGAACAACCGCTCGACCACCGAGTGGAATTGCCGCTGGCTCCAGTACTCGGACACCCCGACCGGCCGGTCGCGTCGCCGCCGCAGCTCGCCGTCCGCGTGGGCGAACGTCCGAAAGAAATGCGTCTCGGGCCCGGTGACGACTTCCGGATGGTGGGCGATGAGCGACTGCAGCCAGGTCGTGCCGCTCCTCGGAGCACCGACCACGGCGAGCACGTCGACGTCCAGCGTCCACGTGGCCCGCTCGAGCGGGTCGCGATAACTCACCTCGTGGCCGCGACCGCCGGTACGGACCGCAGGTGCAGCCAGAGCGCGGCGAGCTCGTCGTCCGTCATCGCGCGGAAGGCCTTCCACGGCATCGCCTCGCTGATCTCCGAACTGTCCGGCCGCAGTCCCGCGCGCATGGCGGTTCGGAAGTCCTCCTCCGTCCAGGAGCCGAGCCCGTCGGGGTGCGCGGTGAGATTCGGGGCGGGGGCGGGGCCCCCGGCCCCCCCGGCCAGGTTCGCGCCGTGGCAGCTCTGGCAGGCCCGCGCCAGGTGCGCTCCGTATTCGGCGGTCGCGCCGGCGGCGGGCGGGGCCGGGGGCGGGCGCTCGTGGTCGATCACATCGGCGGCTACGAGCGGCGCCATTCCGCTCGCGTACAGCGCCCTGCCGACCGGCCCCAGCGTGGTCTCGCCGAGGCGCCGGTTGGAGGGCTCCGCGGCTCTCACGAACGCGATCATGGCGGCAATCTGCTCGTCCGGAAGGTAGTAGAAGTACTCGGAGGGCATGAGGACCAGACCGTGGCCTTCGGCGTCGATGCCGTGACGGATCGCCCTCACCCAGTCGCTCTCGTTGTAGCGCGCCGCGGCCCCGTCGCCGCCCGCGGTCAGGTTCGGCGCGATGATTCGGCCGAAGATCGGGTCGTCCGCGAGGACGCTCCCGCCGAGGTCCGGGGCGTGACACTCGGTGCAGCCGTGCACCGTCGACAGCCTGCTGGCCTCCTCCATGTCCACGCTGCCGCTCGCCGCCAGCGGGCGCGGCTGCACGTCCCAGACCTTGCGCAGCCGGTACTCGCTCACGCCGTACGCGGTGGCGAGAAGGCCGAGGAGAACCAGCACGACTCCCACGACCATCGCGCCCAGAATCCGGACCAGCCCCATCGTCGCCCCCTGGCGTATGACGGCCCTCGGCGCGCCGCCGCTCACTCCCTGGTCACGAGCGCTCCACCCGGCAGGCCGTACAGGGCGAGCGCCGTGCGGTGGTCTCGCGTGGTCAGCCGCCGGGCGGTGCGGGTCGGAAACATCACGTCCGCCTCCCGGTCGCTGTGCGGCAGGCCGAGCGCGTGTCCCATCTCGTGCACGGCTACGAGCTCCACCTGCGCCGGAGTCTGGAGCCGGGCGTCCGCGCCGGTGGAGTGCGTGGCAATTTCGAAACGCGGCACCGAGAACCGCACTTCGCCGCCGCTCTCCGCCCATTCTACGCGCGCGCGGCCAAGGCGCGAGTCCCGCAGCGCGCGACTCCAGGAAACCTCGATGTCCGGCGGCGCATCGCTCCGGCCGTTCACGGAGATTCGTAGCGGCGTTCCGTCCCACGCCGAGATCCCCCTGGCCGCCGCCGCCTGGAGGCGGCGCGCCACCGACGCGTCGAGCCCATCCGGCACCGGGACCCGCACGGTGAGCTCCCGCACGTGATCAGGCCAGCGCAGCAGGCGGAAGGAAACGGAATCGGCGAGGGCAGCGCACAGGTAGCCGACGTCGAGGCACGCGTCGGCCGCGGCGAGACGAACCTCGGCCGCCGCCGCCTCGCCAACGGCGGGACGCGACGGCGCTTTCGCCCCGTCGCCGCACCCGGCCAGAGCGACGAACGCGCCGAGCCCGGCGGCCCCTACGGGCCGGAGTCGCCGCGGCGACGGGCCGGCCGAGACGGCGCTCCGGCGCGGCGGACGTCCGCTCCGGCGCGTCGGCGAACTTGGCGGGGCGATCGCAGTACCGGCCATCGTGCTCCACGATCCGGAAGCCGTTGATGCCGCGACGGAACGGCGCCTCGTTTTCGGGTGATCGTCGCTCTATCATAGGCGCCATGAACGGCATCGGCACTCGAGGGCGCGGGCGGGCCGCGTCCGACGCGCTG
This sequence comes from Longimicrobiales bacterium, assembly GCA_035513295.1. GTDB lineage: Bacteria > Gemmatimonadota > Gemmatimonadetes > Longimicrobiales > RSA9 > DATHRK01. The sequence goes on from DATKCH010000049.1 coordinate 15,848, forward strand.
GCGGCCTGTGCGCTGTCTCTCCTGTGCGGCTGCGCTCCCCCCGACCGGACCGGAGAGGACGCCGCATCGGCGTCCGCGGTGCGACAGGAGCGCCCGCCGTCGCCCGAGCCGCCCGCGCTCCTGGTGCCCGGGCGGGATCTCTTCGACCTGCACTGCGCGCAGTGCCACGGCACCGGAGCGTTCGGCACGAATCAGGGTCCCCCGCTCGCGCACGACATCTACCGGCCCGGCCACCACGCCGACATTTCTTTCCATCTGGCGGTTCAGCGGGGCGTGCGATCCCACCACTGGAACTTCGGCGACATGCCGCCGCAGCCGAACTTTCCGGTGGACCGGATCCAGGAAATCGTGGACTACGTCCGCTGGCTGCAGCGCGAGGCGGGCATCCGCTGACGCCCGAAGTCCTGGCCTCCCTCTACCGGGAGCGATTCGGCGTCCGGCCCGCCTCGGTCGAGCCCCTCCGCCCCGACGGCTCGGCACGCAGCTACTTCCGTCTCGTGGCGGAGGGAGGTCCGTCCGTGGTGGGCGTGCTGGGTGAGGACGTGGAGGAGAACGAGGCGTTCCTGTCGTTCACCGGGACGTTCCGCGCCGAGGGATTCCCCGTTCCGGAGGTCTATGCGGTCCATGACGCGCATACCGCGTACCTGCTCACCGACCTCGGCGACACGACGCTCTTCGAGTTCGTGGCGCGGGGGCGCGCCGAGGAGCCGGGAGGCGGCCTCTCCGAAGCCGCCCTCCAGTTGTACCGGCAGGTGGTCCGCTGGCTGCCGCGGTTCCAGGTCGGCGGGAGGGTCTCGATCGACTTCTCGGTCGCCTATCCGCGCGCGGCGTTCGATCGGCAGTCGATCCTGTGGGACCTCCACTATTTCAAGTACATGTTCCTGAAGCTCGCCCACATCCCCTTCAACGAGGCCAGGCTGGAGCAGGACTTCGCGTCGCTGGCGAACTTCCTCACCGAGGCGCCCGGGGACTATTTCCTCTACCGCGACTTCCAGAGCCGGAACGTCATGGTGGTGGACGGGGATCCCTGGTTCATCGACTACCAGGGCGGCCGCCGGGGGGCGCTCCAGTATGACATCGCGTCGCTCCTGTACGATGCCAAGGCCGAGCTCCCGGACCCCGTGCGGCAGACCCTGCTCGACGCCTACCTGGAGGCGCTGGGCGAGTCCGTTGCGGTCGACCGGGAAGCGTTCATGCGCTTCTTCCCAGCGTTCGTGCTCGTGCGCATCCTGCAGGCGATGGGCGCCTACGGGTACCGCGGCTTCTACGAGCGCAAGCCGCGCTTCCTGGAGAGCGTCCCGATCGCCGCCGAGAACGTCCGCCGACTTCTGGACGCCGGCTCCATCGGGGTGCTCCTGCCGGAGCTGGAGGCGGTGCTGCGCAGGGTGACCGCGGATGCGCGCTTCGCGCGTCGCCCGGAGCCGCCCAGCGGCCTGACGGTGACCATCGGCAGCTTCAGCTACAAACACGGCCTGCCGGCCGACGACCGCGGCCACGGAGGTGGCTTCGTCTTCGATTGCCGGGCCCTCCTCAACCCGGGCCGGCGCGACGAATTCAGGGACCTGACGGGGCTGGATCCGAGGGTGCGCGGGTTCATCGACGCCCAGCCCGAAGCCGGGCGCTTCTGGGAATCGGTGCGCGCGCTCGTCGACGCCCAGGTCGCCGCGTACCGGGAGAGGGGCTTCGAGAGCCTCACCGTCCAGTTCGGGTGCACCGGCGGGCAGCACCGTTCGGTCCACTTCGCCGAGCGGCTCGCCGAGCACCTGCGGCCGGATGTCCGGGTCGTGCTGGAGCACCGGGAACGGGAACGTTGGCCGGCAGCCCGCGCGCCCGCGGGCCAGGGGAGAGACGTCGGCTGATGGACGCGATGATCTTCGCCGCGGGCCTGGGCACGCGCCTGCGTCCGCTGACGGACCACACCCCCAAGGCCCTCGTGCCCGTCGGAGGCGTGCCGATGCTCGAGCGCGTCGCGCGACGCCTCGTCGCGGCGGGCGCCGACCGGCTCATCGTGAACGCCTACTGGCTCGGCGATCAGGTGGCACGGTACGTGGACGAGCACGCCGGATTCGGCGTCGAATGCGTCGTGGTCCAGGAGCCGGGGGAGGCCCCGCTGGAGACCGGAGGCGGGCTGCTGAACGCGGCGCCGCTGCTGCGCCGCGACGCGCCGTTCTTCCTGCACAACGTAGACGTGATCACCGACCTGCCGCTCGCCGACATGTACGCCGCGCACGAGACCTCGGGGGCGCTGGTGACGCTCGCGGTGCAGGAGCGGGACGCGAGCCGCGCCCTCCTGTTCGACGACTTCGGGCTGTGCGGCCATACCGACCGCGCGGGTACGCGCACGCTCGCCCGGGAGGCCGACGGCGCCGTCGCGGCCCTGGGGTTCACGGGCGTGCACGTCGCGTCGCCGGCGCTCCCCGACGCGCTCGGGGAAACGGGGACGTTCTCGATCATCCGTCCGTACCTGCGCCTCGCCGCCGGGGGCCAGCGCATCCTGCCGTTTCGCGTGGACGGGTCCCGGTGGGTGGACATCGGCACGCACGAGCGTCTCGCGGAAGCGCACGAAGCCGTGCGCGGCGGCTAGCCCGCCGCACCGACGCCGCGAGCCCGGCAACTCCGGGTCGACGCCCCCCCCCGGCCGCGAGCGCCGCTTGCGCTTTTCTGACATCTTGCGGACACGGCTGCGACCCCCGGCCGCCCCCGCGGAGTAAGCTTTCTACGGCGAAGCGGAGTGGTGGGAAGGGCGAGGCCGGCGGCTCGCACGACCTTCGTAGCGACGTGGGCGATGACGCGACAGCTGTTCGAATGGATGCTCAAGTATCCCCCCCTGCTGTATCAGCGGGGGGACTTCGCCCTGGCACGTCCGCTGCCGGCCTGGCTCTGGATCGGGGCCGCGGTCTTCATCGCCCTCGCCGTCGTCGCCTACGCTCGCCGGGCCGATCGCACGGGCGGAGCGTGGCTGGCCGCGCTCATAGCGCTCCGGGTGTCGCTGATCGCGATCCTGGCGCTACTGCTCGCGCGCCCCGTCCTGCGCGTGCCCACCGTCGTGCCGCGCGAGAACAACCTCGCCATACTCATCGACGACTCGCGCAGCATGCGGGTCCCCGACGTGCGCGGCTCGACGCGGGCGGAGTTCGCGCGCGCCGCGTTCGGCCCCGGGTCCGCCCTGGCCGCCGAACTGTCCGAGCGCTTCCGCTTGCGGTTCCTCCGGTTCGCCTCGACCCCATCCCGTCTCGACGACTGGGACGCGGTCACGTTCGACGGCGAGCGCACGCGGATCGGGGGTGGCCTGCAGGCGGCGGCCGACGAGCTGGGGTCCGCGCCCGCGTCGGGCGTGGTCCTCGTGACCGACGGCGCCGACAACGGCTCCGGCCCGCCGGTCGAGGCGCTCCTCAGGCTGCGCGCGGCCGGGCTGCCGATCTTCGCCGTGGGACTGGGCGCCGCGGAACTCGAGCGCGACGTCGCCGTGACGCGCCTGAACGCGCCCCGGTCGGTGCTGCGCGGCGGTTCGTTCGAGGTCGCCGTCGAGGTGAGCCAGCGCGGCTTCGCGGGAGATACGGCGACGGTCGTGGTGGAAGCGGACGGCAGGATCGTCGGGGAACGGTCCGTGAAGCTGCCCCCGGACGGTGAGACGGAGATCGTGCGCGTGCGCGTGGACGCGGAGGAGGTGGGCGTCCGCCGCCTGGAGGCCGGCGTCGCCCCCAGGGCGGGCGAGTTGGTGCCGGGCAACAACGCCGGGATCGTCGACGTGGAGGTCCGGGCAGGAGCGGAGAAGATCCTGTACGTCGAGGGCGAGCCACGCTTCGAGCTCAAGTTCATGCGCCGCGCCGTGGCGGACGACGAGGAGCTCCAGCTGGTCGCCCTCCAGCGAACCGCCGACGGCAAGTTCCTGCGCCTGGAGGTGGACAGCGCGGCCGAGCTCGCGTCCGGGTTTCCGACCAGCCGGGCGGAGCTGTTCGGGTACCGGGGGGTGGTCCTCGGCAGCCTCGAAGCCAGTTTCCTGACGCAGGCCCAGCAGGACCTGCTGGAGGCCTTCGTCGCGGAGCGCGGCGGTGGCCTGCTCGTCCTGGGCGGACGCGGTTCCCTGGCGGAGGGCGGTTGGGCGGGCACGCGCGTGGGCTCCGCGCTCCCCGTCGAGCTGGATGGTCGACGCGCGGGCGGGCCGGCGCCCCTCGAGGAGCTGCTAGTGCGGCCTTCCCGGAGCGCCCGCGAGCATCCGGTGGCGCGCGTCGGCACGACCGGATCGGCCGACCGGATCCGCTGGGACTCCCTCCCCCCGCTCACGTCGGTGAATCGACTCGGCGCGCTCAAGCCGGGCGCGCGGCCGCTGCTCACGGGCGTGCCCGCCGACGGCGAGGGCGAGCCGAGGGTGCTGTTCGCCGAACACCGGTTCGGGCGTGGGCGGACGGCCGTCTTCGCGGTCCAGGACACCTGGCTGTGGCAGATGCACGCCGCCGTGCCCGTGGAGGACCAGACGCACGAGGCGTTCTGGCGTCAGACGCTGCGTTGGCTGGTGAGCGAGACCCCGGACCACGTGGAGGTCCGACTGCCCGCCGCGGGCGCCGCGACCGGCGACACCGTGGACGTCCGGCTGTCCCTGGCGGATCCTTCCTACCGTCCGATCAACCGCGCCGAGGTCCCCGCGACCCTGGTCTCCCCGAGCGGCGCCGAGTCGACGCTCGGGCTGACGTGGACGTTGGAGCGCGACGGGGAGTACGTGGGCGCGTTCGTGGCCGGGGAGCCGGGCCGCTGGGAGGTGCGCGTGGAGTCGTCCGAAGCTGCCGCCGAAGGGGCGCCGGCCGAGCGTCGATCCGCCTTCGTCGCGGTCGAGGCGTCGCGCGCGGAGGACTACCGGGCGGGCGCCGATCTGGAGCTCCTGCGCGCGCTCGCCAGCGAGAGCGGGGGCGGATTTTACGACCCGTCCACGGTCGACCGGCTCGCCGACGACATCGCCTACACGGCTCGCGGCGTCACGCTCATCGAGGAGAAGCCGCTGTGGGACCTGCCCGCCGCGCTGCTCGTGATTCTGCTGCTCGCCGGCGCGGAGTGGGGAGTTCGGCGGCGCCGGAGGATGGCGTGAACGGGGGCGCGCGCCGGGGCTGGAGCGCGGCGCTCGTCGCGGCGGCGCTCCTGGGGCCCGCCGACGGGGTGGCGCAGGCACGTGTGGTGGTAGTGTCGGGGCTCGGTGGGGAGCCGGCCTACGAAGAGCGGTTCCGCCGTTGGGGGGCGACGATCGCGGAAGCCGCGCGGGCCGTTCCGGGCGCGCGCGCCGAGGACGTGGTGTTCCTCGCGGAGGACCCGGACGCGGCGGGCCCCGCCGCGGACGGCCGATCCACGCTGGAGGGCGTGGAGAAGGCGTTCCAGGCGCTCGCGGAACGCCCGGGCGGCGCGCCGCTGCTGGTGGTGCTCATCGGGCACGGCAGCGCCGATGCGCGCGGGGCGCGCGTCAACCTTCCAGGACCGGACCTCACCGCGACCGTCCTGGACGCGCTCCTGAAGGCGAGCGGGGGCGACCCGGTAGCGGTGGTCGTCGCGTCCAGCTCCAGCGGCGCCTTCCTCGAGCCGCTCGCCCACGCCGGGCGCATCGTGGTCACCGCCACGCGAGCCGGAGGCGAACGTCAGGCGACCCGATTCGCGGCCCATTTCGCCGAGGCGTTCGCGGGCGGAGCGGCCGACACCGACAAGGACGGCCGGGTCTCGCTGCTCGAGGCGTTTCGCTACGCGGAGGCCGAGGTCGAGAGGTCGTTCGCCTCGGCGGGCCAGCTCCAGACTGAGCATCCCGTCCTCGACGACGACGGCGACGGCGCCGCGGGCGACCGCGACGGCGAGGTCGCCGCGCGCTTCTTCCTCGGGAGCGCCAGCGGCGCCGACGACGACGCGGCGGAGCTGGTCTCGGCGACTGGCGCGCTCCGCGAGCTGCTCGAAGAGCGGGCGCGCATCGAATCGGAGCTGGAGGCGTTGAAGGCACGCAAGGAGGGCGTGGATGCGGATGCGTACGACCAGGCCCTGGAGGCTCTGTTCGTACGGCTGGCGCTGAACGCGCGCGCGCTCAGGGCCGAGCGCGGGGGGTCGCCTTGAGCGCGCCGGCCGTCGCCAGGAAGGCCCTCGGCCTCGCGGCCGCGGTCGCGCTCGGGGCGGCGCCAGGCCGCGCCGGCGCCCAGACCGCGGTGACCCCGCCGGCCCCGGTGGCCGCGCTGGGCGCCGCCGCGGACGCGATCGCGCGCGCGGACTACGGTCGAGCTCTCGCCGACCTGCGTGGCGCCCGCCAGCCGACTGCGGCAGAGGCGCGCGCCCGCCTGCTGGCGCTCACGGGGCGCCACGCGGAGGCCGAGCGGGCGGCCCGCTCCGCCGGAGCGCACGTCGCGCTTGGCGAGATGCTGGCGGCTCGCGGCGAGCTGGACGCGGCCGGCGCGGCGTTCCGAGCCGGCCTCGAGTCGGGCGATTCGATCCGGGCCCTCGTCGGGCTGGGCGGCATCAGCGAGCGCGCCGGGCGGACGGACGAGGCCCCCGCCCTTTACCGGCGCGCGCTGTCCGCCTACCAGGCCGCCTCCGGCGATGCCGCGGCGCTCGCCGCGGTGGCGGAGGCGGCGCGGCGGCTCGGCCGCGCGCAGCCGGACCTCTTCCACGACGCCGTGCGGGTGTTGGAGGAGGCCGCGGCCGCGCTGCCGGCGGACCCCGAGCCGGAGATACGCCTGGCCTCGCTGTTTCTCGACAAGTACGACAGCCGCGAGGCGGACGGCACCCTGCGCGCGATCCTGGCCGATGCCCCGACCCATCCGGGCGCGCTCCTGCTGCTGGCGCGTGTGCGGCGCTTCGACGGGTCCGCGGAGGCCGAGGACCTGGCGCGCAAGGCGCTCGAGCTGGACGCAGACGCGGCGCCCGCGCGCGCGTTCCTGGCGTTGCTGCGCCTCGAGGTCGCGGACTTCGACGGCGCCCGCGAGGAGGCCGGGCGCGCGCTGCGGCGGGACCCGCTGTCGGCCGAGGCGCTGGGCGTGCTCGCGGCCGCCGACCTGCTGGAGGGGGACGCCGAGGGCCCCTCGCGCCGGATCGCGGCGTTGCCCGCCGGCAGCGCCGACGCCGCGACGGTGCTCGTGGTCGCCGCGCGCCTCGCGTCGCGGCACCACCGTTACCGGAGCGCGGCCGACCTGGCCGGGAGCGCGCTGGAGGTGGACGCGCGATCCTGGGAAGCGCACGGCGAGCGGGGTCTGAACCTGCTCCGCTTGGGGGCCGTGCCCGAGGCGCGAGCGGCCCTGGAAACGGCCTTCGAGGGCGACCCGTTCAACGTCTGGTTCAAGAACACGCTCGACCTCCTGGACACCTACGATCGCTACGAGACGTTGCCGTCGGCCCACTTCGCGCTGTTCCTCCGCCGCGACGAGGGCGAGCTGCTCGGCCCATACGTGGGGGCGATCGCGGATGAGGCCTACGGCCGCCTGTCCGATCTGTACGGCCACCGGCCGCGCACGCCCGTCCGGCTGGAGGTGTACCCCGAGCACGGCGATTTCTCCGTGCGCACCGTGGGCCTGCCCGGGTTCGGGGCGCTCGGCGTCAGCTTCGGCAACGTGCTCGCCATGAACTCCCCGTCCGCGCGCGAGAAAGGCTCGTTCAACTGGGCCTCCACTCTGTGGCACGAGGTCGCCCACGCGGTGACCCTCGGGGTCACGGACAACCGGGTACCGCGCTGGCTCACCGAGGGCATTTCGGTGCGCGAGGAGCGGCGCGCCAGAGCCGGCTGGGGCCGTCGACTCTCGCCCGCGTTCGTCGCGGCCTACAAGTCGGACCGGATGCCGCCGGTGAGCCGGCTCAACGAGGGTTTCGTACGACCTTCGTTTCCGGGCCAGGTGGGCATGTCGTACCTGATGGCTTCGCTCGTGGTCGAGTGGATCGAAGACACCCGGGGCTTCGACGCCCTGAAGCGGATGCTCGCGGGATACGGCCGCGGCTGGAGCGAGGAGCGCGTGTTCCGCGACGTCCTGGGGGCAACGCCGGAGCGCATCGACGCCGACTTCGACCGGCACCTGCGGACGACGTACGCGAGCCGGTTCGACGCGGTGGGCGACGGCGAGGAGCCCGGCGCCTTCGCGCGCAGCCTCGCCGCCGGCGCGCAGGCGCTGGCCGCGGGCCGGCTGGACAGCGCGCGGCGCGAGCTGGAGCGGGCGGCGCGGCTGTTCCCGGAGGCCGGCGGTTCGGCCGGCCCGCACGCGCTGCTGGCGCGCCTGCACCGCCGCGCGGGCGAGGCGGAAGCCGAAGCCGCGGCGCTGGAGTCCTGGACTGCCGTCGACGAGATCGCGTACGATGGCCTGCTTCGTCTCGCGGAACTGCGCGCGGCGGAGGGCGACCCGGCTCCCGCGGTGGACGCGCTCGAACGCGCGCTGTGGATCTTTCCCTTCGAGCCCGACGTGCACGAGGCCCTGGCGGGGCTGTACGAGCGCGCGGGGAATCCGTCGGGTGCGGTCCGTGAACGGCGAGCCGTGCTGGCCCTGGCGCCCGCCGACGCGGCCGGCGCCTGGTACCGGCTGGCCGCGACGCTCGCGCGCTCCGGAGACGCGGGCGGCGCCCGCGAGGCGGTCCTCCGGGCGCTGGAGATCGCGCCCCGGTACGAACAGGCGCTCGACCTGCTGCTGGAGCTGCAGGGATGAGGCCCCGCCAGAGCGGGATCCGCCGCGCCGCGCTCGGCCTGGGCCGCGCCTTTGCGTTGGGCGCGGGGATCGCGGCGCTTCCCGCCGGTCCCGCGGACGCTCAGGAGGGCGAGATCCGCTTCCCGTTCTCCGGCCGCACGGCCAGGCCGGAGCTGCCCCCCGGGGACGTCCCCTACGACGGCCGCTTCACCTTCGCGCGCATCCATTTCGAGAGCCGGATGGGGGGCGGCTTCTCGGGCCCCCCGTGGGCGCACGACTACCCCACGGCGGAGCGCAACTTCTCCCGGATCATCGACGAGATCAGCACGCTGAAACCGTACCTGGAGGGCAGCCGCGTGGTGGCGCTGGACGATCCCGACCTGTTCCTGTTTCCCATCGCGTACCTGAGCGAGCCCGGATACTGGACGCCGACCGATGAGGAGATAGCCGCGCTGGGCGCGTATCTGCGCAAGGGCGGCTTCATCATCTTCGACGACTTCGGCGGCCCCGACTGGATCAACTTCCGCACGCAGATGGAACGCGCGCTGCCGGAGCTGGCGCCGATCCCGCTGGATGGGAGCGAGCCGATCTTCCACTCGTTCTTCGAGATCGATCCGTCGGCGATGTCGCTGGTCAGCTACCGCGGGGGCGGGTTGCCGCCCCAGTACTTCGGCTACTTCGAGGACAACGACCCCGCGGGGCGCATGGTAGCGATCGCGAACTACAACAACGACATAGGAGAGTTCTGGGAGTTCAGCGCCACCGGGCGCTTTCCCGTGGATCTCTCCAACGAAGCCTACAAGCTGGGCGTCAACTACATCATGTACGCCTTGACGCACTGAGCGCCGACGAAACGGAGACCATGAACGAACCTGTCCTGGGAGCGCGTGAAACGATCGAGGCGGGGGAAGCGGTCGGCGCCGCTCGCCTTTCCGACGACGCGCCTCCGCACCGCGACGACGCGCCTCCCCTTCCCGACGACGCGGAGCTGGCGGACGCGCTGGCCGCCGCGCGCGGGCGCCTCCTGGCGGAGCTCCGCAAGCGCATCGTGGGACAGGACGAGGTCATCGAGCTGATGCTGGTGTCCCTGATCGCGGGTGGAAATTCCCTGCTCGTAGGCGTGCCGGGGCTCGCCAAGACCCTGCTCGTCCAGACTCTGGCGTCGGCGCTCGGGCTCGACTTCGCGCGCATACAGTTCACCCCAGACCTAATGCCGTCCGACATCACCGGGACCGATCTCATCCAGGAGGACCCCGACACGGGCCGGCGCGAGATGGTGTTTGCCCCGGGACCCCTGTTCGCCAACGTGGTGCTCGCGGACGAGGTCAACCGCACGCCGCCCAAGACGCAGGCGGCGCTGCTCGAGGCCATGCAGGAGCACCGCGTGACGGTCCAGGGCCGCACCTACCATCTCTCCGAGCCGTTCTTCGTGTTCGCGACGCAGAACCCGATCGAGCTGGAGGGCACCTACCCCCTCCCCGAGGCGCAGCTCGACCGGTTCATGTTCGAGATCATCATGGACCACCTCCCCGAGGAGGACGAGCTCGAGGTCGTACGCACCACCACCGCGGTGCTCGGGGACGCCCCCCAGGCGGTCGTGAGCGGCCGGGAGATCCTGGACTTCCAGGCCCTCGTCCGGCGCATGCCGGTGGCGGAAGCGGTCCTCCGGCACGCGCTCGCGCTGGCGCGCGCGACCAGGCCGGGGGAGGGGGCGCTGGAGTTCGTGAACGAGTGGGTGGCGCACGGCGCCAGCGTGCGCGCGGCGCAGTACCTGACGCTCGGCGCCAAGGCGAAGGCCCTCCTGGGCGGCCGCGCGCACGTGGCCTTCGAGGACGTACGCGCCCTCACGGGGCCCGTGCTCCGGCACCGCGTGCTCCGCAATTTCAGGGCGGAGTCCGCGGGGGTCACCACCGACCAGGTCATCGAAAAGGTCCTGTCGGCGGTCGCCCCTCCAGGTTCGGGGCTCAGGTGAGCGTGGCCCGCCCCGCCCCCGCGGCGCCGATGCTCGACCCGGTGATCCTGGCTAGCATCGGCTCGCTGGAGCTGCTCGCGCGAGGCGTCGTCGAGGGGTTTCTGGCCGGCCTGCACCGGGCGCCCCACCTGGGCACTTCGCTCGACTTCGCCGAGCACCGCCCCTATCACGCGGGCGACGACGTGCGGCGCGTGGACTGGCGGCTCTACGGCCGCACCGACCGCCACTACGTCCGGCTCTTCGAGGCGGAAACCAACGCGGACGTGACGCTGCTGGTGGACGTGTCGCGGTCGATGGATTTCCGCGGATCGCCGGACCGCCTGACCAAGTTCGACTACGCCCGTTTCCTCGCGGCGTCGCTGGCATACCTCGCCGCGACGCAGCGCGACCGCGTGGGCCTGACGACCTTCGCCTCCGAGGTGATCGAGACGGTGCCGCCCGCGGCGCGCCACCGCGACACCGTACTGCGAGCCCTGGAGCGGGCTACGCCCGAGCCCGGGAGCGGGCTCGCCGACGCCGCCGAGCGGACCGGCGCCGCACTGCGGCGGCGCGGCATGGTCGCCGTCATCGGCGACTTCTACGAGCCTCCGGCGCGGGTCGCGCGCGCGTTCGAGGCGCTGCGCGAGCGCGGACACGACGTGATCGCCTTCCACGTCCTGGATCCCTGGGAGCGCCGCCTGCCGGAGCTGGACGCGATGCTGTTCGAGGACCTCGAGACCGGCGAGCGCAGGCCGGTCGATCCCGCGCGCGCCGCCGCCGCGTTCGGGCGCCGGGTCGACGAGCACGTGCGCGCGATCTCGGCGGAGCTGCTGGCGCTGCGCGTGGACCACGTGCTGCTGGACACCGCGACGCCGCTGGGGGTCGCGCTGGCGCGCTGGCTGGCGCACCGGCGCGCCGCGCTGCGGCGGCGGTCCGCCGCCGGCCGGGCGTCGGCCGGCGGCCGCGGGAGGCGCTAGTGGGCTTCCTCGCCCCCGCCCTCCTGGCCGGCTGCCTGGCCGTGGCCGTGCCGATATGGCTGCACCTGACCCGCCGCCCGCCCGACCGCCGGCAGGCGTTCCCCTCGCTCATGTTCCTGGACGAGGCGCCGCTCCACGCCACGCGCCGGCGCAGCATCCGCGACCCGCTCCTGCTCGCGCTGCGGGTGCTGGCGATCGTGCTGCTCGTCGCCGCCTTCAGCCGGCCCTACCTGCCCCTTCCGAGCGGCGGCCGGGGCGAGGTCGGCGGGGTGCGCGAGGTCGTCCTCCTGCTGGACCGCTCCTACAGCATGGGGGCCGCGGACCGGATGGCGGAGGCCCGAACGGCGGCGAGCGGGATCTTCGCGGAGCTGGGCGAAGGGGATCGGCTCACGCTCGTGGCGTTCGACGGCGCGGCGCGCGCGCTGGGACCGGCTACGCGCGACGTGGCTGCGCTTTCGGCCGCGCTGGACTCGGTCGCTCCCGGCGAGGGCGGCACTTCGTACGCTACGGCGCTGCGTCTCGCCGAGAGCATCCTGTCCGCCTCCCCCGGCCCGCGCCGGGAGGTCGTGATCGTGAGCGATTTCGTCGCCGGCGCGCCCTCCGCCGAGGCGCCGGTCGCGCTGCCGGAGGGCACCCTGCTGCGCACCCTCGCCGTCGGAGCGGGGCCCATCGACGACCTGGCGGTGGCCGACGTATCGCTGCGGCGCGCCGGATTCGCGGCGGGCGAACGCGTGCGCGTCCTGGCGCGCGTCCGCAACTCCGGGCACGTGCCGGTCGAAGGCCGCGCGGTCGCGCTGACGCTGGACGGCGCGCCGGTCGCTTCGGAAGCCGTGTCCCTCGAACCGGGCGCCGCGACCACCATCGAGTTCCCCGCCTTCTCGGTCGCCTCGGGGGCGGCCTCCGGGGTGGTTCGCGTCGACGCCGACGACCTGCCGGCGAACGACCGGCGGTACTTCGTGGCCGAGCCCCGGCGCGTCCTCGACGTTCTCATCGTCGAGCCGGACGGCAGCGGGCCGCGCAGGGGCATCCACCTGCGCCGCGCGCTCGAGCTCGGCCGTTCCCCCAGCTTCGCGCTCCGGCGGCGTACGCCGCGCAGCCTCCGCGCCGAGGACTTCCGGGAGGCCGGGGTGGTGATCCTCGACGAAGTCCCGTTTCCGGAGGGCGAGACGGGCGCGCGGCTGAGGAGCTTCGTGGAGGGGGGCGGGGGCCTCCTCACCGCGTTCGGCGACCGCTCCGGCGGCGGCGTCCCCGAGGTCGCGCGCGGGCTGCTGCCGGCCGGCGTCGGTAGGGCCGTGTCCCGGGCCGAAGGCGGGTCCCTGGGCCGCCTGGAGTACGGCCACCCGGTGTTCTCCGCGTTCAGGGACCCGGGCTCGGGCGACCTCGGCGCCGCGCGGATCGAACGGTATCGCCGCGTCGACGAGGGCGGCATGCGCGTGCTCGCTCGCTTCGACGATGGTTTCCCCGCGCTGCTGGAGGCGGAAGCCGGGCTCGGCCGCTCGCTGCTCTGGACCAGCACCCTCGGCGACGCCTGGAACGACCTCCCCCTGCAGCCGGTCTACCTGCCGCTCCTGCACCGCCTGCTGCTCCACGCGGCGGCCTGGAACGACGGCTCCCCGGAGCGCCTCGTCGGAAGCTCCGTCGACCCGTCCTCCCTCGTCGCGTCCGGCGCCCCGCGGGAGGACCCGCCGGTGCTGGTCCTGCCCGGTAATACGAGGCGGGAGCTGGACGCCGGGGGTGCGCCCGTTTCGCTCGAGCGCGCCGGCGTCTACGAGATCCGGGACCCCGCCGCGGCCGAGGTGTCGCGCTTCGCGGTCAACGTGGATGCGGAGGAGGCCGGCGCCACCGCGGTGGACACCGCCGCGCTCGCCAGCGCGCCCGCGGACGGCGACCCCGACGTCGCCCGGCAGGAGGATGAAGCCGAAGCGGAGGCGCTCGCGGGAGCTGCGGACCGGGAGCCGGGGCGCCCTCTCTGGTGGCCCCTACTGCTCGCGGCCGGTGTACTTTTCCTGCTGGAGAGCGTCCTTTCCAACGTGCGTCCGGGGCGCTCGATGATCGGAGGAACGCGGTGAGCGGTTGGAAGCGGGCGAGGAAGGCCAGGAAGGAGGGCGTCGAGCTGCGCGCGATCCTCGCGCGGGTTCTGCGCCGCTGGCGCGTCAAGCGCGTCCTGCTCGGCGGGATGCTCGTCGCGCTGACGGCGCTCGGGGGGTTCGTCGTGGCGGCGCTCGCCATGCCCTCCCTGGGCGACGGCTTGCCGGCCGCCGCGGTCCGGCTCCTGGCCGTCGCGATCCCGCTGGCGGCGGCGATCCTGTGGGTGTTGGGACCGGCGTTCCGGCGCATTCCGGACGAGCGGGTCGCGCTGTACCTGGAGGAGCACGAGCCGACGCTGGGTTCGGCGGTCCTGGGCGCCCTCGCCGGAGACTCCGGATCGCGGGCGCTGGCCGAACGGGCGGTACGGACGGCGCTCGAGCGCCTGCACGAGGTGGAGGATGGCGACCGCATCGACCGCGCCGAGCTGCGGCGCTTCGCCGCGCTCATGGGGCTCCTGCTCGTCACCGCGATCGCGACGATGGCGTTCCGGCCAGCCTTCCTGGACACCGGAACGGATCGCTTCTTCGGCGCTGGGGCGGAGGTGGGAGAAGGCCCCCGGCCCTCGTTCCGGGTCGATCCCGGCGACGCGACCATCCCCACCCACGGCGACGTCAGCGTGCGCGCGCGCGTGGTCGATCTCGCCTCTCCGGAGCGGGTGGAACTGCTCGTGTTCGCCGCCGGCGACACCGTGGCCGACCGGGTTCCGATGGCTCGGGCTGAGGACGGCAGCTACGGCGCGCTGGTGTTCGACCTCACCGCGGACTCCGACTACCTCGTGGAGGCGGACGGCTTCCGCTCCGCCCTCTATCGCCTGACCGTCGCGGACCTGCCGTACGCGGGTCGGGTCGACGTCGAACTGAGCTTCCCCGCCTACACCGGCCTCGCCCCGCGGGTCATCCGGGACGTCCGGGACGTGGCGGCTCCGCGGGGCACGCGCGCCCGCTTCCTCGTGCATCCGACCGCGGCCACGCCGGGCGGGAGCGTCCTGCTCGACGACGGCCGAACGCTGGAGCTCGCGCCGGACTCGTCCCGGTCGCCCGCGGCGGAGGACGATCCGGACCGAGCGGCCGAGGACGGGGCCGAACCCATTCTGGCCGGCGAGGTCCCGCTGGACCGCGACGGCTTCTACCGCATCGAGTTGATCGGGCCGGGGGGAGACGCGGTCCGGGCCTCTCCCGAGTACGCCATCGACGTGCTGGATGACGGCGCCCCCAGCGTCCGAATCGAGGAGCCGGGCCGGGACTCCGATGCGACCTCGATCGACGAGGTGTTCATCGAAACGGCCGCGGACGACGACTACGGCGTCGCGCGCCTGGAGCTGATCCTGTCGGTCAACGGGCAGCCGGAGGATACGCTGGCGCTGCACGCCGGCGGGCGCGCGCTGTCGGAGGTGAGCGCGGGCCACACGCTGTTCCTCGAGGAATACGACCTTCAGCCGGGCGACGTGATCGCCTATCACGCCCGCGCCGTCGACACCGACCGCGTCACCGGCCCCAAGGCCGCGGTGAGCGACCTCTATTTCCTGCGCATACGACCCTTCGAGCGGACCTTCCGGCAAGCCGACGGGGCGGGCGCCGGCGGCGGCGAGGCGGGCGCGCGGCTCTCCGGGACGCAGCGGCAGATCATTGCGGCGACGTACAACCTCCTGCGCGACAGCGCGCGCTACACGCCGGCCGAATTCACGGAGAACCTGTCGACGGTCGCCCTCTCCCAGGAGCGCCTCCGGGAGCAGGTCGAGCGGCTCGTCGAGCAGCTCCGCACGCGTGGGATCCCCACCGACACGTCGCTCGCGCGCGTCGCCGAGCTGCTGCCGGCCGCGGCGCGGGCCATGGAGGACGCCCTGGACGAGCTGCGCGCGAGCCGGGCCCGGCCGGCGCTCCCGCCCGAACAGCGCGCGCTCGTCGAGCTGCAGCGCGCCGAGGCGGTCTTCCGTGACGTCCAGGTCGCGCAGGGGCAGGGGGACGGTGGCGAGGGCGGGGAGGCGGAGGATCTCGCGGACCTCTTCGAGCTCGAGCTGGACAAGATGCAGAACCAGTACGAGTCGGTCCGGCGCGCGCAGCGCGAGGAGGCCGACAGGGCTCTGGACGAAACCCTGGAGCGGCTGAGGGAGCTGGCTCTACGGCAGCAGCGCGAGGCCGAGCGGGCCCGACGCGCCGCCCAGTCTCAGGAGGCGGCGGCCGGGGGCGGGGAGGGGCAGCGCGAGCTGGCCCAGCAGGCCGAAGAGGAGGCGCGGCGCCTGGAACGGCTCGCGCGCGAGCGGGACCAGCCGGAGCTGGAGGAGCGCGCGCGCGAGCTGCGCGAAGCCGCCGGCCAGATGCGCCGCGCCGCCGGTGGCGGCGATCCCGCCGCGGCCTCGCGGGCCCTGGAACGCCTCAGGGATGCGCAGCGCGGCCTAGAGCGCGACCGCTCGGACGGCATCCGCCGGGGGATCGAGCGCGCCCGCGACCGGGCGTCCGCGCTGGCGCGGGAGCAGGAGCGGCTCGGGCAAGCCGCGGGCGACGCGACGGGAGCGCCCCCGGGGCGCGCAGGCGAGCAGGCGGCCGAGCGGGTGCGCGAGCGCAAGGACCTGCAGGCGGAGGAGCTCGGCCGCGTGCAGGAGGACATCGATCGGCTGGCGCGCGAGGCGGCTTCCGAGCAGGCGGACGCCGCGCGGGCGCTGCGGGAGGCCGCGGCCGCCATCAGGGAGCGGCGCAT
>DATKCH010000050.1:0-5684 GCA_035513295.1 Longimicrobiales bacterium
CGAGCGCGCGCTGGGCAGGAAGATCGAGCGCCGCACGCTGGAGGACTTCGACTACGGCGCCCGCCCCGCGGAGCGCTTCGAAGTGCCCGTCGGCGAGCGCATCGCGCAGATCCGGGCCCGCAAGGCCGAGGACCGGGCGCGGGCGCGCGCGAAGTCGGAACGGAAGGAAGCGGCGGGTCGCGCGCCGACCGGACGCGGCCCCGCCGCGACCGGACGCGGCCCCGCGGCGACGGGACGCGGCCCCACCGCCAGCGGCCACGGCCATTCCGGTGCGACCGATTCCCACGACGGGAATCCGCGCGGTCGGCACCGGGGCCTGCGAGGACGCACGGGCTCGCGCGCCTGAGCGAAGGACCGCAGCGCCGCCGTATCTTCCCGCCATGGCCACGAAGATCCGCGACGCCGTCGCGACGCCCTCGGACGTCGCGCGCCACTACGACGAGCTCGACGAGTTCTACCGCGAGCTGTGGGGCCCGCACGTACACCACGGCCTGTTCGCGAGCCCGGCCGACACGCCCGAGATCGCGACGCGCCGCCTCGTGGACATGGTCGCCGAGCGCGCAGCCCTGCGGCCGCGACACCGGGTCTGCGACGTGGGCTGCGGCTACGGCGCCACCGCCGCGATCCTGGCGGCCGACTACGGCTGCGAGGTGGTGGGTTCCACGGTCTCCGCGACCCAGCACGCGCGCGCCGTAGCGGACGCACGCGACGGTTGTCGCTTCGTGCTGGGGGACTGGCAGGAGAACGGCCTGAGGGACGCTTCCTTCGACGCCGTCATAGCGATCGAGAGCACGGCGCACATGGCCGACAAGCGGCGCGCCGTCGTCGAGGCGGCACGCGTGCTGCGGCCGGCGGGACGCCTCGTGATCTGCGCGTGGCTGGCCGCCGACGGCGTGTCCGGCTGGCGGCGGACGCGCCTGCTCGACCCCATCTGCCGGGAGGGACGCCTGGCCGGGCTCGGCACCGAGGCGGACTACCGCCGCTGGCTGGCCGGCGCCGGGTTGGAGCTGGAGCGCTTCGAGGACCTGACCCGGAGCGTGCGAAGAACCTGGACCGTGGTCGCCCGGCGCGCGGCGCGCGCGCTTCTCACGAGGCCGGCGTACGTCCGGTACCTGCTGCGGACGGACGCGTCGGAACGCCGCTTCCCCGTCACCATCGCCAGGCTCTGGCTCGCCTACCGGATCGGGGCGATGCGCTACGGCTCGTTCACCGCGATCAAGCGATGAGGCGCGGCTTGCGGTAACGGCGTCCCGGCCCGAACCTGCGGTGCCCCACACCAGACCGAGCGAGGACACCGTGAACGAGGAAGTCTTCAACCTGTCCGTCCGCAAGTTCCTCAAGACCTTCGGCGTCACGGCGCAGCGGGAGATCGAGAGGGCCGTGGACGACGGCCTGCGCGCCGGCCGGATCGAGCCCGGCGCCAGTCTGCCGGCGAGCGCGCGTCTCACGATCGACGGGCTCGACGCGGACATCGTGGTCGCCGGGGAGATCCGGTTGGGATGAACCACAGCCCAGGAGTCACCATGCGCATCGCCAGCGTTTCCACGATCGCCGCCGCGACCTTCGCAATCGGATGCGCGGAGACGGAAGAAGCTCAGCCGCCGGCCGGGGAAGGGCTGGCGGCCGGGGAGTATCCCGGCGCCGTTGCCGCCGACCCCGCGCGCTACGCGGTGGAGTTCGAGAACGACGCCGTTCGGCTCCTGCGCATCACGTACGGGCCGGGCGAGCGATCGGTGATGCACCGCCACCCCCCGACGTGCTCGATCGCCCTCGGTGACGCTTCGTGGAGGATGACCGATGCGGAGGGCGAGGTGACCGACGACACGACGGCGCTCGGCGAGGTCGAATGCGGCGATGAGGAATCGATCCACCTCCCCGAGAACCCCGGGAGCGTGGAGAACGAGCTGATCCTGGTCGAGTTCAAGGACGGCGCCACCGCGGGCACGGACGTGGAGCCCGAGCTCCCCGCCGCGACCGAGGTGGACGCGGAGCACTACTCGGTCGAATTCGAGAACGACGTCGCGCGGATCGTGCGCGTGAGCTACGGGCCGGGGGAGACGTCGGTCATGCACTCCCATCCGGCGCACTGCGTCGTCTTCCTGGGAAGTCAGCCCGTGACGTTCGAGCTGCCCTCGGGCGAGGTCATGGAACCGGAGGCGCTCGATGCCGGAAGCGTGGTGTGCATGGACGCCGAGGCGCATCGGCCTACGAACGTCGGGGACGCCCCGCTGGAGGTCGTGCTCGTCGAGCTGAAAGGGCGCGCGACGCTGTAGCGATCCGGCCGGGGCCGAGGGTCTACCTGAGCGCGTTCGACGCCAGGTAGTCGCGCGTGATGGCCAGCTCCGACCCCGCGTCCAGGTAGCCCAGCTTCTCCAGGTAGTCGTCCACCGTACCCGTGAGCACGTAGCTGTAGTGCGTCGGGATGGCGCCCGGCTCGCTCTCGTTCACGTAGCGGATCAGCGAGCTGGTGCAGTTGTTGGTGGCGGTGTTGTACCAGCGGGGCGTGGTGGCCAGCGCGTCCGTCTCGCGCGCGAACTGCACGAAGATCCTCGAACGGATCTCCGGGGGGATCAGCAGCCGATAGCGCGTCAGCGGGTAGTCGAGATGCAGCACCCTGCGCGTCACGAGGTCCTCCTCGGTCGCCCAGACGTGGGTCACCTCGAACGAACGCAGCATCCCGCCGATCAGCGAGTACCGCTCGCCCGCCTCGCGCCGCGTCTCGACGGACAGCCCGAGGTAGCGGTGGGGCCCGTACGCCTCATCGAACTCGAACACCACGAACGTGTGCGCGATCAGGCCCGCGTGGTCGAGCTGCTGCTCGTACATCCAGACGTCCACGACATCATGGGGGTCGAACAGCCCGACGACGTACCCCTTCGAGACGATCGAGTCCTCGGTGTAGCGCCAGTCGCGGATGTCGGTCAGTCGGACGAACCCGTCCCACGTCACCTCTACGCCGGCCAGCACCGCGACGTCCTCGTCCCAGTCGCGCGTCAGGGACGCCTCGCGCGTGGCGACGAACAGGACCAGGACGACGGCTCCGAGGAGCGCGAGCCAGGCGGCCAGCTTGAGGGTCTTCCTCATACGATCAGCCCATATCCAGGACCACGTTCTACGCGCCGCGGTCCCGCAGGATCTGCCGCGCCGCCAGCCTGCCCGGCGCTCCGGAGATGCACCCGCCCGGGTGCGTCCCCGAGCCGCACTGGTAGTAGCCCTCGATCGGCGTGCGGTACTGGTTCCAGCCGGGCGCCGGCCGGTTGAGGAAGAGCTGCGACTCGAAGAGCTCGCCGGCGAAGATGTTGCCCTCGCTCAGCCCTATCATGCGCTCGATGTCGAGCGGCGTGACGACCTCGCGGTGCAGGACCAGCTCCCCGAACCCGGGGAAGAACTCCTCGACCGTGGCCTGCACCGTGTCGCCCAGGTTCTCCCGCTCGGCGTCCCAGTCGCCCTCGGCCAGGTGGTACGGCGCGTACATGACGAAGCTCGACATGATGTGCTTGCCCGGCGGCGACATGCCGGGGTCCAGCGTCGACTGGACGCAGCAGTCGAGGAAGGGGCGGCGGCTGAAGCGGCCGGCCTCGCAGTCCGCGAAGGCCTCCTCGAGGTAGCCGATCGAGGGGCCGAGGTTGGTGAAGCCCATGAAGACGTCCGAACGGCCTTCGAGCCTCGGGAACGCGGGCAGCCCCGAGAGCGCGAAGTTCACCTTTGCGGCGCTGCCCTGGAACCTGTAGCGGTCGAGGCGATCGACCAGGTCGCGCGGCAGGTCGTCGGCGTCCACCAGCCGCGTGAAGGTCTGCCGGGGGTCCAACGCGCTCACCACGACGCCGGACTCCAGCGTGGAGCCGTCCTCGAGCCGGACGCCGCGGGCCCTTCCGTCGTCGTACAGCACGCGCTCGACGCCGGCGTTGGTGCGGACCGCGCCCCCGAACGCCTCCACGGCGCGCGCGAGGACCTGCGTGAACTCGCCGTTGCCGCCCCTGTGGAAGCCCCACTGCCCGGGCACGCCGTCGTAGTCGCCCAGCTTGTGGAAGAGCCACACCAGCCCGGACTCCTTGCTCCGCGGCCCGACCCTGGAGCCGATGATCCCGCTCGACGCGTAGAGCGCCTTCACGAGGTCGGTCTCGAAGAACCCGTCCAGGATCTCCGCGGCGCTGCGGGTCGCGAACATCTCCAGCATCCCGCGCACCTCGGGGTCGAGGCCGTCCGCCCAGTCGCGCAGCTCCGCCATGGCGGCGAGCTCCGCCGGGTCGGAGCTGAGGCTGTTGGGCGGGATGCGGTCCATCCACGGCTCGAGCGCGCGGGCGACCGTGGCGACCCGGTGGTCCAGGTCGCGCGCCGCCTCCGCGTCCTCGGCCGAGTGCCGCGCGATCTCGTGGTAGTTGGCGTCCCGGTCAGCGCCCAGGAGGAGGTAGCTGCCGTCGAGGCCCGGCTGGAAGGTGTTGATCAGCGGAACCACCAGCATGCCGTGCTTCACGAGGTCCAGGTCCTGGACGATCTCCGGCCGGATCAGGCTGACGGCGTACGAGAAGGTCGTGAACCTGAAGCCGGGCACGAGCTCCTCGGTGATCGCGGCGCCGCCCACGACGTGCCGCCGCTCGAGGACCAGCGTCCTGAGCCCGGCCTTCGCGAGGTAGCCCGCGTTGACCAGGCCGTTGTGGCCGCCGCCGACGACGATCGCGTCGTAGCGTTCGGGCTCTGGCATCAGGCGGTCTTCGGGGTCTTCGCGGAGACGCTCGCCCCGTTCACGGGCGCGGTCTTCCGGTGCGGATTGAAAAACGGCAGCCCGTCGACCCGCGCCAGGACGTTCCGTGGCCTCCGGATCACCGGCACCTCCAGGTCCACCTCGGAGCCCGGCTCGGCGAGGTCCGGCGGCAGCTTCGCCAGGGCGATCGGCGTGCGCAGGAGCGAGGACGCCAGGAAGCTGCTCGCGTAGCCGGCGTAGTCCCATTCCTTCGCGCCGCGCCGGTAGACGCTCATCGTCGTCTCCGAGTAGAGCTCGTGGCGGGGCGGCAGGACCCCGGCCTCGGTGTAGACGCGCTCGTAATCGTGCCAGTCGACGGCCAGCCCGACGGTTCGCCAGCGGCTCGTGCCCCGCTCGCGCTCCGCCTCGATCGCGGAGCGGCCGATGAAGTCGCGGCCGTCCTCGTCCAGCCCGCGGAGCATCCAGCCCCACCCCAGCTCGTCCGGCGTCTCGCGCTGGGCGTCCACCCACGCGAACCGCGAGGTGTGGAAGTCCACCCCCATCAGGAGCAGCCCCGCCTCGACCCGCGCCATCTTGAGCGCGGTGGTGCCGATGGGGGTGATGTTGTAGTCCGCGCCCGCGGCCATCAGAGCGTCCCACACGGTCACCGCGTCGTCCACGCGGACCCACAGCTCGTACCCCAGGTCGCCCGTGTACCCCGTGCGCGACACCGTGACGTCGCGCTCCGCCACGGCGGTCTGCGCGACCCCGAAGTACCGCAGGTCGGTCGCGGCGCCGGTGAGCCGGCGCAGCACGTCGTGGGCGTAAGGGCCCTGCAGCGCGAGGATGCCGAAGTCCGCCGAGACGTCGTCGATGACCGCGTCGGACGCCCCCATGTCCCGGGCCACGGTCCGGAAGTAGCGCAGCGTCGGCTCGGCGGCGGTGAGCCGGTACTCCCCGGGGGCGACCTGCATCACCACGCCGTCCTGCAGGACGAACCCGC
>DATKCH010000051.1:0-4337 GCA_035513295.1 Longimicrobiales bacterium
GACGCGTGCCGCGCCTACCTGGCCGCCGAAGGGGCGGCGCCCGTCGCCCCGGCGGCGGACCCCGAGGAGGTGGAGCGGCTCGTTTCGGCCGCCCTCCAGGCGTCCCTGCTCGAGGATCACGAAACCGCCGCGCAGCTCCTCCAGAGGGCGCGCCGGCTCGCGCCGGCGGACCCGGACGTCGCCTACTACATGGCGCGCGCGCAGGTGGCGGGCGGTGACTCCGCGGCCGCCATCGGCTCCTACTGCGCGTACCTGCGCCTCGCCCCGAACGCCCCGGACCGCGCGGTGGTGGAGACGACCGTCGCGGGGCTGCTGGACGTCGTCCCCGGCGGGTTTTCCGTGCGCTCCGATGGCGCCCCGGGACGCGCTTCGGTGGGGATCGGCAGGTGGGAGATCTTCGCGCTCACCGCGACCATCGGGGCGATGCTCCTCGTGCTGCTCGCCGCGGGCGCGGACGGGGCGCGGGCCCTCGCGCACGCGCGCGCGTCGCTGATCCGCCGCCGGCGCGACCGGCTGGGGCGCGTCGTGGTCCGCGCCCGCCGCGGCGTCGCGGAGGCCTGGATGGAGCACGGCCTGCGCGACAGGAACTCCGCGGGGCGCCGCCTGGAGCGCCTGTCCGACGCGCTCGAGCGGCTGGGCGATCGCGAGATCGCCACGCTCGAGCGCCTGGAGGCTCGTCTCGCGGCCGGCGCGAGCGCGCTCACGCGCCTCCTCGGCCGGCGCGAGCGCGACGAACGCGACGGCGAGGGCGACGCGCGGCTCCTCGTGCAGGGCGGCGACAGCCTGGCGATAGTCGTGCTCCTGGCCATCGTCGCGGTCGCCGTGGTCGCGCTGAACACGGTGCTCATCCGCGGTGCCGTCGCGCAGGCGCTGGGCACCGCCGAGTTCGCCTTCCAGGGGCTGGACGCCTCCTTCTGGGTGGCGCTCTCGCTGGGGCTGGGCGCGCTGGCGGCCGGGCTTCTCTGGTACGCCCTCGAGTCCGTCGAGCCGAACAGCCTGCACACCGTCCTGTTCCGGTTCACTCCCTTCGTGCTGGTGATCGGGCTGACCGCGATCCAGGTCCTGGCCTACACCGTGGTGAGCGGCCGGCTCGAGATCCCGGCGCGGCTCGACGTCGAATCCGGCACCGTGCTGCACCCGGTCCTGGAGTACGTCGTGGTCATCATCGGAGCGCTGATCCCGCTGTCGCTGGCCACGACGGGGTACTCGCTCCTGAACGCCGGCCGCCGGGTGCGCGTGGCGTTCGGCGAGCGCAGGCTGCAGCGCGCGCTGTCGGCGCGGCCCGAGGAAACGCTGGCCCGCATAGCGGAGCAGACCGAGCGCTTCCAGGCGCAGCTGATCGGGGGTTTCCGGACCGCCGCGGGCATCGCCGGGGAGGAGGAGGAATCGGTCGCGCTGATCGTGCGCGAGGAGATCGCGGCGCTCCAGAAGGAGGCCCCCGCGGTCGTGGCCGTGCGTCCCAACTCCGAGGTGCTGGGGCCCTTCCTGATGGACCTGGGGGTCGTGGTCGCGTGGGCGCTCGTGGTCGGGCACTCGTTCCAGCTCTTCTCGCAGCCGGGCGCGGGGCTGGATCCCATCGCCTGGAGCATCGCGGCCCTGGCCGCCTCGCTCGCGGTCACCGCGGCCGGCATCGTGGGCAAGCGCGTCCTGGTGGGCCCCTCGGGTCTCGGCGGCGCCCAGCCCGCGCTCCCGCGCGGACGCGCGGGCCGCCTGGTCCTGGGGTTCGCCGCGGCGAGCGGGGTCCTCGGCGGTCTCCTGCTCCTGGCCCTGGCGTACGGCCTCCGGCCGCTCTCCGACGGCCCGGTGCTCAACCTCCTCTACGCCGGCCTGCTCGCGGTCCTGCTCGCGCTCGCGGCGGCGGCGCTGGACGACGCGGTGCTGGCGCTCGCGACGCTGCTCCGCGTGGCGGGACACGCGTCGCTCTGGCTGCTCGCCGAGCTCGCCGCCGCCGCCTCGTTCGTCGCGGAAACGCTCCTCGCCGCGCTCGCGCTGATCGCGAGCGGGGGCGCCGGCAGCCGCCGGTCCGCCCGGGGCGGCGTCGAGAAGTCCGGCGCGGCCTGACCGGCAAAGGACTCGCCCTTTCCCGTCGTAAACGTAGCCGAGCCGCGGGCACGGCCGCCCGCGCGAGTCGACCGCACCCGGACCGGCGGAGACACATGACGCAGGCGCTCGTACTGGAGGACGTTTCGAAGAGCTACTCGGATCACGTGGCGGTGCGCGGGCTCGGCCTCAGCGTGCCCGCGGGCTCCATCTACGGCATCCTCGGCCCGAACGGCGCCGGCAAGTCCACCACCCTGCGCATGATCATGAATATCCAAATGCGGGATTCCGGCGAGATCCGGCTCCTGGGGCGGGATCCAGAGGACGACCGCACGGTGCTGGAGCGCGTGGGCTACTTGCCGGAGGAGCGAGGGCTGTACAGGAAGATGAAGGTCATGGACGTGATCGTCTTCTTCGCCCGCCTCAAGGGCGTGGAAAAGCGGGTGGCTCGAGAGAAGGGCGCGAGCTGGCTCGAGCGGATGGGGCTCGAGGAATGGGGCAACGCCAAGGTGGAGACCCTGTCCAAGGGCATGCAGCAGAAGGTCCAGTTCATCACGACGGTGCTCCACGAACCCGACGTCCTGATCCTGGACGAGCCGCAATCCGGACTGGATCCGGTCAACCAGGAAGTGCTCAGGGAGACGATCATCGGGTCCAGCCGGGCGGGCCGCACGGTGATCCTGAGCACGCACAACATGTCCGAGGCGCAGCGGATGTGCGACGCGGTGTGCATCATCGACGAAGGCGAGAAGATCCTGGACGGAGACGTCCGCGAGATCCGGCGCGACCACCGCGCGAACCGATTCGCCGTGGAGTTCGACGCCGACACCGAGAGCGTGCGGCGGTTCATGCGGGAGAGCCCGCACGTCGGGGGAGCCGAAGCGACCAACCGGGGTTGGGAGGTCGAGCTCTCGGACGGCTCGAGCGCGCGCTCCCTGCTGTCGGAGCTGAGCGGCCTGGACACCCCGGTCGCGCGCTTCGAGCACCTCCAGCCGACGCTGCACGAGATCTTCGTCAGCCGCGTGCGCGACGCCGCGCACGCGCACCGGCGGGACGGGCGCCAGCTCGGCATCCGGGAGGCCTCCCGTGCGTGAGATCCTGATCGTCCTCCAGAGGGAGTTTCTGGAGCGCGTCCGCTCGCGCGCCTTCCTGATCGGAACGCTCGCCTTCCCGGTGCTCTTCATTGCCCTGCTGTTCATGCCCGCCGTCGTGTCAGACCGCGTCCAGGAGCGGAGAATCGTCCTGGTCGACGACGCGCCCGCCGGCGTGGCGGACCGGTTCGTCGCCGCGCTCGCGGGCGACCGCGAAGGAGAGGAAAACCGCTACGACATCCGGGTGACGGGCGGCACGTTCGAGCAACGGCGCGAGGAGCTGAACGCGCGCGTCCTCGACGAGACCATCGACGGCTGGGTCGCGTTCCCCTCCGGCGTGCTCGACGAGAACAGGATCCACTTCCGGGCGCGCAACATCGCGAACCGAACCGTCCTGCGGGACCTGCGCAACGCGGCCAGCCAGGCGGTGCAGTCGGTCCGGCTCGAGCGGGCGGGCCTGGACGCGACCGAGGTGGCCGGCCTGGTGCGCGCCGTGAGCGTCGACGAGGCGCAGATCACCGCGTCCGGAGAGGAGGGCGGGGGCGCGCTCTCGACCTTCTTCTTCGCCTACGCGGTGACCTTCCTGATCTACTTCATCACGTTCTTCTACTCGCTGGCCGTCATGCGCAGCGTGCTCGAGGAAAAGGCGAACCGTATCTCGGAGGTGCTGGTCAGCTCGGTGCCCTCGAGCCGGCTGCTGGCCGGCAAGATCCTGGGGGTGAGCGGCGCGGCGATCCTGCAGGTCGGCATCTGGGCCGGGATCGTGGCGCTCGCGGTGGTCAGCTCGGACGCGCTGACCGAGCGCTTCGGCATTCCGCCGGAGGTGTTCGCGGCGATCACCGTGGACCCCGTCGTCCTGGGTCAGTTCGCGGCGTTCTTCCTGCTCGGGTTCATCCTGTACTCGTCGATGTTCGCCGGGCTGGGCGCCGCCGTGACCTCCGAGCACGAGGCCCAGTCCTATCAGTTCATGCTGCTGGTGCCGCTGATCCTGCCGATGCTGTTCCTGAGCGCGATCACCGGGGAGCCGACCGGCCGGATCGCCACCACCCTCGGCATGGTCCCGTTCACCGCGCCCGTGGCGATGCCCATGCGGATCGCCTCCGCGCCGATACCGGTGTGGCAGGTCCCGCTGTCCCTGCTGGGAATCGGGGTCACCGCGGCCGCGATGGCCTGGCTCGCCGGCAAGATCTACCGGGTCGGCATGCT
>DATKCH010000052.1:0-13874 GCA_035513295.1 Longimicrobiales bacterium
CCCCCCCCGGGGCCCTGGCCGCCGCGGCCGCCGGCGCCGCCCTCGCCCTCGCGGCGGCGCTCGCGGGCGTCCTGCCGACCATTCCGCGGGGGCGCCGGATCCCGGCCATCCTCGGGGTCGGCGACCGCGCCACCGAGGACCCCGCGCTCGGCTTCGCGCGCCGCGCGGTGGCCAGCCTCCAGGTCGCCGTGCTGGTCCTCGCAGCCGGCACTATCCTGGTGCTCGGCGGGTCGGTGCTGTCGCCGGACCGCGACGCGTGGTCCGCGTTTCAACTCGGCGACACGGTGGTCGCGCGGGTCACCCTCGACGGCCTGGAGGCGGGAGAGATCGCCGCGCTGCACGCGCGCCTGGGCGCGATTCTCACCACCGCGACGGGCGCGCGCGCGGCGTCCGCGTCCAGTCCGGGCACGCTCACCGGCCGGACGGCCCGTGACTATGTCACGACGTACTGCGGATTCTGCGTGTTCGGCGGGTTGCCGACGGACATCATCAGCGTGGACGCGCGTCGCTCGGCCGTCAGCCCGGGGTTCTTCCGGGCGCACGGCATGCGGCCGGTGGAGGGTCGCGCGTTCGGCCCGGCGGATCACGGCGGGGCGCCCCGCGTCGTGCTCATCAGCGAAAGCTACGCGCGCCGCTTCGACGACGGCATCGCGCTAGGCAAGCGCGTGATCACGAGCTCGACCGAGCCCACGTGGGCGACGATCGTCGGCGTCGTGCCCGACTACCCCGAAGGCGGATTCAGCCTGGCGGGGGACCCGGTTCCCTCGCTCTATCTGCCTTCCACGCAGGCGTCGCCGTCGGCGTTCGACGTCGCGCTGCGCGTCGCCGAAGCGCCCGAGCCGGCCGACGCGGTCGCGCCCGAACTGCGCGCCGCGCTCCGCTCGGCGATCGCCGCCGAGCTGCCGGTGGGGGCGGGCGTGCGCGTGTCGGAGGTACGTCCGCTGCGGGACCTGCTCGCGGAGGCGGAGGCTCCGCTCGGGTGGCTGGCGCTGCTGCTCGCCGCCGCGGCCGCGCCGGCGCTGCTGCTCGCCGCCTCCGGCATGGCGTCCAGCATGGCCGAGGACGCGCGCGCGCGCGCCTGGGAGTTCGGCATCCGCGCGGCGCTGGGCGCCACCCCACGCCAGATCGGCCGCTCCGTCGTGCTGCGCGGCCTGGCGGTCGGCGCACGCGGGCTGGTGGCCGGCCTGGCGCTTCTCCTGGCGGCCGAGATCACGCTGCGCGACCGGCTGCCCGCGGTGCGCGGCGTGGGCGCGGGCACCGTCGCGACGCTGGTCCTGCTGGTGGCGCTCCTGTCCCTGGCGGCGACGGTCGGCCCCGCCCTCCGGCTGGCGGGCTCCGACCCGGCACGCGCCCTCACGAGGCGCGGCGCGTGAGCCGCATAGGCGACCTCATCGGGGACGGCCGCCCGCACCTCTTCGACGGCGGCATGGGAACCATGCTCTACGCCGGCGGGGTCTTCATCAACCGCTGCTACGACGAGCTGAACCTGACCGACCCGAAGCTCGTCGCGGACGTGCACGGCGCCTACATCCGCGCCGGCGCCGAGATCGTGGAGACGAACACGTTCGGCGCCAACCGGATCAAGCTGGCCCAGCACGGCCTCGAGGAGCGCGTCGGGGAGATCAACGCCTCGGCCGCGCGCATCGCGCGCCGCGCCGCGGGCGATCACGTGGCCGTCGCGGGCTCGATCGGCCCGCTCGGGATCCGCATCGAGCCCTACGGCCCCACCTCGGCCGACGACGCCCGCGAGATCTTCCGGGAGCAGGCGGAGGGCTTGCTCGAGGGCGGCGTGGACGGCTTCGTCCTGGAGACGTTCTCGTTCCTGGAGGAGATCCGGCAGGCGCTCGCCGCCGTGCGCGAGCTGACCGACCTGCCGGTGTTCGCGCAGATGGCGATCGGCGACGACGGCGCGACCGCCTACGGGACGTCCCCCGAGGTGTGCGCCGCGCGCCTCTCCGAGTGGGGCGCGGAAGTCGTCGGGCTCAACTGCTCGGTCGGTCCGCACGGCCTGCTGCAGGGGGTCGAGCGGATGGCTCCCGCCACGACGACTCCGCTGTCGGCGCAGCCGAACGCGGGCATGCCGAGGGAGGTGCACGGCCGCCAGATGTACATGGCGTCGCCCGAGTACTTCGCCAAGTACGCGCGCCGCCTCATGGACTCCGGCGCGCGCTTCGTGGGCGGCTGCTGCGGTACGACGCCCGAGCACATCCGGCGCATGGCCGACGCGGTGCGCATGCGCGCGCCGCGCGTGGTGGTGGTACCGTCGGGCGGCGCGGCGCTGGAGGGGCCCGAGGAGAGGGAGCCGGTCCCGCTCGCGCGGAGGTCGGTGCTGGGCCGCAAGATCGCCGCGGGCGAGTTCTACACGACCGTCGAGATCGTGCCCCCGAAGGGCATCCACCCCGAGGCGATGCTGGCCGGCGTCGCGAAGCTCCGGGACGCGGGCATCGACGGCATCAACGTCCCGGACGGCCCGCGCGCGCAGATGCGCATGAGCGCGCTGGCGACCTCCGCGCTGATCGCGCGCGAGGGCGGCATCGAGCCGGTGGTCCACTACAGCTGCCGGGACCGCAACCTGCTCGGGATGCTCTCGGACCTGCTCGGCGCGCACGCGCTGGGCGTGCGCAACCTGCTCATAGTGACGGGCGACCCGCCCAAGATGGGCCCGTACCCCGACGCCACCGCGGTCTTCGACATCGACTCGATCGGCCTGACCAACCTGGTGACGCGGCTGAACCGCGGGCTCGACCCGGGCGGCAACGCAATCGGCGACCCGACCGGCTTCGCGATCGGCGTGGGCGCGAACCCCAGCGCGGTGGACGCGGATTACGAGCTAGAGCGCTTCTACTGGAAGGTGGACGCCGGGGCGGAGTACTGCATCACGCAGCCCGTGTTCGACCCCGAGCAGCTGCTGGACTTCGTCGCGCGCACCGAGGAGCGGGGCATCCGCATCCCGGTGATCGCCGGCATCTGGCCGCTCGTCTCGGCGCGCAACGCCGAGTTCCTGGCCAACGAGGTGCCCGGTATCAGCGTCCCCGCGGCGGTCATGGAGCGCATGAGGGCCGCGAGCGAGCGCGGCAAGGAGGCCGCGATCGACGAGGGCGTCGCGATCGCGCGCGAATCCCTGTCGGCCGTCCGGTCCGTGCTCCAGGGAGTTCAGGTGAGCGCGCCGTTCGGCCGCGTCGAGGTGGCGCTGCGCGTGCTGGAGGAGTAGGGGCCCGCCGGAGCTCGATCCCTCCCATGACGGCGCGCAGCCGGCACGCGCCGCCGGCACGCGCCGCCACACACGCTCCCGGCACGCGCCGCGTGGTCCGTGCCTCCTGCGAAAGCTCGCCGGTGGATGCCGCTAGCAGTTCACCACCCCGCGGCCTTCTCGACCGCGTCGAGCGCGCGCACCTCGATCCCCCAGGGCACGTCCCGATCGCGAGCCCAGCGTGCGGCGCCGCTGCGGCACGCAGGCCGATCGAGCCGCAGCTCGTCCGCCGTCACCGCTGACGCTTGCGCCGGCGCCGCCTCCGAGGTCCCAGTCCCCGCCTCCGCGGTCCCAGTCGCCGCCTCCGTCCATCCCGTTCCGGCCGTCCCGTCCGTGCCCTCCGTCCAAGCCGTTCCGGCCGTCCCGTTCGCCTCCTCCGTCCAAGCCGTTCCGGCCGTCCCGCGCGCTCGCCGAGGCGCGTCGTACAGAGCCCGACCGCCCGCGGTGAAGAACACGACGGAGTCATCGGCGCCCCTGCACACCCGGACCCGCCCCTCGTGCACGGCGCGGTGATGCCCGCGGCAGAGCAGCAGGAGGTTCTCGAGCCGGGTCTCGCCACCGTCGGCCCAGTGCACGAGGTGGTGCGCGTCGGTGAAGCGCGACCCGCTGCCGGGGAACCGGCACCCGCCCGCCGTCCCGGCGCCCGCCCGCCACCCCGGCACCCGCCCGCCGCCCGGCGCACCCGCCCGTCGCGCCGCCGGACTTTCCGCGGTCCGCCCTCGACCGCATCTTCGCCCGATCATGCGCTTGGCTCGTTTCGCGACAATCGCGGCGGCTTGCGCGTCCGCCGTCGGGGGCTGCGACGTGGACGCCTCCGCCGAAGGAGACGCTCCCCCGGTGCCCACCACCCTGGTCATGACCGGAGGTCGCGTCTGGGTCGGCGCCGAGGCCGTTTCCGATCCCGCCGACTGGCCCACCGCCGTGGCCGTTTCGGGCGACCGCATCGTGGCGGTGGGCACCGACCGGGAGGTGCTGCGCATCGCGGACGCCGCCCGGCGCATCGACCTGCGGGGCCGGCTCGTCGTGCCGGGGTTCCACGACGCGCACGCGCACTTCATCGACGGCGGCCACGAGCTCGACGCGGTCAGGCTTCGCGACGCCGCGACGCCGGACGCGTTCATCGAGCGCATCGCGGAGCGCGCCCGCGCGGGGGGGTCGTCCTGGATCACCGGGGGGCAGTGGGACCACGAGGCGTGGGGCGGGGAGCTGCCGCACCGGTCCTGGATCGATTCGGTAACCCCGGAGACCCCCGTGTTCGTGCAGCGCCTGGACCAGCACATGGGCCTCGCGAACACGCTCGCTCTGGAGCTCGCGGGCGTGACGCCTTCGACGCCTGACCCCGCGGGCGGCACGATCGTGCGCGACCCGGGCGGGCGTCCGACCGGGGTCCTCAAGGACGAGGCCATGAGCCTGGTCTGGGGCGTCGTCCCCGAGCCCGACGAGGACGCCGATGTCCGCGCGCTCGCCGCGGCTGCCCGCCACGCGCTCGAGAACGGCGTCACGTCCGTGACGCACATGGGCACCTGGAAGGACCTGCAGACGTTCCGCCGAGCCCATTCGCGGGGAGACCTGCCGGTGCGCGTGTACGCCGCGGTGCAGATCGCCGACTGGCAGCGGCTGGTCACGCTCGTCGCTCACGACGGCAGGGGCGATGACCTTCTCCGCTGGGGCGCGGTGAAGGCGTTCGTCGACGGCTCTCTCGGCTCCGGAACCGCGTGGTTCCACGAGCCGTACGACGACGAGCCCGAAAACCGGGGCCTGATGGTGAGCGACACGGCGCGGCTGCGCGCCGATCTGGCGGGGGCCGACGCGGCGGGGCTGCACCTCATGGTGCACGCCATAGGGGACGCCGCGAACGACTGGCTGCTGGCCGCGTTCGCCGAGGCGGAGGAGGCGAACGGGCCGCGCGACCGGCGGTTCCGCATCGAGCACGCGCAGCACCTGACCCCCGAGGCGGTGCGCCGCATGGCCGAGCTGCGCGTCATCGCGTCCATGCAGCCGTACCACGCGATCGATGACGGCCGCTGGGCGGAGCGCAGGATCGGGCGCGAGCGGATCCGGACGACGTACGCCTTCCGCGATCTCCTGGACGCCGGCGCGAGCCTCGCGTTCGGATCCGACTGGACGGTCGCCCCGATCTCGCCGCTCGAGGGTATCTACGCCGCGGTCACCCGGCGGACGCTCGACGGCGCGAACCCCGATGGCTGGGTGCCGGAGCAGAGGATCTCGGTCGCGGAAGCGCTGGCGCCCTACACCGAGGACGGCGCCTACGCGAGCTTCGCGGGGGACGACCTGGGCAGGATCGAGGCGGGCCTCCTGGCCGACCTCGTCGTGCTGTCCACCGACATCTTCGCGTCCGATCCGGCGGACATCGGACGGGCGACCGTCGATGTGACCGTGGTGGGCGGCGAAGTTCGATTCGAACGGTGAACGAAGGAGCGGCACTGGCGGCTGGAACGGTGGGAGCGACGTCCGGGTCGCGGGAAGAGGCCGGCGCACACCTGGAGGGGGTGGGCCCGGCCGCCATCCTGCGCGCCGGCGAGGGCCGGCCCCGCGGCCTGTGGAGCGACCAGCGGGGCTGGAGCGCGTGGTTCGGCGAGGCGGCCGTGCTCGCGGCGTCCGGCCCCGACCGTTTCCGGATCATCCGGGAGGCCGCGCGCACCCTGGCTCCGGGCCCGGGCGCGCGCCTGTTCGGCGGCTTCGCGTTCCACGACGCGGGCGATCCCGTGCCCCGCTGGGAGGGCTTCCCGGCCGCGCGCTTCGTGCTCCCCGCGGTGGAGGCGCGCGGACGCGGGAACGGCGCCCTCCTCACGGTCCGAGCGTTCGACGGCGAGGACCCGGAACTCCGGCTGCGCGAGGTCGAAGCCGCGATCCGACGCGCGTCCGGGGCCGCCGACAACGGGGCCGGGGCGGGAGCGTCGGGGCGCGCGCGCGCGGAGCCGCCCGCGGACGGCCGCGGCGAGCGCCACGACGGCTGGAACGCGACCGTGCGCGCCGCGTTGGAGGAGATCGCGGGGGGGCGCCTGGAGAAGGTCGTGCTCGCGCGCGCGCTGGACCTCCCCTGGGCGGCGACGAGTCCGGTGGACGTCGCGACGCGCCTGCGCCACGACGAGCCGGACGCGCATACCTTCCTCTTCGAGCCGATCCCGGGGCGCGCGTTCCTGGGAGCCGCGCCCGAGTCGATCGCGGAGGTCGCCGGAGGGGTGCTGCGCACGACGGCGGTCGCGGGGTCCGCGCCCCGGGGCGCCACCGCCGGGGAGGACGCCGCGCTCGCCGACGCGCTCCTCGCCAGCGCGAAGGACCGCGCCGAGCAGGCGCTCGTGGTCCGCGACGTCGCGCACCGGCTCGCCGCCCTGGTCGACGACCTGGACGTGGAGAGCGGCCCTCACCTGATCCGCTTCGCCAGCATCCAGCACCTGGAGACGGTGCTCAGCGGCCGCCTCCGGCCGGGCGTCGACATCCTGTCCGTCCTGGAGGCCCTCCACCCCACGCCGGCGGTCGGCGGAGAGCCGCGCGCCGCGGCGCTGGACTTCATCCGCAGGGCCGAAGGATTCCGGCGCGGCTGGTACGCCGGTCCGGTGGGTTGGTTCGAGCCCGGCGGGGACGGCGGCTTCGCGCCCGGCCTGCGCTCCGCCCTCCACTGCCGCGAGGACGGCTGGCGGCTCTTCGCTGGGGCCGGCATCGTCCAGGGCTCGGAGCCCGAGAAGGAATGGGCCGAGACCGCGGTGAAGCTGGAGCCCGTGCTGGCCGCGCTCCGGCGCGCGCGCGGGTGACCGACCCCGCCGCCACCCGGCGGGCCAACCAAGCGTGGGGGCGCGCCATCGCGACGGCGCTCGTGGCGGCCGGCGTGCGCAGCGTCTGCGTCGCGCCGGGGTCCCGCTCCACGCCGCTGGTGCTGGCGCTCGCGCGCCGGCCCGAGCTGCGCCTCCTCGAGTGCCTGGACGAGCGCTCCGCGGCGTTCTTCGCGCTGGGCGTCGGGCGCGCGTCCGGGGAGCCCGGGGCGGTGGTCACGACCTCGGGGACCGCGGTCGCGAATCTCCTGCCGGCGGCGGTCGAGGCGGCCGCGTCGGAGGTGCCCCTGCTGCTGCTGACCGCGGACCGCCCGCCCGGCCTGAGGGGTTCCGACGCCAACCAGACGATCGACCAGGGCGGGATCTTCGCCGGCTGCGCCCGTCTCGCGCTGGACCCGGGCGTCCCGTCCGCGGATCCGGAGGCCCTGCGCGTCCTCGCGGCCCAGGTCGCCCGCGCCTGCGCCGCCGCGCGCGGCCGCCCGGCGGGACCGGCGCACCTGAACCTCCCCTTCCCGGAGCCGCTCGAGCCGGAGAGCTGGCCGCCGGCGCGCGAGGAGCCCGAGGTCGCCGTGCCGCGTCACCACGCCGGCCGAGCCGAGCCGCCGCCGGGGATCGCGGCCCAGGTCGCCGCCGCGCTGGCGTCCGCCGAGCGGCCGCTGTTGGTGTGTGGTCCCGTACCGGACCCCGAAGGCGTCGGCAACGAGGCGGTCGCGCTGGCCCGCGAGGCCCGCGTTCCCATCGTCGCCGACCCGCTGTCGGGCGCGCGCTTCGGTCCGGGTACGCTCGATACGGTCGCGGGCGCAGCCGACCGCTTCCTGACCGATCCGGACGTCCGGCGCTCGCTGCGCCCGGATTTCGTCCTGCGGGTCGGGGCGACGCCGACGTCGGCGTCCACCCGGAAGCTGCTCGCGGAGTCCGCGGGCGCGCCGCAGACGGTGCTGGACGGCGGGGGTCGCTGGAAGGACCACCAGGCGCTGGCCTCCGACTACATCCGCGCGGACGAAGCGCTGTCCCTGTCGGCGGTCCGGCGGGCCGCGGACGGCGAGCGGAACGACGCCTGGCTGCGCCGCTGGTCGGGCGCCGAAGCCGCCGCGCAGGAGACGCTGGACGCGGCCCTGGAGGAGGCCGCCCGGGATCCCGCGGCCCTCTTCGAGGGCGCCGTCGCGCGCGCCGTCGTCGTCGCCGTCCCCGCCGGCGGCGTTCTTTTCGCGTCGAGCAGCATGCCCGTGCGCGACGTCGACGCCTTCGCCGCGCCGCGCGAGGCGAACCTGCGGGTGCTCGGCAACCGCGGCGCGAGCGGCATCGACGGCATCGTGAGCAGCGCGCTGGGGGCCGCGGCGGCGCTGCCCGACGGAACGCCGGCGCTGGTCGCGCTGGTCGGCGACCTGGCGCTGCTCCACGACGCCAACGGGCTGGCGCTCGCCGCGACCTCTCCGCGCACCCTGTTCGTGGTCGTCAACAACGACGGCGGCGGGATCTTCCACATGCTGCCCGTACGCGACTTCGAGCCCGAGTTCACGCGCTATTTCGCGACCCCGCACGGGCTCGACCTGTCCCTCCTGGGCGAGCTTCACGGCGTGCCCCACACGGTCGCGAGCGGGCTCGCGGATCTGCGCGCCGCGCTTTCGGCCGGGCTCGCCGCCGCGCAGGGTGGGCTCCTGGAGATCGCCACGGACAGGGAAGTCAACCGGCTCGCGCGCGAAGCCGTCACGCGCCGCGTGGTCGAGGCGGTTTCGGCGACCCTCTGATCCGCGCGCCCGCCGGCGCGGGGCCCTGCCCGGCGCCGCGAACAGCCGCGTGGCCCTGCTCCGGCGCCCGCCGGACGTGGCGATGGCGCCGCTCCCGGCGTAGGATGCGGCCAGGCAGCGGCGGGCCCGGCGCGTAACGCGCGCCCGCACCCGCGCCGGCGAATTCCGCACACGACATCATGGATTCTCTCGAGAGCGCGCAGGACTACGAGGACATCACCTACCGCAAGGGCGGGGGCATCGCGCGCGTCGCGTTCAACCGGCCCGAGGTGCGCAACGCGTTCCGGCCCGAGACAATTCAGGAGATGATCGAGGCCTTCCGGGACGCGTGGGACGACACGTCCATCGGGGTGGTCCTGCTGTCGGGCGAGGGGCCCTCCCCCAGGGACGGGAAGTGGGCGTTCTGCAGCGGCGGCGACCAGCGCGTGCGAGGCGACGCCGGCTACGTCGGCGCCGACGGCGTGCCGCGCCTGAACGTGCTCGAGCTCCAGCGCATCATCCGCACGATCCCGAAGCCCGTGATCGCGCTGGTTCCCGGCTACGCGATCGGCGGCGGGCACGTCCTGCACGTCGTGTGCGACCTGACGCTCGCCGCCGACACCGCTATCTTCGGCCAGACGGGCCCCGTCGTGGGCAGCTTCGACGGCGGCTTCGGGGCCTCCTACCTGGCGCGCATCGTGGGCCATAAGAAGGCGCGCGAGATCTGGTACCTGTGCCGCCAGTACTCGGCCGCGGAGGCGCTGGACATGGGCCTCGTGAACGCCGTCGTGCCGCGCGCGGAGCTGGAGGAGGAAGGCGTGCGCTGGGCGCGCGAGATCCTCGGCAAGAGCCCGCTGGCCATCCGGACGCTGAAGTCCGCGTTCAACGCGGACGTGGATGGGCAGGCGGGGCTCCAGGAGCTCGCGGGCAACGCGACCCTGCTGTTCTACATGACCGAAGAGGGGCAGGAGGGCCGCAACGCCTACAACGATGGGCGGCCGCCCGACTTCGGGAGCTACCCCTGGCTGCCATGACCGCCGCGGCGAGGCCGTGACCACCCCCGCGCCGCCCTGACCGCCGCCGCGAGGCCCGCTTCGAACCCGTGATCCCGCACTGAGGCCGCCATCCCGCCATGGCTCTCCCGACCCCGCCGGCCCCGGCCGCCGGTTCGCTCACCTCCTGGGTGCTGGCCGCCCGTCCCAAGACCCTGCCCGCCGCGATCGCGCCGGTGCTCGTCGGGACGGGTCTCGCCGTGGAGCGGGGCGCGTTCGCGCTCTGGCCCGCGCTGGCGGCGCTGCTCGGCGCGCTCCTGATCCAGGTCGGCACCAACTTCGCCAACGACTACTTCGACTTCCGGAAGGGCGCCGACACCGAGACCCGCGTCGGGCCCACCCGGGCCGTTCAGTCGGGGCTCCTCACGCCGCGCGAGATGCTCGCCGGCACCGCGGCGGCGTTCGGCGCCGCGACGGTGTGCGGGGCATACCTGACGGCCGTCGCCGGCTGGCCGGTGGTCGCGATCGGACTCGCCTCGATGGCCGCGGGAGTCCTCTATACGGGCGGCCCGGCGCCGCTCGGCTACGTGGGCCTCGGCGACCCGTTCGTATTCGTATTCTTCGGGCTCGTCGCGGTGGGCGGCACGTACTACGTTCAGGCCCTCGAACTCGCCCCCGCGGCGCTGCTCGCCGGGGTGGCGATGGGTTCGCTCATCACGGCGATTCTGGTTGTGAACAACCTGCGCGACGTCGACACCGACGCGGCCTCGGGCAAGCGCACGCTCGCGGTACGCCTGGGAGAACGCGGCACGCGCGCGGAGTTCGCGCTGCTGCTGGCGGTGGCGTACGCCGTTCCGCTGGTGGGCGTCGCGTTCTTCTCGTGGCCGCGCGCGACGCTGCTCGCGCTGGCCACCGCGCCGCTCGCGCTGGCGCCGCTGCGCGCCGTCTGTGCGCCGCGCGATCCGGCTCGCCTGAACCCCGCGCTGGGCGCGACCGCTCGCCTGTCGGCGCTGTTCGCAGTCTGCCTCACGCTCGGGTTCGTCGCTTGACCGGTCCGCGCTTCGAGGACGCGCTTCGGGTGCGCGCGCGCGCGACCCCCGACGCGTTCTTCGTCGAAAGCGAGCAGGGGACGGCGCGCTTCTCCACCGTCGACGCGGTCGCCGACCGGATGGCGAGCCGGCTCGCCGCGGCGGACCTGCGCGGCACCGTCGCGACGCTGCTTCCGGTCGGCCCCGCCATGGCCGCGGCGGTGTTCGCCGCCGGCCGGGCCGGGCTCGTCCTGGCGCCGCTCCACCGCCGCAGGGCGCCGGCGGAGCTGGTAGACGCGGTGAACGTACTGGCGCCTGCCGCGATCCTCCACGACGCGACCACCGCGGACCTGGCGCGCGCGATCGCGGGCGGCCGCCCCGCGCTGGACCTGGAGCGGCTCATCGGCGGCCCGCCGGCGGCAAAGCTGCGTTCGGCGACGGAAGCGACCTCTCCTTCCGCGCGCGACTCCGAGATCCAGCGCGCGCTGGATGCCGCGCGCGACGCCGCGAGGTACGCCGGCGTCACGCCGCCGGGCGGACGGCGCGACGCAAACGCCCTCGGCGCGCGCGACGACGCCTTCCTGTTGTGGACGTCGGGCACGCGCGGCGTGCCGCGCGCGGTCCGGCTGTCGCACGCCAACTTGATGGCGGTGGCCGGCGGCGGCGCGTTGCGCCTGGACGTGGCCGCGGACGACCGCTGGCTCGCCACCCTGGACCCCGCGCACGTGGGCGGGCTCGCGCTCGTCGTGCGCGCCGCGGTCGTGGGCTTCCGGCTCGTCACCCGTGAGCGCTTCGACCCCGCCGAAGCCGCGGCGCTGCTGGACGCCGGGCAGATCACGAGCGCCGCGCTGGTGCCCACCATGCTCCGGCGCCTCCTGCGCGAGCGGGGCGACACGCTGGCCCCCGGACACGCCCGCTGCATCCTCGTCGGCGGCGACGCGATCCCCAGGGCGCTGCTCGAGCGCGCGCTGGACCTCCGCTACCCGGTCGCGCTCACGTACGGCCTCACCGAGGCCTCGTCGCAGGTGTGCACGGCGCCCCCCGCGCTGGTACGCGAGAAGCCGGGCACGGTCGGCTGGCCGATCAAGGGAGTTGAGATCCAACTGCGGCAGGCCTCGGGCGAGATCCTGGTGCGAGGCGATACGGTCTCGGCCGGATACGCCGGCGCGGACACGCCGCTCACCGGCCGCGACGACTGGTTCGCGACGGGCGACGTGGGCCACGTGGACGGGGACGGCCACCTGTGGGTGATGGGCCGCCTCTCCGACCGGATCATCACCGGAGGCGTGAACGTCGATCCGGCGGAGGTCGCCGCCCGTCTCGCGCTCGATGACGCGGTGGAAGAGGTCGTCGTCGTGGGCGTCCCGGACGAGCAGTGGGGGCAGATCATCGCCGCCGCGTTCGTGCCGCGCGGTCCCTCCCCGGACGTGGAGGAGCTGAAGAAGCGCTGGAACGCCGGTCTCTCGAGCCCCATGAAGCCGCGCCTCGTGCGCGCCGTCGAGGAGCTGCCCCGCAACCCGAACGGCAAGGTTGACCGCGACGCCGTGCGCGCCCTCTTCGCGGCGTCGGTGAACTCCGGCATGCGCGCCTCCGGGGCGCGCGGCTGAGGCGCCGGGCCGTGGGCGTGCGACGCTCCGCGCCCGCCGGCGGCTCGTACCCGTCGACGCCCGGCCGCCGCCGCGGAGGCGTATCCCGGCCGGTGCTGCTCGGCGTGGCCGCGGTCTCGCTGGGCGCGGCGGCGTTCGCGGCGCTGGCGCGGGAGGGGCCCGACGCCCGCGCCGCCGGCCACGACACCGGGACCGCTGCGCCCGACATCCGGTCCCCCGGCCGCGCCGCGGGCCTCCTCCCGGCCGCCCCGGCCGACTCGTCCTTCGCCGGCCTGATCGCGCGGCTCAGCGGCGAGGGCGCGTATTTCGACACAGACAACCTCATCTCCAACGAGACATCCTACCTGCACGTGGCCGCGCGCCTGCGCGCCCTGCGCGCGCCCGGGCTGGGCTACATCGGTGTCGGCCCGGACCAGAACTTCTCCTACATCGCGGCGCTGCGTGCCGAGATCGCCTTCGTCCTCGACATCCGGCGCGACAACCTGCTCCAGCACCTGCTGCTGAAGGCGCTCATGGAGGCGTCGCCGGACCGCGCCTCCTACCTGGCCGCGCTGTTCGGCCGCTCGGCGCCGCCGGACTCCCTGCGCGAGGACGGCGCGGACCTGGCGGCGATCCTGGACTGGGTGGCCGCGACGCCCGCCCCGGCGCGCCCCGGCGATGAGGCTGCCTGGCCAGGCCTGCCTCCCGGCCTGGACAGCCGCATCGCAGGCTTCGGACTGGACCTGACCCCCGCGGAGACGGCCACGATCGCCCGCTTCCACCGGGAATTCGTCCAGGCGGGGCCGGGGCTGCGCTTCCGGTCCCACGGGCGCGCGCCGCGCTGGTACTATCCGACCTATCGCGAGCTGCTGCTCGAGCGGGACGAGCGGGGCCGGCTCGCCAGCTACCTGGCGAGCGAGACGGACTACCGCTTCGTGCGGGCGCTCCAGGAGCGCGACCTGATCGTCCCGGTCGTGGGCGACTTCGCCGGTCCCCACGCGCTGCGCGCGATCGGGGAGGAGCTGCGCCGGCGCGGCCTGGCGGTGGGCGCGTTCTACGCGTCGAACGTGGAGTTCTACCTCTACGAACAGCGCGCCTTCGAGCGCTACGCGGCGTCGGTCGCGACGCTGCCGGCGGCGCCGGGGGCGGTGCTCGTGCGCAGCTACTTCCACCGCGGCCGGCCCCACGCCGACACCCGCCCGGGGTATGCCAGCACCCAGCTCCTGCAGCCGCTCGGCGCGTTCGTGGAGGGGGCGGGCGCCGGCGCTTTCGGGTCCTACCGGGCGCTGATCCACGGACCCGCGGCGCGCGCGCGCCGCGACGGCACGGGGAGCCCCCGGTGAACGGCGGGCCGCGGGACGCCGACCCGCCGGGCGGCCGGCGCGCGCGGCCGCTCGCGATCGACAAGGGCCAGGCGCTCGGCAACGACTACCTGGTCGTGCGCGCGGAAGGCCTCGCGGCCGCGCTGGGGGCCGCGCCCGCCGGCCCCGGCGCCCACGA
>DATKCH010000053.1:0-59506 GCA_035513295.1 Longimicrobiales bacterium
GGGTGTCGCTGGGGTGCGGGGCGCGACGACATCATCGAGAGCGAAGGCGGCGAGCCGATCGGCGAGGAGCGCAACGTCCTCGTCTACCCGACCACGCTCGTGGGCTCGGAGTGCAGGGTGTTCTACGGGATGACCGAGGGGCGGCTCGCGTACGGCGGCTACACCATCGACCACAAGGACGACCGGCGCGACGTGGCCGACTACCTGACGCTGAAGTCGCGGCTGGAGGAGAAATACGGCGAGCCCAGCTCGGCGGGCACGGACTGGCACCCGAGCATGAACGTGATCCCGGACGTGGCCACCGAGAGCGCCGCCGCCGCGGCCGTCGCCAGCGGCGCGCTCAAGTTCCGGGCATCGTGGACGCTGGAGGACTCGAGCATCGTGGCGGTGCTCACCGCCGACGACCAGCGCAACGCGTACGTCGGCGTGTTCTATTACGACAACGGTTACGCGGCCGGGCAGTCGGAATCGACGAGGGAGTCCGACCTGGCGCAGCTGTGATCCCCGCACCCGCGAAGCGGCGCGCTCTCCTTCTCCCGCGACTGTACACCAGCCGGGCGTGATCTCACCCGACGACCTCCGGCCGAACACCCTGCTGTTCCTGCGGCAGGGGGGGCTGCGCGACGATCTCATCGCGGACGCGGCTCGAGTCGGGCACCCCGGATGGTGGGACCCCGGCCTCGCCGTTTTCCACGAGATCGGGGACCGGCTGGGCCGCACCGACCGGGTCCCATGCGGGCCCTTCGAACGCCTCGTGCTCGTGGAGCGAGTTCTCGCCGAGGCGGGTGAGTTCTTTCGATCCCTGCAGCGGCCCGATGCCTACGTGGACGCCGCCGACAGGCTCTTCGGGGAGTTCGCGGCGGAGGGCATGGAGGCCTCGGACCTGGAGGCCGCGCTCCAGCGCGGAGCGACGCGCGACGGTTTCCAGCGGGAACGCGACCGGGCTCTGCTGCGCGCCTACCGCTCCTACGCGGGCGGGCTCGCGCGCGCCGGGCGACGCGACGGCCGCGACGACATCGTCGACACGGCTGCCGCGATCGCCGCCTCGCCCCTCGCCTGCGCCGCGCTTCTGGGCGGG
This sequence comes from Longimicrobiales bacterium, assembly GCA_035513295.1. GTDB lineage: Bacteria > Gemmatimonadota > Gemmatimonadetes > Longimicrobiales > RSA9 > DATHRK01. The sequence goes on from DATKCH010000053.1 coordinate 1,079, forward strand.
CGTACGATCGTCCGCTTCGCCGGACTCCAGGACCTGGCGGGGGGCTGGTCCCGGCTGCTGCCCGCGCTGGTCGCGGTCCCGGGCATCGACGCCGTCGAGGTGGAGAGCGCGGTGGACCTCGTCCTGCCCGAGGCGCCCGGCCTGGCCGCCGTCCCCGCCGGGCTCGCCAACGGACTTGCGCGCCGGCTGGCCGCGGATCCGGCGCGTGCGGCTCCCGGCGCCGGGCGGGAGCCTGCGTCGATGGATCCCGCCCGCGGTGCGGCGGCGAGGTCCGGGGGCGGCGCGATCACGTCGGACGCCTTGCCCGTCGTGGCGGCCTTCTCGGCCCACGGCGCGGACCGCGAGACCGAGGAGGTGGCGGTTCGGGTGCGGGCGCTGCTGGACGCCGGCGCGGAGCCCGGCGCGGTGTGCGTGGTCGCGCGCGGCGGCCGCCCCTATACCGACCTGGCGCTGCGCGCGCTGGAGCGCGTGGGAGTCCCGGGGACCGCGCTCCAGCGCCGGCGCCTGGAGCAGATTCCGGTCGTTCGCGCCCTGCTCTCGCTGTTCGGAGCCGCCGCCGAAGGTTGGACGCGCCACGGCCTCGCCGAGCTCGCGGAGCAGCCCTACGTCGGATCGGACCTGGACGCGGTGGTCCTGAACCACATCGGCTTCCGCCGGCGCGTGAGGGGCCTGGCGGCGTGGACCTCCGCGCTGCACCGGCTCCTGGAGGATGCCGAGCGAAGGGAGCGAGAGCCGGAAGCGGACCGCGACGACTACGACGAGGGGGGCGGCAGCGTCCCGCCGGCCGCCTGGGTACGCCAGGCGTTCGAGGGGTTCGAGCGATTCTCCGCCTGGGCCGGAGAGCTCAACGCGCCGCGCTCCCGGGCCGACTGGCTGGAGTGGCTCTGGGACGCCCTGGAGCGCGACGTTTGGCGCGCCGCGGAACTCCTCTACGCCGTGCCCGGCGGCGAGGAGGCGCTGGTCCGCTGGGACGTCGCGGGCTGGGAGGGCTTCAAGCGGGTGGTGGCCGAACTGCGGTCGGGAGAGGGCGCCTGGGGGCGCGGCGAGGGGGAGGTCGACGTCGCCGGGTTCGCGCGCTTCCTGCGCGCCATGCTCAAGGGCGACGCCGCCATCGGGACGCCCGTGCGTACCGGCGTCCGGGTCCTGGAAGCGCCGGCTGCGGCCTACCGGCGCTTCGAGCACGTCTTCGTGGTCGGCCTGGAGAGCGGACGCTGGCCGCTGCCGCCGCCCGCTTCGCCGCTGCTGGAGGAGGGCGACCGCGAGCGCCTGCGCGCCGCGGGCCTCCCGATCCGAACCCGGGACCAATGGGAGCGGCGCGAGCGGGACCTGTTCGCGGTGGTGGCGGCATCCGCGTCGAGCAGTCTGACGGTGTCCTGGTCGCGGGTCGACGACCGCGGCGAGCCGACCGTCGTTTCCGGCTTCGTGGAGGACCTCCTGTCGCTGGCGGGCGATCCGGAGGTCGACGCGCTGCCGACCCGGCGCGTCCTCACCCCCGGTGTGCCGCTCGTTCGGGACGAAGCCGCCGTCGTCCAGGCGGAGCACGCCGCGCGCATGGAGGCGGAACGAAGAAGCGGGCGGGTCGGGCCGTGGAACGGCCTGATCCAGGAGCCCGAGCTGCGGTCCTGGCTGGCGGAGGGGTACGGGCCGGACCACGTCTGGAGCGCCACGTCGCTGGAGGCCGTCGCGAAATGCCCGTGGGCCTGGTTCAGCGGCCGGCTGCTCCGGCTCGAAACGCGGGAGGATCCCGACGCGGATCTGGACCCGATCGCGCGGGGCAACCTCTACCACGACGCGTTGCGTCGCTTCTACGGGCGCGCACGCGAGCTCGAGGGTGGGCCCGTCCGTCTGGGTGCGTCGGACCTGACGTGGGCGCGACCAGCGGCCGCGGAGGCCATGCGCGAGGCGATCGCCGAGGCCGCGCCGAGGGACGCCGCGGCTCTGCGCGCGGTGCCCCCGGCGCTCCGGGACGCGAAGGCCGCCGAGCTGGAGCGGACGCTCGTGCGGTACGTCGAGTGGGAGACCGAGCTCAACGAGCAGGGCGAAATCCGGCGCATGCGGAGCAAGTACCCCCAGCTTCGCACGGCCGTGGCGGAGCACGAGGTCGCCTTCGACGACCTGGAGGTCGGCGCCGGGCCGGAACCGCTGCGCCTCCGGGGAGTCATCGACCGCGTCGAGGTGGGCGTCGATCCCCGCCTCGCCGGAGCCGAGGGATTGCTCGCCGCGGTCGATTACAAGAGCACCGAGGCCTCGGTGCCCGCGCGCGGCCACCGGTCCGGCTGGCGCGACGGCGTGGTGCTTCAGCTACCCCTGTACGCGGCCGCGCTCGAGCGCCTGCGGCCGGACCTCGAAGTGGCGCGCATCGAGTATCGCGCGATCGGCACCCGCAGCGTCGCGCACCAGCTGGCCCTCCTGTCCGTGGCCCGCGACGACGCCTCGCCGCTCCGGGACGAGGAGGCGCTGGAGCGCCAGACGGCGGCGCTCGCGGCCGCGGGCGGGTGCGCCCGCCGCGTGCGGGAAGGCCGATTCCCCGCCGCGCCGGCGCCATCCTGCGGGTGTCCACCCTACTGCCACGGGTGGGACATCTGCCGCGTCCCCGGCGGGCCGCGTTCATGATCGTCGAGGCCCCCGCCGAAGCCGCGCGCGCCCTGCGCCGGTCCCAGTGGAACGCCGTGCGCGCGCTGGACGGCCACGTCCTGGTCACCGCGGGCGCGGGCACCGGCAAGACCTTCACCGTCGTTTCGGCGATCCTCTACCTGCTGGGCATCGAGATCCGCACACCGGACGGGCCGGCGCGCGCGGAGCGGCCGCTCGACCTGCACGAGATCGCCGCCATCACGTTCACCAACCAGGCGGCCGCCGACCTGAAGCGCGCGCTGCGCGGCGCGCTCCGGGAGCACGGGCGCTCGGACCTGGCGCGCCGGGTGGACGGCGCTCGCGTCGGCACCATACACCGCTTCTGCGGCGACGTACTGCGCGAGTTCGCCCTCCGCTCCGGCCGGGACCCGTCCCTGCGCATCCTGGAGGAAGGGGAAGCCGCCGCGCTGATCCGGACAATCACCCGGGAGGCCCTCATCGACGCCGTGGAGTCGTCGTCGCCCGCTGCGGCGACCCTGCTCGAACGGCGGTCGGTGCGCGAGATCGAAGGATGGGTCGCGAGCCTGCTGGACGAGTCCGACGCGCTGGCCGCGCTGACCCGCTCCGAGCGGCTGGACCCGGAGGCTCGCGCGCTCGTGACGCTGGCCGGCGCGGCCTCGGCCGCGCTGGACAGGGCGCTCGACGACGCGGGCGCCGTGGATTTCGACCGGATGATCGTCTGGACCCGGGATCTGCTGCGCGAGGACCCGCGGGCGCTGCGCACGCTCAGGCGCCGGATCCGGGTGCTCATCATCGACGAGTTCCAGGACGTGGATCCCGTCCAGAAGGACATCGCGTACCGACTCGGCGGTCTCGACGCCGCGCAATTGGGAGCCGCAGGCCCTGACGGGCAGGCCGCCGCCGCGCCCCCCGACAACGTGACCCGGCTGTTCCTGGTGGGGGACCCCAAGCAGAGCATATACCGCTTCCGGCGCGCGGACGTGACCGTGTGGACGCATGTCGAACGCGACTTCCGCGCCGGGCGAGGGTCCGTCGTCCCGCTCGAGGAAAGCTTCCGCAGCACCCCCGAGATCCTGGGCTGGATCGACGCCACATCGGGCGCGCAGCTGGACCGGCCGGTGGAGGGCGACCGACTCGCCGACTTCGAGGTGCCCTACCTGCCGATCGCGCCGACGCGCCCGGCCTCGGGACGGCCGAGCGTGGAGATCCTCGTCCTGGAGGCGGGCGGGGACGGCAAGCGGCTTCCGAACGACCTCGCCCGCCGCGCCGAGGCCGAGTGGATCGCGGACCGGGCGCGCGGGTTCGGCGCGCGCGGCGTCCGCTGGCGGGGAATGGCGCTGCTGCTGCCGGCCTGGGCCAACGCCGGCCACTACGAGGGGGTGCTGCGGGCGGCTGGGATCCCCGCCTACGTGCTGCGCGGAGAGGGCTTCCTGGAACGGCGCGAGGTCGTGGACCTCATCCTGGCGCTGCAGACCATACGCGCGCCGCGCGACGACCGCGCCCTGTTCGGATTCCTGCGCAGCCCGTTCGTGGGACTGCGCGACGACACGCTGCTGCGCGTGGCCCGGCACGCCGGGAGGCCATACTGGCGGGCGCTCGCGCGGTCCGGCGCGGAGGGCGAGCCCGACGCCCCCGATATGGAGGACTCCAGGAGCCCCGGAGCGCTTGCCGTGTCCGGGGAAGAGGCCTCGCGCCTGGCCGAGGGCGTCGCGCTGATCCGCGACCTCGAAGCCCTGCGGGACCGGATACCGACGGCGGCCCTGCTCGAACGCCTCCTGGACCGCACGGGCTACCTGGCGCACCTGGCGCTCGCGGGCGAGGCAGGCATGGAGGCCGTCGCGAACGTGCGCCAGTTTCTGGCGCTGGCACGCTCCGCCGCCGACCGCGGCGTCGCTGACTTCCTGGCCGACATCGCCGAGCGCCGCGCCCGCGAGCGGGGGCGCGTGTCCCGGGAGATGCCGGCCCGCCTGTACGCCGAGGACGACGACGTGCTCACGATCGGGACGATCCACGGCGCGAAGGGCCTCGAATGGGACGTCGTGTTCTGCGCCGACATAGCCCGGCCGCCCCCCGGGGACCCGGAGTCGTTCCTGCACGTCGGCGATGAGCTTCTGCTGGGAGACCCCGACGTCGCCTCCGCGGCCCGACCGGATTCGTGGCGGGTGGCCGCCGACCGGCTCAGGGCGGAGGATCAGGCGGAGCGGAAGCGGCAGTGGTACGTGGCGCAGACGCGGGCTCGTGACAGTCTGCTGTTGGCGAGCATCGCGCTCGGCCAGCGGCCCAACAGCGGCACCTTCGCGCGCGAGCTCGCCGAGGCCTTCGGCCCGCTCGGCGCCGCGTTCGAGGGCGACGTGCCGGCCGACGGAGCCGACCTCCCCTACGTCGACCGGCGGGGGCACGCGTGGAGCGCGCGCATCGCGGTGCGCGCGGCGGACGCCGCGCGCGCGCCGGCGGGGCGGACCGATGACCGGCGGATCGACGCCGGGGCGTCGGCTGATGCGCTCGCGCTGCCAACGCCGCGTCACCGCGTGCCCCAGGGGCCGCTCCATCTCTCCGCGACGCAGATGCTGGTGCGCTCCCGTTGCGAGAAGCGGCACTGGCTGAAGTACGTCCTGCGGATTCCCGAGCCGGACGTCGAACGTCACGCGGGCGGCGACCCGCTCATCCGGGGCGTGGTGCGGGGCCGGATCGTCCACGAGGTGCTGGAGCGGTACCGGGACCCGGAGGATCTCGCGGATGTCATCGAGATCGCGATCGGCAGGTGGGACGAGCAGGCCCCGCCGCCGGATACCGACCGCGGAACGCGCTACCGGGCGGAGCTGCAGGGCGAGATCGACCGCGTCCTGGCGCAGCCCGGGTACGCCGAGCTGCGGGAGGCGCCGGGCGCGCGCCGGGAACTCGGCTTCCTGCGCGTGCACCCGGACGGCCGAGCGACCGAAGGCTCGATCGACCTCGCGGTGCCACCCGGCCCCGACGGCGGGGGATGGCGCCTCCTGGACGTCAAGACGAATCGCATCGGAGCGGACGAGGCGCTCGAGACCGCGGGACGCTACGCGCCGCAGCGGGACGTGTACGTCGAGGCGGCCGCCTCCCTGTCGGCCGGCGCGGTGGACGCGTTCACCTTCGTGTTCAGCGGCCCGGGGGTCTCGGTCACGGCCGCGCCGCCCCCGGACGGCGCGGCCGCGTTCGCGGCGGCTCGGGCCGACATCGCGCTCGGCGCCGATCCACGCCTGACCGACGATCCGGCGGAGTGCGTGTTCTGCGGTTACCGGCTCGTGGGGCTGTGCCCGGGCGTGCCCGGCGGCGCCCCCGCGTCCCGTCGGGGCGAGCAGCGCGAGGAACGCGCCGACGCCGGCGGACAGCTCTACCTACTCTGAACGGATAGATGGCACGAGAAGTCGAACTCAAGTTCCAGCTACCGGACGAGCGCGCGGCGGAGGCACTGGCCGAAGCGGCCGGCGGGGATTGGCTCGGCACGGTGGTCCAGCTGAACCACGTCTTCGACACGCCCTCCCGGGACCTCCGGGCGCACGGGCTTACGCTCAGGCTGCGCGACCAGGAGGGCGACTGGAAGGTGACCCTCAAGGGCCCGGCGGCGCGCGTCGGCGCCGCCATGGACCGCGAGGAGCTGGAGGCGCCCATCGACGCCGGGCGGGCGGAGGCGATGCTGGCGGGCGGCGAGTCTCCGCTGGAGGCACTCGGCGCCGGTGGCCGGAGCATCGCGTTGCTGGAGGAGGCGCGCGCGCTGGCGGGGGCCGGCGTGCGCCCGCTCGGTAGCTTCCGCAACCGCCGCACGCGCGTTCGCACATCCGTGCCGGGCTACGGCGCAGCCGTGCTGGAGATCGACCGGACGGAGTTGCCCGGCGGACGCGTGGACCACGAGGTCGAGCTGGAGATCGACCTTCCGCGCGGGCGGGAGCCCCGGCGAGTCGCCGCGCGGGCGGAGACCTGGTTGCGCCGGTTGTTGCGGGATGTCGGCGTGGAGCCGCTGCCCGCGTCCGGCAAGACCGGACGCTTCCTGGCCGCGGCGTACCGGCGGTGAGCGCCTGGGCCCTCACGCCCGCGCCGGGATCGTACGGCGCTTGACGACGGTACGGCTACTGGCCGTGGCGCTGGTGGTCGCGTACGGCGCGGCGGCGCTCATCGCGCTCCTGTTCTCCGACCGCCTGATCTTTCCCGCGCCCGCCTCGAACTACGCCCGCCCGGATCCGGAGATGGTGCGCTTCGGGGCTCCGGACGGCTCGCGGCTCATGGGCCTTATCCTGGCGCTGCCGGACGCCCCGTACACGATTCTCTACAGCCATGGGAATTTCGAGGATCTGGGTGTTGTGCGCCCGCGCATGGAGATGCTGCGCGAGCTCGGATTCCAGGTTTTCGGCTACGACTACCGGGGATACGGCCTGAGCGAAGGCGCGCCGAGCGTCCGCAACGCCACCGAGGACGCGAGGGCGGCGTATGCGTACGTGCGCGACGAACTGGGCGTGGCGCCCGACCGCATCGTACTCTACGGGCGCTCGGTCGGCGGGGGTCCAGCGCTGGTCCTCGCGACCGGGGAACCCGTGGCGGGGTTGATCCTGGAGTCCACGTTCACGACCGCCTTCAAGGTCGTCACGCAGGTGCGCCTGCTGCCTTTCGATCGGTTTCCCAACGAGAACCTCATCGCCCGCGTCGATGCCCCGCTCCTGATCATGCACGGGCGGCGTGACCACGTGATTCCATTTCGGCACGGTCCCGCGCTCCTGGCCAGGGCGCGCGGGCCGAAGCGTCACGCGTGGTTCGACGCGGCGGGCCACGACGACATCCCGGAATCGGACTGGGACCTCTACGTCGATGCGGTGCGCGCGTTCACCGAGGACCTGGCGGATGCGCCCCGATAGGCGTAGCGAGCGAGGACGGATCTTCGTTCCCGGGAGTCCTTGCCGGCCCCGTCCTTGCGTCCCCGCACGGGGGACACGACTCTAGGGTCCGACTGCGACCATCCGCCCAATGACTACGGATTCAGGGGGCACCGAAGCCCCCACGGAGCGCTCGTCGACGTCGGACGTGTCCGGACCCGCGCGCACGAACGGCGTCGAATCACCCGCTTCGGAAGGCTCCTCCCCCCTGCGATCCAGCGCCCGGAAATCGACCGCGGCCGACGGCCCCCTCCTGGAAGCCGTGTGCGCGCTGCTGTCCGAGCTCGTCCCCCCTGAAGACGCCGAGCTAGCCTTCTCGTTCTGCCGCCTGTTCCTCGCGAAGGCCCCGGATGAGTTCTTCCTGAACCGGGCGCCCGAAGCCATCGCCCGACTCGTCCACGGAAGCTGGAGGCACCTGCAGCGGTCACGACCGGATCGCGTGGACGTCGAGGTCGTGAATCCCGTCCACGCGGAAGAGGGCTGGAGCGCTCCCGTGACCGTGCTGCGAACGCACGTTTCCGAGCGCCCTTTCGTGGTGGATACGATTCGCGAGTATCTCCACGCCGAGGATTTCGCGATCGGCCGCTTCCTGCACCCGGTGCTCCGCGTGGTGCGCGATGAGAGCGGGAGCATCCTGGAGATCGGGCCGGCCGCCGAGGAGGGGTCCCTGGAATCCCTCGTCTACTGCGAGATCCCGCGCATCGAGGATGTCGAGCGCCTGGCGTCGATCCGCGCGTCGATCGAGGACAACCTGCGCGCTGTCGTCCGCGCGACGGCCGACTTCGAAGCGATGCTCGCGGCGCTCGACGACACCGTCTCCTACCTGCGCGGGCACGCGGCGGCGCGACCGGGCAGCGAGAAGGAGATCGCCGAGATCGTCGCGTTCCTGGAGTGGCTGCGCGCCGGCGCCTTCGTGTTCCTCGGCTATCGCGAGTACGACATCTCCGATCTCCCGGACGGAGACCGCGAGATCCGCGCGCACATAGGCTCCGGCTTGGGCATCCTGCGCGACGAGGCCGAGTCCACCTTCGCGCGGCCGGTGCGGCTGTCCGCGCTCAGCCCCGAGTTCCGTGGCCGGGTCGCGGGCGGGCCGCTGCTGATCACCAGCAAGACCAACGCGGAGTCGCCCGTCCATCGCCGCTCGCGGATGGACTACATCGGCATCAAGAAGCTGGACTCCGAGGGCCTCGTCTGCGGCGAGCACCGGTTCATAGGGCTGTTCACGTCGCAGGCGTACTCGGAGGATGCGGAGCAGATCCCGATCCTGCGCGAGAAGCTGCACGAGATCCTCGCCGACGCCGGCGCGGTGAGGGGATCGCACGATTGGAAGGAGATCCACACGATCTTCAACTCGCTTCCGAAGGAGGAGCTTTTCCTCACGTCGGCGGCGGAGATCGGCCGGGAGATCCAGGCCGTCCTGGCGCTCTACCACACGCACGAGGTGCGGGTCACCGTGCGGCCGGACGCGCTGCGCCGGGGAGCGACCGTGATGGTGATCCTGCCCAAGGAGAAGTTCAGCGGCGAAGTGCGCAAGGAAGTGGAGCGCGCGTTCGTCGGGCGTTTCCAGGGCGAGGTGCTCAACTACCACCTCGCTCTGGGGGGCGGGGACCAGGCGCGGCTGCACTTCTACATCTCGGCGACGCCGGAAGCCATCGACGCGGTCGCCGCCGCCGACCTGGAGGCGATCGTACGCGGTCTCATCCGCAGCTGGAAGGACAAGCTCTACGAGGGGCTGGCCGAGGTGCGCTCGGCGGCCGTCGCGAAGGAGCTGACGGACCGGTATTCGGAGGCGTTCAGCCCCGAGTACAAGGCCTCCTCCGCTCCCTCCATCGCGGAGCAGGACATCCTCCTGCTGGAGGAGATGCGGGAGCGCGGCGAGACGGTCGGAATCCACCTGGACAATCCGCCCGCGGAGACGCAGGCGGATGGCGAAGAGGAACCGATTGGCGAGCTCGTGACCAGGCTGAAGCTCGTCCTGCGCCAGCGGAGGCTCGTGCTTTCCGACTTCATGCCCATCCTGGAAAACGCCGGCCTGCGCGTGATCGCGATGACCCCGTTCGAGGTGGCCGACCCGGAGGGGGGACACGCCAACATCTACGAGTTCTCGGTCACGGATGGGTCCGACCAGCCGATCGACCTGGTCGAGCATGGCGGACTGCTGTCGGAGACGGTGCTCGCCGTGTGGAACGGGGATGCAACCAACGATGCGTTGAACGCGTTGGCGTTGAACGCCGGCATCCACTGGAGGCTCGTGGATGTGCTGCGCGCGTACTCGGAGTACGCCTTCCAGATCGGCGCCGTCCCCAGCCGGATCTCGATCGTCAACGCGTTGGGTGGACAGCCGGACGTCGCGGCGCTCCTGATCGAGCTGTTCTGGACGCGGTTCGACCCGGCCGCCGGCGCTGACCTGGACGAGCGCCGCCGCGAGGCCTCCCGGCTGATGCGCAGGTTCGCCGCGGCGCTGGACGAAGTGACATCGCTCGGCGACGACCGCTCCTTGCGCCGCCTCGCCGTCCTCATCAACGCCACGCTGCGGACCAACTTCTACCGGCATGGCGGGACGGATCCGACGGCGAAGTCCGGAGGCGCTCCCTACGTGTCCCTGAAGTTCTCCGGCAAGCAGCTCGGCGACATCGCGAACCGCACCATGCCGTTCGAGGTCTGGGTGCACTCCGCGCGCATGTCGGGGGTGCACCTGCGCGGAGCCGCGGTCGCGCGCGGGGGCATCCGCTGGAGCGATCGGCCGGACGATTTCCGCACCGAGGTGATGGACCTCGTGCGTACACAGCAGGTGAAGAACGCGGTCATCGTACCGGCCGGGTCCAAGGGAGGATTCGTGCCTCGCAGGCCGCCCGCGGACCCGGCCGCGGCGGCCGAGGAAGGCCGAGAGCAGTACAAGACGCTGGTACGCGGCCTGCTGGACCTCACCGACAACCTCGCGCATGGGGAGATAGTGCCTCCGGAGGGCGTCGTCTGCTGGGACGACCCGGACCCGTACCTGGTCGTGGCCGCGGACAAGGGGACCGCGAGGTTCTCGGATGTCGCCAACGATGTCGCCGCCGAATACGACTACTGGCTGGGAGACGCCTTCGCCTCGGGCGGCTCCCACGGGTACGACCACAAGCTGGTGGGCATCACGGCGCGGGGCGCATGGGAGTGCGTCCGGCGTCACTTCCGCGAGATGGGCATCGACATCCAGACCGAGTCGTTCACCGTAGTCGGCATCGGCGACATGAGCGGCGACGTCTTCGGCAACGGCATGCTGCTGTCGCCCCAGATCCGGCTCATCGCCGCGTTCGATCACCGGCACGTCTTCGTGGACCCGGACCCCGATCCGGCGACTTCCTTCGCAGAGCGCCAGCGGCTCGCCGATCTCGGGCGTTCCTCCTGGGCCGACTACGCCCCCGCGCGCATCAGCGAGGGCGGGTTCATCGCGCCCCGCGCTTCCAAGGAGGTCGAGCTGCCGCCGCGCGCGCGGGCCGCGCTGGGGCTTCCGGACGAAGTGGAGACGCTGGACGGCGAGGCGCTCGTGCGCGCCGTCCTCGCGGCGCCGGCGGACCTCCTGTGGAGTGGCGGGATCGGGACCTACGTGAAGGCCAGCTCGGAGACGCACTCGGAGGTCGGCGACCCGAGCAACGACCCCGTTCGGATCGACGCCGACCGGGTGCGCGCTCGGGTCGTGGGGGAGGGCGGCAACCTGGGCCTGACGCAGCGCGCGCGCATCGACGCGGCCCTGCGTGGCGTGCGCCTGAACACCGACGCTCTGGACAATTCCGGCGGCGTCGACATGTCGGACCGCGAGGTCAACCTCAAGATCCTCCTCGGCCAGGCGATTCGGTCCGGCCGCCTCGACATGCCTGCCCGAAACATACTGCTGGAACGGCTCACGCCCGAAGTCACCGAGCTCGTCATCGGCGACAATCGGTCGCAGAGCCTGGCCGTGTCCCTGGACGAGCGTCGCGCGCTGGCCTCCCTGGACGATTTCGCCTCCCTGATGACGGGCCTGGGCCGGGCCGGCGTGCTGGACCGCGCGGCCGAGCGGCTGCCCGGACCAGAGGCCCTGGACGAGCGTCGGGCCGAGAACAAGACGCTGACGCGACCCGAGCTGGCGGTACTGCTGGCCTACGCGAAGCTGGCCCTGAAGCGGCATCTCCTGGCTTCGGGCCTGCCCGACGATCGCATCGCCGCCGGGTACCTCGAGGGGTACTTTCCGCCGGAGGCGATCGAAGTTGCGGGCACCGAAGCGCTGATCAACCACCGGCTTCGTCGCGAGATCGTCGCGAGCCAGATAGCGAACGACCTGGTCGACCTGATGGGGGCGACCTTCATTCACCAAACGTCCCGGGACACGGGCGTTCGGCCGATCCAGACCGCCCGCGCGTGGGTCATCGCGTCACAGTTGTGCGGAGCGCCCGCCCTGCGGCGGACGCTCTCCGACCTGGAGGGCGAGATCCCTGCCGACGTGCTGTACCGCTGGCTCGCCGGGCTCGGCAGGGTGCTGGAGCGCACGTCCCGGTGGGTGCTGGCGAACGTCGCCGAGGACGCCCCCCCATCGATGGTCGTCGACGAGCACCTGGAGGGACTCGCCCTGCTGCGGGACAACTTCGCCGAGACGGTGGCGGGCGAGGAGAAGCGCATCTACGAGCAGCGCGTCACGGAATTGCAGGCGCTCACGGAGCGTCACGATCTCGCGCGTCGGCTGATCACGCTGCGCTTCCTGGACCAGCTTCTGGAGATCCTGCGCGTGGCGAGGGAGCGCGACGCCGACCCGCTGCGCACGGCGCGCGCCTACTATCTCACCTCGGAGTTGCTCGAGATCCCCTGGCTTCGGGAAAAGCTGCGCGATAGCGCGGGGGAGAACCGCTGGGATCAGCGCATCGCGCACGGCCTCGTGGACGACCTGAGTCGGGTCCATCGCGCCCTCACGGGCGAGGTCGTGTCCGGAGCGTCACCCGAGCCGGGCAAGGGGACCACCGAGGCGTCGCTCGTGCGGGTGCGCGAAAAGCACAGCCGGGAGCTGGACGCCTTCCACCAGGTCCTGAGCGAAATTCGCGAGGAGGGCGAGGTCGGAATGTCTTCGCTGGCCGTGCTGATCCGGGGGGTCTCGCCGCTAACCGACCGGCGCTGACCTGCGGGCCGCCGAGCGCAGAGTCCTGGCCCGGGTCCGGCCCGCGGAGCGGCCCGGTCCGGACGTGCTATCCCAGCCGCAGGAGGTCGGCCCTTTCTTCGGGCGTGAGGTCGCTGACGCTGCGCGACCCGAGCCCCCTTCCGCCTCGGTGGCGGGGCTGCGGCGAGGAGCGCTCCACCGGGGCGCCGGCGTAGTCGAAGCCCTCGAGCGACACCATCGGCAGGGGATACCCGAGCAGCCGTTCGATGCTCTTCAGCTGACCCAGGTCCGTAGCCGTGACGAACGTGATCGCGTCGCCGTCCGCGCCCGCTCGACCCGTCCTGCCGATGCGGTGCACGTAGTCCTCGGGGTCCTGCGGCACGTCGAAGTTGACGACGTGGCTGATGCCTTCGATGTCCAGCCCGCGCTGCGCGACGTCGGTCGCGACCAGGACCCGGCTGCTCCCATCCGCGAAGGCCTCGAGGGTGCGCGTTCGATGCCGCATGTCCCGGTCGCCGTGCGTTACTGTGACGCCGATCCCGGCGGTCTGGAGCCGGTGGTGCAGGAGGTCCGCGCCCCGCTTGGTGCGCGTGAAGATCAGCACCTGGTCCATGCCCTCCCGGCCGAGCAGCTCGATGAGCAGGTCCACCTTCCGGTCCGGCCGTACCGAGTAGACGATCTGGTCGACCGTCTCGGCGGCGGTGGTGTCGGGGCTCGCGCGGATCCATTCGGGCTCGTCGCACAGGCGCAACGCGAGCGCGTGAACGCCGTTCGGCATGGTCGCCGAGAAGAGCAGCGTCTGACGCTCCCTGGGCACCGAGCGCAGGATGGTCTCGATCTGCGGGCGGAATCCCATGTCCAGCATGCGATCGGCCTCGTCCAGGATCAGCGTGCTGATCTCGTCCAGACGGAGCGATCGCCGCTCGAGGTGGTCGATGAGCCGCCCGGGCGTGGCGACGAGCACGTCGAAGCCGGCCTTCAGGTCGCGAATCTGGGGTCGGATGGGTACGCCTCCGTATACGACCCCCGCCCACATGTCGGTGTGGGCGAGCAGCCTCTTCGCTTCGTCGGCGACCTGTTGCGCCAGTTCTCGCGTGGGACACAGGACGAGCGTCTTCAGGCCCTCCGAGCCCGCCTGCTTCTCGAGCACCGGCAGGAGGAACGCGGCGGTCTTGCCGGTACCGGTCTGCGCGATCCCGACGACATCCCGGCCGCTCGCGACGGCCTCGTAGGTGGCACGCTGGATCGGCGTGGGCACGGTCCAGCCCTGATCGGCGACGGCGCGCAGTAGTTGCTCGTCTGAGAGCAGGTCTTGAAAGGTCAACGGTTTCCAGTCCAACGAAACGGCCGCGCTGCCCCGGGTGTCCTGCGGGACGACGCGGCCAAGGCTTCCAACGGCATTCACAACCCGAACAAGATAACGCCGGTGGGGTCGGCGCTCAATGTAGGGATCCGCGGCCCGCGGGCGTGCGGCTCGCTCGCGCGGCCCGCTTCAGGCCGCCGCGGGCTCGCGCGAGTCCTCCGAGCCCCGGGGCGTGTCGCCGCCCCTCACCGCCATCTCCAGTTTGCCGAGCAGCGAATCGGCGCCGGCGGGGCTGGCTCCGAAGAAGCCGTCGGGCGTGTCCTCGGCACGCTGGGCGGCCTCGTTCAGGTTCAGCCAGAGGTCCCACTTCTCGCTGAGCCGGACGACCTCGTAGAAGAACCGGGGCTCCCGGTGCTTGCCCCGAACGAGGTCTATGGCCGCCGCCGCCGTGGCCAGCGACACCACCGCCATGTCCTTCAAGCCGTCGAGCAGCAGCTTCAGCTGGAAGATGAAGAAGTCGCGGAAGAGGACCCTGCGCGGGTCCGATTCGGAAATGAGGGCCATCTGGCGTCCCGGTCGGTTCAATGTGGAGCGCGGCGCCGTACCCGTTCTCGACGCCCCGCCTCGTGCATCCCTACGGGCGCGCAGGTCGGGGGTTTCAGCGGGAGCCGCCGCCGATCGAAAGCCCGACGTGGAACACGACCAGGTCGGTGTCGCTGCGGACCGGCATCAGGCGTATGTCCCCGTCCGCCTCATCGACGATGTCGCCTTCGCGGAGATAGGACGCGCGGCCGTTGTCCAGCCAGACCACGCCCACGTCCAGCCCGACGCGGCGGGAGAACGCCACCGCGAGCCCGCCGCCACCACCCCAGGAAAAGACGAGGTCGTCGAAGTTGGTCGTGCTCGCGAAATCCTCATCGGACCGCGTCCCCTCGACCGCTGACGTCGTGGCGATGTAGGCCAGGCCCGCGCGTGCGTTGATGTAGGGCCGGATGGGGCCGGCGGGAAGCGAGAGTTCCGGACCGATCCCGGCGAGAACGATGCTGTTCGTGGTGTTGACGTCCACGAGGATCCGGCATCCGATCGTCCGGCTCAGGCAGGTGCGCTGACGTTCGTGTCCGTAGACGAGAAAGCCGCCGTCCGCGCGCAGGCCGATCACCCCCGCCGGGTCGAGCGGCAGGACGCCGTGGATGCCGAGACCCCAGCCCCGCTCCACGAAGTTCTCGAACTCGCCGATCGGAGCTCCGTAGATGGCCGCTACACCCCCGCGGATGGGCGATCCTCCGCGCTGCGCCACGGACGCAGCCGGCATCGAGACGGTCGCGATGAGCGTCGCCACCAGCGCGATGGCGGGCGGGGCGACGGGCCCGTGGGAAGCGCGCGCGGCCACCATTGGCTTCTCCTTGTCGCGGGTTCCGGGCCTTCGGGTAGACCCACGGGGTGATACCGAATCGTGGTCGCGAGAGATCCGCGGGGGCCCGCGGAACATGACCCGCGGGCCCCACGCGATGCGTCAGTCGGCGGCGTCCCTCATCGCCTTGCCGGCTTTCTTCTGCACCTTGCCGGCGCCCTCCTTGACGGCGCCCTTGAACCGCTCGGAGTCGTCGTCCAGCGCATCGGCCACCTTCTTGCGCGCCTTGCCTTCGAGCTCGCGAGCGGTGCCCTTGACCTGCTGCTTCGAGCCTTCCTCGTACAGCTCTTCGCGGACTCCCATGATGCGTTCCTTTCGGTTGGTTGGTCATCCTCGCGCCGCCAGCCGGGTCGGCCAGAAAGCACGCCAGGCGAGTCGGCGGCGCCGCCGGCGGACGGCGGAAACATATGGCGCAGGGATCGTGCCGCGCGTCGAATGGCGGTAGCTTTTTTCCCGCGCGCGTACAGCCGCTCCGCGCCGATCGCGAGCCGCCAGGAGGGAGACGTGGAGGTCCAGGTCTTCGGACGGAAAAAGTGCCCGGAAACCCGAAAGGCGCTGCGATTCTTCTCCGATCGCAGGGTGAGGACGCACTTCGTGGACATCGACCGAAAGGCGCCGTCAAGGAGGGAGCTCGCCCGGTTCGCGGATAGGTTCGGCCCCGATGCCGTGATCGACCGCGACGCGCCCCGCTACGCCGAGCTGGGCCTGGACGCTGCGCACCTGAGCGCTCCGCGCATCCTGGAGCGCGCGGAGCGGGAGCCCCGCCTGCTGCGCACGCCGCTCGTGCGCTGGAAGGACCGCGTTTCCGTGGGCTTCGACGATCGGGCTTTCCGCGCGTGGATCGACGAGGCGGTCGTCCCGTGATCGACTGCCTCGCGGGGGTCCGGGTGCTGGACTTCACGCAGTACCTCGCCGGCCCCACCTGCACGCAGACGCTGGCCGACCTCGGCGCCGACGTGGTCAAGGTGGAGCCGCCCGCGGGGGATGCCGCGCGCGCGTGGGGACCGCCGTTCCGTGGAGGGGACGCGGCGCTCTTCCGTGCGGTCAACCACGGGAAGCGCAGCGTCGTCCTGGACCTGAGCGAGGACGCGGGCCTGCAAGCGGCGCTCGCCCTGGCGGCCAGTGCGGACGTGCTCGTCGAGTCCTTCCGGCCCGGCGTGATGGATCGCCTGGGTCTCGGAGCCGAGGCGCTCACGACGCGGCACCCCGCGCTGGTATACGTGTCCATCTCCGCATACGGCGGACGAGGTTACCTGGGCGCCGAACCCGGCTTCGACGCCCTGATCCAGGCCCATGCCGGCATCGTGTCGGTGACCGGGCCGCCCGGCCACCCGGTACGCGCGGGAGTTTCGGTCGTGGACACCGGGACCGCGCTCTGGGCGGTGATCGGAATCCTGGGCGGGCTGCGCGAGCGGGAGCGCACGGGACGCGGAGGCCATCTGCGGGCTTCCCTGTTCGAGGCCGCGCTGGCGTACAACGCCTACCACATCGCCGGCTTTCTCGCGGACGGCACCGTGGCCCGCCCCCGGGGCAACGCCTTCCCCCTGATCGCCCCTTACGGGGAGTTCCCGACGCTGGACGGGCGCATCGTCATCGCCCCCGCGAATGACAGGCTGTTCCAGCGCCTCTGCCGCGTCCTGGACCTGGAGGAGGAGGCGCGCGACGAACGGTTCGGGACCAACCCCGCGCGCCTGGCCGCGCGGGACGAGCTGGATCGGGCGGTGGCCGCGGCGACGAGCGCGCGCACGACCGCCGAACTGCTGAGGGATCTACGCCGCGCCGGCGTTCCGTGCGCGCCGGTGCTGGACATCCGGGAGGTTTGCGCCGACGCGCAGACCCGCGAAAGCGGAGTCCTGGTGGGCGATCGAGTGCTCCCGCCGTTCACCTGGGACGGGCGGCGTCCGGGCGTCGCCGGCGCCGTCCCCGGCCTCGGGGAGCACGATGCCGGCGTCGCGGAGGACGCCCGGAGCTGGAGGAACGATGGAGATTCATGACCTCGGGACCTTCCTCGATTACTGGCGCAACATGCGCCGGCGGACCGAGCGCGTCCTGGACGTCGTCCCGAACGACGATTTCGAGTGGCGCCCCGCGCCGGGCCGGTTCTCGTTCGGCGACATAGCGCGCCACCTGGGCGCGATCGAACGTTGGATGTTCGCGGAGAACGTGAAGGGGCGGCCCAGCAGGTATCCTGGACACGGTCCGGAGCTCGCCGAGGGAGCCGAGCGGGTGCGCGACTACCTGCGCCGGATGCACGCCGACGCCCTGGCGATCTTCGCGTCGCTCACGCCGCAGGAGCTGGTGGCGCGCTGCGAGACGCCCGGAGGCATCCGGATCCGCACCTGGAAGTGGCTCCGGTCGATGGTGGAGCACGAGGCGCACCACCGGGGACAGCTCTACACGATGCTGGGGTTACTCGGGTGGGCGGGGCCTCCGTTGTACGGGCTCACGTCGGAGCAGGTGCGCCAACGCAGCATCTGATCAGTGCTCTGCCGAATCCCGCCCGCCCACCAGCGACCGCAGCGCGAACGCGACGTTGGCCGGTCTCTCGGCGAGCCGGCGCATGTACCACGCGAACCACGCCTCGCCGTAGCTGATCAGCACGCGCACGCTCAGGCCGTATTCGGCGAGCCGCTGCTGCGCTCCGGGCAGGATGCCGTAGAGCATCTGGAACTCGCACGCCTCCAGGGCCTGTCGGGCGGAAGCGCCGTCCCTGACACGCCGCGCGAGCGGCAGGTCGTGCGTGGCGACCGCGAAGCGCTCGCGGGCGCCCGTGGCAGCGAGGTGCTCCAGGATGCGCGACGCGAGGGTCTCGTACGCGCCATCGACCTCCGCCTTGCGCGCGAACGCGATCTCGTGCGGCTCCAGATACGCGCCCTTTACCAGCCGTAGGTGGGGCCGCATCGGGAGCAGCGCTTCGAGGTCCGCGGGCGTCCTGCGCATGTTCGCCTGCAGGCACAGTCCCACCCACGGCGTGGCGTCCCGCAGCGCTCCATAAAGGGCGATCGTGCGGTCGGTGTAGGCGCTGCCCTCCATGTCCACCCAGAGCACCCGCTCCGCGTCCGCCGAGCGCTCCGCGAGGCGGGCGGCCGCCGCTTCCGCCAGGCCCGGCCGCACGTCCATGCCGAGCTGCGTGGGTTTGACCGAGACCTCGGCGTCCAGGGACCCCTCTTCGATGGCGTCGAAGACGGCCTGGTAGTGGCGCTCGACCGCGGCGGCTTCGGCCTCGTTGGCGACGTTCTCCCCGAGCTGGGTGAGGACCGAGCCGATGCCGGCCCGTTGCAGACCCCGGGCCGCGTCCACCGCCTCCGCGAGCGTCTCACCGGGCATGAACCGCTGCACCGCCCGGCGGGTAAAGCGCAACCGGGGAAGGGATCTGCCGAGCCATTCGTTGCGCGACCCCCAGAGCAGGGCCGTTCTCATCGGGTTCATCGGGAATGCTCTCCGCGTAGCGTACGTCGAGGCGCCGACGGCGCGTGGACGCCCGAGGCGCTACTGTATCGTACCGGGTTCCCGGCCGGTGGCGCCACGGACCCAACCACCGGCGGCGAATTCGTGTCCCAAGGTCGAGAACATGCTCGGGCCCCGAGCGGAGCCCGTCTGGAGGAAGCGGCCCTCATCGAGCGCGTCCTCGCCGGCGACGCGGCGGCGGAGCGCGCGCTGTTCGATGCGCACGTGGATCGCCTCTACAGGCTCGCCTTCCGCATGACCGGGGACGAGGATCTCGCGGGCGATTGCGTGCAGGAGATCTTCGTGCGGGCGTTCGACCGGCTGCCGGGCTTCCGGCGGGAAGCGGCGCTGGGCACGTGGCTGCACTCCATCGGCGTGTCGGTGGTCCTGAACGCGCTGAGGAAGAGGAAGCGCACGAGCGGCAGGGAGGTGTCGCTCGATGCGGTTGGGGCGCGGGGCCGGTCCGACGCGACGTCGGCGCCCCTGCTCAGGGAGCGGCTGAAGAAGGCGATCGATGCCCTGCCCGAGGACCAGCGCCTGGTTTTCGTGATGTACGAAGTCGAAGGGTACTCCCACGCCGAAATCGCCTCGGCGCTGGACATACCGCAGGGAACCAGCAAAGCGAGGCTGCACTACGCGCGGCGCAAGCTGCGGGTTCTGCTCGCGGATGTCGTGGAGCACGCCCTGTACGGATGACCATGTCGGACGATTTCTTCGCCGGTTTGAGGGACGAGTTGCGGGCGGCGTACAACGCGCCGCCGGAGACCCCGCGCGAAAGCCTGTGGCGCGGGCTCCAGGCGCGTCGCGGGGGCGCCCGGCCACCGTTGACCATCCTGCCCGCGGCCGCCGCCGGCCGGCGGCGGCGGCTCGGCTGGGCGCTGCCCATCGCCGCGGCCCTGCTCCTCGGCATTTCGATCGGGCGTTTCGTGCCGTTCGCGGCGGCCCCGGCGGCGGACACGGCAACGGCGAGCGGCGCACCGGCCGACCCGGCGGACGGGCGGACGGCTACGTCTTTCGGGGACCTTCCGGCTGCATCCCGCGGCCCCGCGGCGGTCGCCGACGCGAGCGAGGCGGAGTCCGGCGGCCCGGCGCCGGCGAGCGCCCGCAGCGCGGCCGAGGAGGCCGGGGCGGGACCCGGGCCGGCTCCGACGGAGCGCCTCGTGGGCGCGGAGGCAGCGCGCGACGGGCCGGCGTGGCCCGGTGCCGAAGTGACGGACGTCGCAGACCGCTTCGCGGCCGGCGAGGGTCGCGCGCTCCGCGCGTCCCGGGACGCGCTGTACAGGGTGGCGGCACTGGAGACGCTCGGCAGCGCCGAGGCGTTGCTGGGGGCGGTCGGCGGCCTGGAGGAGGGGTACGGCTCGGCGCCGGCGGCGCTCGCGGAATGGAGCCACGAGATGCTCAGCCAGACGCGCCTCCTGCTGGACTCTCCGGCCGCCGGCGATCCCGCGCTCCGGGTTCTGCTTCAGGATCTCGAGCTGGTGCTCGCGCAGCTGGTCCGGATGGGGGAGGGGACCACCCCGGAGGGCGACATGGTCCTGATCGAGGGAGCGGTGCGCGAGCGGCAGCTCCTGCATAGGATCCGGGCGATTCTGCCCGCGCGACCGATCACGAGCGGAACGTGAGGAGCGCATGATTGGAAGGCCGATCCAGCCCGTGCGGTGGTGCGCCACGGCGGTGCTCGCCGCCTTTGCGCTCGCGCCGGCTCCACTCGACGCCGCGTCCGCCGCTGGGCCGGCGGGCGCCTCCTTGACCGCCGAGGGACCGGCGGGCGCCGCCTTCGCTACCGCTGGGCCGGCGGGCGCGGCTTCGGCCGAGCCCGCGATCCAGCAGGTCGCCGCGGAGACGCGTGCCGCCTACCAGCAGGGCCGCGAGGCGCTGAATTACGGCGATTTTCGCCGCGCCGCGGACCTCTTCGCGGTCGCCCGCGACGGCGCTCCCGGCTCGCGTTTCGCGGCCGATGCGGCGTACTGGGAGGCCTTCGCGCTGTACCGCCTCGGTGGCGCCGAAGACTATCGGCGCGCGCTTGAGGTCCTGGAAGCGCAGCGCGGCTCGGACGCCGAAACCGGACGGGACACCGAGGAGCTGTACGTCCGGATCCGAGCGGCGCTCGCGATGAGCGGTGACCCGGGGGCCGTCGCGGCAATCACGCGATCCGCGGAGCTTGCCGACCCAGCGGCGGCCGCGCCCGCGACCATCACCGTGGGCGGACGTTCGATCTCCGTGACCGATGCCCTGGGCGGCTTCCCCGGCGGCGCGCCCGCTTGTGCGCGGGGCGAGCACGGCGTGCGCATCGCCGAGCTCGCCGCGGTCAGGCGCGTCCGCGACGAACTCGCGCTGCCGGTGCTGCGCAACGTGCTCGCCCTGAGGGACGAGTGCTCCGCGCCACTGCGGCGTCAGGCCGTGCTTCTGACGGCCCAGACGGAAGCCGACGGGGTGGGGCCGCTGCTCGTGGACGTGGCCCGGCACGACCCGGACCCGGGGGTGCGGGCCGAAGCGGTGTTCTGGCTCTCGAAGGTTCCCGGCGACGAGATCGCCAGCGCGCTCTCCGACGTGCTGACCGCCGCCCGCGACCCGGCGGTGCGCCAGCGCGCGGCTTTCGCTCTCTCCAGGCACGATTCGCCCGTGGCCCGGCAGGCCATCCAGCGGGTGGTCACCGACGAGTCCGCGGCGGTGCAGGCCCGGCTGCAGGCGGTGGACCTGCTGGCGGCCGACGTGCCCGCCCGCGATCCCGCCTTTCTCGCGGACGCCTACGCCGACCTCGAGTCGGCTCGGGTTCGTCTGCGCGTAATCGAAGCCGTCGGATTCGCCGGCGAGCCATGGGCCGCCGACTGGCTGCGCGCCCGCGCCCTCGATCCGGAAGAGCCGGCGGATTCACGCAAGGCCGCGCTGTTCCGGCTGGGCCAGGCCTCCGCGAGCGTGCAGGACCTCGTCGCGGTATTCCGCGGCCTGGAAACCGAAGAGCTCAGGGGGCACGCCGTCTTCGTCGTCGCCCAGCGGCCCGGCTGGGAGGCTTCGCGCGTGCTGCTGGACCTGGCGCGCGAAACCGAGAGTCCGGAGTTGCGGGATCTGGCGGTCTTCTGGCTGGAGCAGCGGCGCGATCCGACCGCCCTGGCGGCGCTGGCCGACCTGGGTCTCCGCTAGAGCGGGTCGCCGGAGAAGGCGAGCGCGGCCGCGAGCGGGCTCGCGGGCGTTCAGGACGGGAACGCCGAGGGCCGGTTCGACGATGCAAGAGCGGCCCGGCGAGTCACCTCGCCGGACCGCCCGGGCAGGCCCTGTCGGCCTGCCGGCGTCCCCCCCTCGGGCCGCTGCCAATGCACCCTCGCCGCGCGCCCGGGAAAGCGCCGGCGGCAACTCATTTGCTGTCGGTGGCGGAGCCCGCCGTTCGCGGGCTGCCACCTGTCTCGGGAGAGACGGCCCGCCCTCGCCGCTCGGCTGGGGGCGGGCCTCGTTCGTCCGAAGCGAGCGGTCAGCGCGTCTTGCGAAGCGCCAGGCTTCCGCAAGCAGGGCTGCCGCCGCGCGTCGCCGCCTGCAGATAAAACGCCGACGTGTCGTGCCGGATGTCGCCGTTGCGGCGCATCTGCTCAAGGTCGAAGCGCGCGATCAGGTCGCGATACCCGTCGGTTCCGCCGGCGTCGTCTACGTTCGCCAGGCGGGCCGAGACCGCCCGGGTCCCGCCGCCGTTGCCGTCGCCCAGCCGCAGCGTGGCGGCGTCCAGCGCGGTCGGGTCCATGCGCGCCGAGCCGAAGACGACCACCTCGATGGCGCCCGGAACGGCTTCGGCTTGCCAGTCCAGATCGCACACGAAGGAAGTCACGGGCGCGCACTCCGTGAACGCGCTGGCCAGACCCTCCTGGCCGAGCTGCGGCACGGCCCTGACCCGGACGCAGTAGGGACCCGCGGTGAAATCGACGGCCGCGATGTCGAACCTGGCGAACGTGGTCCCGCGCACCAGTCGGGGCGAAACCGGGGTGCCGTTCGCCGGATGCTTCACCACCACCTCGAAGGATCCCGACGGGTCATCGGCTTCCCAGCCCACCAGAAGGCTCGTGCCGGAGACGACCGGCTGCACCGATGCCGGCTGAGGCAGGTTCGGGGGCGCGGATTCCGCGAACAGCGGCGCCACCGCGGGCGGTACGAACGGACCGGCGGAGCCCCAGAGGCCCGCCGCGAGGCACAGCGCGAACGCGGCGCCCAGGACGCGATAAGCTCGCATGGTACTGCTCCCTTCGAGAAAAAGGATCCGGCGAACCGGATTTTCCTCCTTCGGCGGCTCGGCTGTCTCACCGGAGACCCGTGGCTTTGCGGACCGGCCTCGCGACCGGGGTGCCCTGAACGAAAGGATGCGCTTTCAAAGACGAAGCGAGGCGATTACGGATCGGCTGCCGGGCCGTCGAGACGGCGCCCCGAGTCCGCGCGGAACGCGGGCTACGCGACGCCGGGAGAGAAGGGGAGCTGGTGCGCGTCTACCAATGTCGTCCTGCTTCTGTCGACTCGCACCATCTACAAGGCCCGTACCGGGTGCCCGATTTTCCACGTAAGCTATTTGTCGACAGTCACTTGCCGCCGGAATAGGCCAGTTGGCCCAAGCGCTCCGCACGGGGCATTGTGCAAGTTCCTCGCAACATCCGATGCGTCGGCGGGACGTTCTGGCACGGCGGCTTCGCTCCGGAAAAGAATACCGATTCTCCCGCAATCGTTCCCCGAATTCCGCTGTGGAAAGCTCGTCGACCCAGGCGCCTCAGGGTTGTCATAAGTTCTGCACCGAAACAAGATTGAGGCAGTTTTCCACAGATTCCTCCGGCCCGTACCCCGCTTCTTGCCCTCTCCCCCACCCGCGTGGCGATCCGCCGCGCCCGGCTAGCGGAGGTCTGGCTCAGAGTAGAACGGCGCTGTTGCCGCAGGAATCCCCTCCCAGGGGGTGGCTGCGGTACGGGACGTCCGTCCGGAGGCACCATGCGGAACTTGTTCCACCGGTACAGAAAGGACCGCAAAGGGTCCGTTCTCGTCATCGTCGCGCTCGGGATGCCCGTTCTGATCGGGATGGCCG
Organism: Longimicrobiales bacterium; assembly: GCA_035513295.1. Taxonomy (GTDB): domain Bacteria; phylum Gemmatimonadota; class Gemmatimonadetes; order Longimicrobiales; family RSA9; genus DATHRK01. Next base: position 24,884 of record DATKCH010000053.1, read on the forward strand.
GGCTCGCGATCGACATCGGCTCCCTGTTCGTGGTCCGCAGCGAGCTACAGCGCGCGGCGGACGCCGGCGCCCTGGCCGGCGCGAGCGCGTTCCAGGACTTTCCCCAGGACCGTGCGACGCCGGCCGCCAACCAGCGCGCCCTCGACTTCACGCTCAGTCAGGTATCGCGCGAGGTGCAGCTGCGTCCGGAAGAGATCTTCGTGGAGGTCGAGCCCGCACACGAGCGCGTGCGCGTGACCATCTCCCGCGCGAACAACGAGACGTTCTTCGCCAAGATCTTCGGCGTGCACAACGTGCCCGTCAGGGCGGCGGCGGCCGCCGAGGCGGTGCGCGGCGGCGGTACGGTGAGCTGCGTGAAGCCGTTCGCGCTTCCGGACCGGTGGATGGAGACCGCCAGCGACGACGGCAATCGCATCTGGGATCCCTGGGAGAGCTGGGAGTACAATCCCGAGGCGGGCGACTACTACGAGGCGCTGGATCAGGATGACCTGAACAGCACCACCGGCACCGGATACGGCACCGACTGGGCGTACGACGTGAACGGCGATCACAAGGGGGACTACGGCAGGCTACTCACGATCAAGGCGGCGCAGGACAACCAAGACCCCAAGGATGCCCCGGTGAACTCGTTCTTCTTCCCGTGGATCATCCCCGACTCGGCGGGGCGCGTCGGCGACGAGAGCTGCGCTAGCGCGAACGGCGAGAGCGGTGCCAAGCCGTACCGCGCGAACATCTGCCAGTGCAATCTCGCCTCCGTGTCCATCGGCGAGCCGTACGAGACCGAGAACGGCGACATGGAGGGTCCCACCTTCAAGGGAGTGAACGACCTGTACGATCTGGACCCGACGGCGTTCTGGGACGGGAGCAAGGTCCGCAGCGACTACGGCGACAACGCCGGCCCGCGCGTCATCACGATCGGCGTGTTCGACCCGGCCGAGTACATGAAGCCCGGGAAGTCAGGCATCGAGTTCAACAACTTCGTGCGGGTGTTCATCGACCAGCGCATGGGCGACGAGACCGAGCCCGTGCGCGCGCGCCTGCTCGGCTCGGCGATCAGCCAGAGCTTCTCAGCGGCTGGCGGCGGCAGTCTGGTCAAGGTCCTCCGGCTGGTGGAATAGCGGAATCCGCCGCCGGCCCGCCCGCGCGGCGCCGCTCCGGCGCGCGCGGGCGGGAAAGACACGTCCGGAGGATGCCGAAGTCCGGCTGCCTCCAAGCCTCCGGGCGCTCGGCCCCCGGACCTGCGGGTTCGGGGGTCGAAATCGTCCGGTGCCGGGCCTCCGGAGGCGCTCAGGCGCCTCCGTCGTGGCCGGTGTGCTCGCCCTGCTTCGACTGCGATCCCATTTCCTTCTGCATGTCCCACGTGTAGACGGGGTGGGACGTGTCTGCTTCGGGCCACGGATCGTCGGGGTCGAACAGACCGCCTAGCGTGGCCATGCCGCCTCCGGGAATGATCGACCCCGTCGGGTTGTCGTAGACGGCGACGAAGCGATAGGAGTGGTCGGCCTCGAGCGGGATGCCCCCGCGCGTGACGAACAGATCCGATGGAACCCGCAGGACCGCGCCGGAGCTGTCGGTTAGCGGACTGGTCCGCCAGAGCACCTCGGAGGTGGCCGCGTCCTCGAAGCGAAGCTCCTCTCCGTATTGATGGACGTGGCCGCCGAATCCCAGCACGCGTCCGGAAACCGCCGGTCTAAGGATGATGCTACGCTCGGTCCTGCCGGGCGGCAGGTCGTAGGAACTCTCCAGGCCCGGCTCCGTCACGTGCGCGAAGAACGGGTACGCGGACAGCGGGTCCCTCCATGGCCCCTCCGTCGAATACTGGAGGTGCACCCGCACCCGCACGTCCTCCATGGCGGCCCCGCCAGGATTGTGCAGCATGGCGGTCAGCAGGAGCGGATCTCCCCTGTGGATGCGGTAACCCACCTGGGTGGGCAGTTCGACCGCGCCGGTTTCGCTGCCGGCGCCCGCGATCCGCAGCATCTGCTGGTTGAACAGCTCCCTGCGGTTCGGGGCGGTGAGTTTCATGTGGTGCAGGACTTCTCGGGGCACCGCCTCGCCGTCCGGCCCGACCACGTCCCACGAGTAGGCGTGGATCCAGCCGTCGAAGGGCGCGGCGATCTGGAGCGGGGCCGGTTGCGGGCCGCCGTGGTGGCCCCCGGCCGCGGGCAAGTCCACCGGCGCCATCTCCAGCGTGTAGGAGAGCACGTTGCCCTCGTGCGACACGCCACGGCCGGCCAGGCTCCATGCCATGCACCCGCTCGCGGACATGCCGGCGGCGGCCGCAACGGCCACGCCGAGGAGCCGTCCGAGGATGCGGGAGGTTTGGACCATGGATCGCTTGCCTTGTGCGCTGTCGGGGTGGACCGCCGGTATTCGGGGATTCGTGTACCCGGCGCCGACCCGCCGGATCCGGAGGCGCGCGGGATGCGGGCCGCTGAATGTTCCACGCACGCATGCTGGCGCCGGGGGCGCGATCGTCCGATCGTCCCCCCGAGCCCCGAACGATCACCCTGGCCAGGGAGGAGCCATGCCCGCCATACCCCGACCCGACTGGATCGCGGCACTCACCGAATTCACGACGAGAAACGTCAACTATCCGGTTCGCCTGGAGGTGGACGCGCTGGACCTGGGCGCGCAGACCGAGGCGGAGGGCAGCGTCCTGCGAGGGGTCGCCTACGATCCCCGTTCCGGGGACGTCGAGGTCATGCTGGAGCCGGAAGATGGAGAGCACCTCACCCACGCGATCCACGATCCGAGCGAGATCGATCTGCTCGGGTCGAGTGGTCCGCGGCGCGAGGTGCTCCGGATCGTGCATCGGGGAGGCCAGACGCTGCTCCACATCCTGGCTCCCGAGCGGTCCGGATAGGGCCGAGCCCGGCGCTGGCCGGAAGACTCTATTCCGCCTCCCAGCCGGCGCTCTCCGCTTCCTCCTTGCCGGGCCTCACGAGGAGGACCGGAACGGGCGAGGTCCGCACTACCTTGTCCGCGACGCTGCCGACGATGGCCCGCATGAGCGCGCCCCTGCCGTGGGTGGCCATGACGATCATGTCCGCACCCTCCTCGGACGCGGCCGCGGGAATCGCGTGCGCCGGCTCCGTCTCGACGACGAGCGTACGGACCGGGCCGTCCACCTTGACGCGCGCGGCGCACTGCCGCAGATAGCCGTTCGCCGCCCCCAGGCGCTGCTCCCGTTCGTCCGCGAAGGTCTGCGCGGCGTGCGGCAGGTAGGGCGAGCCCACGATCAGCGGAATCGGAACCGCGCGCATCAGAACCACGCCGGCTTTGAACGCCTGGGCGATCTCAGAGGCGTACCCGGCCGCCGCCTCCGAGAACGGCGATCCGTCCAGCGGGAGGAGGACCGTGTCGATGAGGGGCAGGTCCCGGAGGTCCGGTTCGGTGCCGTCATCGACAGGGTGGACGACGAGAACGGGCGCGCGAGCGTGGCGGCTCACGAAGCTGGCGACGCTGCCGAGCCATGCCCGGCTCAACCCGCCGCGGCCGTGCGTGGCCAGCACGATCAGGTCCGACCCCATCTCGGACGTGCGGGCGACGATGGCAGGCCCGGGCGTGCCCTCCAGCAACACCTCGTCGGGACGCGGATGACCGGCCTCGGCGATGCGTTCCGCTTCCGCCTCCAGGGCGACCCGCTCCGCCTTCCGGACGTCGTCGTCCCAGGTGTCCTCGACCGAGGGGCCCAGGTCGATGTCCAGCGGGGAGTGGACGCCGACCAGCTCGATCTCGCCGCGCAGCGCGGCGCGTAGCGACAGCGCCCAGGGAAGCGCCCAGCGCGCCAGAGGCGAGCCGTCGAGCGGCACGAGGATTCGACGCATGACGCACCTCCCAACAGTCAGGGAAAACGGATTCACCGCATGTCGAATACTAACCCGGTTGGCTACGCGGTCTGTCGGGGATGCCCGCGCCTCGGAAGGTCCATCTCACCGCGTGCGTGTGGGGGATCGCCCCGCACGCGCGCGTAGCTTGCCGGGACGGTCTTGACGCGACGCGGCGACGGCCTCAGCCGGTCGTCGCCCGCGGCTCCGGGGACAGCGACGCGAGGGCTCGTTCGATCCTGCCCCGGGCCTCCTCGGCCAGCTCGGTCAGCGACGCGTCCGACGCGAGCCGCAGGACGGCCGCCGGGTCCATCGCCTCGACGATCGTCGCGTCGGCGCCCCGGGGCCGCCTGACCACCACGTTGCAGGGGAGCAGCACCCCGACCGCCGGATTTGTCCGGATCGCGCGCTCGGCGAGCGGCGGGTTGCAGGCGCCCAGGATCCGGAAATCGCCCACGTCGGCGCCCAGCTTCTCGCGGAGCGCGGCGTCGATGTCGATGCGCGCGAGGACGCCGAATCCCTCCCGGGCCAGCGCCTCGCGAACGGCGGCTTCGGCGGCGTCCACGTCTAGCGGCGTGGACACCCTCATCGAAAACTCCATCTTTTCCACCCCACACCTCCTGCTGTAGGTTGGTTCGGAATCTAGGGTCGCGGGTCCGTTGCGTATCAGGGAATCGCCATCGAGTGCCTCCGTAACGCGCGCCTCGCTTTCAGGGATTCCCCCACATACGGCAGGCGACCCGACCCTTAGGTTGATAGAGGCTTGTGTCCCCAGCGCGGAGCTCCCTATGCCCGTCGGCGAGTCACCGGTCCTTCGCACGATAGCCCCGCTCGCCCTCATCGCGGGTCTGGCGACGGCGTGCGCCGACGCCGATGTCATCTTTCGCGATCGAGTCCTGTTCGAGGATCCGCCCGCCGGCGCCGGGACTTTCATCGGATACACGGATGAGGCCGACAAGCTCACCGTGTGCGGCAATTGCCACGTGGGGTTGCAGGCCGGGTGGGAGCTGACCGGCCACGCTGAGGCGTGGGAAACGCTTCAGGCGAGCGATCACGCGCAGGCTTTCTGCGAGAACTGCCACACCACCAACCAGCTCGGCAATACGGAGGAAGAGGCGCTCGGGTACGCCGCCGTCCAGGACTCCCGCTACCACGACGTGCAGTGCGAGTCCTGTCACGGCCCCGGACTCGAGCACGTGACGAACCCCGACGCGACGCAGCCGCTCGCCCCGCTCGACGTGGGAGCCGACCTGACGTTCGGGTGCGGGGAGTGCCACAGCGGAAACCATCACCCCTTCGTCGACGAGTGGACGCTGTCGGCGCACGGCAAACGGGGCACCTCCATGCAGACCCGCGAGGAGTGCGCGAGCTGCCACGAAGGGCGGGAAGCGCTGGAGGCGTGGGGGGTGGACGCCGACTACATCGAAAAGGACCAGGCCCAGCCGCTGCCGGTCACCTGCGGCGTCTGCCACGACCCGCACGACGCGACGAACCCCGGGCAGCTGCGCTTCGCCGCGGGCGTCGCCAACATCGATCAGAACCTGTGCATGCGCTGCCACCAGAAGCGCGCCGTTCCCGAGCTCGAGCGCGCGGGCTTCGGCCCCCATTCCCCACAGGGTCCGCTGCTCCTGGGACAGGACGTGGGGTGGATACCGCCGAACTTCGAGCACGACGAGACCAGGATCGTGAGCACCCACGGCACGGAGCGGAACCCGGGCCTGTGCGCGACCTGCCACGTGCGCGCGTTCGACTTCACCGACGCGGACGGGGTGACGGTCAGCACCGCCGGTCACCTCTTCAAGGCCATCCCGTGCCTCGAGGGTGGCGTGCCGACGCCGTCGGAGGACTGCACGCTGGGGCAGCGGAGCTTCCTATCGTGCACCGATGCCGGCTGCCACGGCGACCAGGACGCGGCGCGCTCCGCGTACATCACCGCCACCACGGATATCGAGGATCTGGTGGCGGATCTGAACGCGCTGCTGGCGCAGGTGCCCGCGTCCGAGTTCGATTCCGCCGACACGATCTTCACCACGGCCGAGGGGGCGCGCTTCAACTCCCTGCTCGGGGAAATCACCAGCTCGGCGATCCACAATCCGTTCCTGACCAAGGCGCTCCTCAGGGCGAGCATCCGGCAGGTCGAGGAGGACTACGGCGTCGCGCTGACCGCCGGCGTCGCGGGCGCCGGCGAGTAACGGGACGCCGGCAGGGTGGCTTTCGCGCGGACGCGCGGACTCGCGTCGCGGCTCGCCCGGCTCCCGCGCTGGGCGGCGCTGACGCTGGGGACGGCCGTGGTGATCGTTGCGATCGCCGCGGCCGTCTTCGGCTATCGGACCTGGGACTACGTCGAGCACGACAACGACTTCTGCCTGTCGTGCCACCTCATGGTCGAGCCCTACGAGCAGTTCGCCCGGAGCGCACACAGGGGCCTCGGCTGCAAGGCCTGCCACAAGCCGACGTTCACGGCGCGCTCCCAGATGGCGCTCACGCAGGTTCTCGCGAATCCCGACAGCCTGGCGGCGCACGCCGAGGTGCCCAACGATAGGTGCGAGGCCTGCCACGTCGAGGGAGATCCGGACGCCTGGCGGCAGATCGCCGCGTCCGCCGGCCACCGGGTGCACTTCGAGTCCGACGACAGCGTCCTGACCGGCCTCCAGTGCGTCGGCTGCCACTCCAGCTCGGTGCACGAGTTCGCGGCCACCGACCAGACCTGCGGACAGTCGGGCTGCCACGAGGACACGCGCGTCCGGCTGGGCCGGATGGGCGACCTGACGATCCACTGCGCGGCCTGCCACGAGTTCAACCGGCCCGCCGTCGCCGTCGCCGACGCCCCCGAGCCCGAGCTGCGGCCGGGCGGGGCCGAGTGCCTGAGCTGTCACGCGATGCGGCGCCTGGTGGGAGAGATGCCCCCCTCCGAGCCCCACGGCGGCGCGTGCGGGGTCTGTCACAACCCGCACGAGCAGACCACGCCGGCGGCCGCGGTCGAGTCCTGCGGCGCGGCGGGATGCCACGCGGCGTCCGAGGAGCTCACGCCGATGCACCGCGGGCTGCCGGAGGGCGCCCTGGAGACGTGCACGCTCTGCCACGCCGCGCACGACTCCGAGCTGGTCGAGCCGGAGTGCGTGGCCTGCCACGTGAACCCGGACGCCCGCGCGGTGCCGCCGCCGACACCGAGCTCGCAGCGCGAGGCGCGACCGGTCGCGCTGCTCGGCCGGCTGCTGCGCGCACTCGGGCCGGCGCCCGCGAACGCGCAGGAGCGCGCGACCGGCGCGGCGGCGGCGCAGGAGCGCGCGACCGGTCCCGACGACTTCTCGCACGGCCAGCACGCGCGGCTGAGCTGCACCGAGTGTCACTCCAGCGAGGAGACCCACGGCGCGGTCACGGTGCGCGCGCTCGCCGACTGCCGCTCGTGCCACCACGCCGAGCCGGTGGCGACCGACTGCCTGGCGTGCCACCCTGCGGTCCGGCTGCGCGGCGGCACGGAGCTGACGCGCGTCCTGCCGATGCCGATCGCCTCGGGGGCGGCGTCGCCGCGCACCCTGGAGTTCGACCACGTGCGGCACGAGGGCGAGCAGTGCGGGGCGTGCCACGCCGGAGGACCCGCTCGCTCCGCGGCCGCAGCGGACTGCGCCGACTGCCACGCGGAGCACCACGAACCCGACACCCGCTGCTCGGCATGCCACGTGGAGGCGCCGGAGTCGGCGCACCCGGTCGAGGTAGTGCATCTCACGTGCAGCGGATCGGGCTGCCACGCCTCGGAGCTCTTCGGCGCGACGCCGCCCAGGACGCGGACGGCGTGCCTGGCCTGCCACCAGGGCCTCGAGGACCACGAGCCCGGCCAGCGCTGCGGCGAGTGTCATGCGCTCGGGGACGGGCAACACGCCGCGCTGCTGCCGGCCCGGTCGCGACCCCGGCCCCTCTCGCGATGACGCCCCGCGGCGCCCTGGTCGTCGCCCACCTAGCGACCCTTGCCGCGCTCCCCGGCACCGCCGCGGCCCAGCAGGTGCGCGGGCACGTGACCTCCACAGTGCGTCTCTGGCAGGTCCGCCCGCTGGTCCGCGACACCGTTCCGAGGGACGGCCTGACCACCGGCGCGGGCGGGCGGCTGGAGTTCGAGGGCCGTCCGGTCGACTGCGTCCCGCTGGGTCCCTGCACGGTGCTGAACCAGGGGGACCGCGCGGACGCCGTCGGCGTGACGCACGACCTCTCGTTCACCGCCTGGGACCTCGGCGTGCGCGGCCTGAGCGCCACCGGACTGCTGCGCGGTCGGTGGGACGCCGCCGGGGGCTTCGCGCTGCCGCGCACGGGCGACCACTTCGACGCGATCCTCGCCTACCTGGAGCTGGGCCGGGGGCCGGTGCGCGCGCGAGCCGGACGCCTGCGGGCGCTGGGCGGCCTGGGGTCGTCGGGCTACGACGGCGTCGAGGTCCGGGTCGATCCCGTGCGCCGGTTGACCGCCAGCGCCTACGGCGGGCGCTCGCTGGCGCGCGGGCTCGAGGAGCCGCGCGACGAGATCCTGGCGGGCGTGGAGGAGTTCGCTCCCGGTCACGAGGCCTGGCTCGTCGGCGCGAGCCTGGGCGCCGGGGCCGGACCGGCCGCCGCCGTCACCGCTCGCTACCAGAGGGAGATCCTGTCGGACCGCTCCGCGCTCCTCTCGGAGCGCGCGAGCCTCGACGCGCGCGCCCACGTGCCGGGGGACCTCCGCGTCACGGGCGCGCTGGACTACGACTTCGCTTTCGGCCGCGTGGGCAAGGCGTCCCTGTCGCTGGCGCGCTCCATCCCGGAAGCCGACGTGCGGGTCGTCGCGACCGGGCGCCGCTACGTGCCGTACTTCGAGCTCTGGACCATCTGGGGCTTCTTCTCGCCGGTCGCCTACACCGAGGGCGAGCTCGCGGCGAGCTGGGCCGCGCGCGCCTCCACCGTCCTCGCGGCCTCCGCGGCCTACCGGCGGTACGAGGACGCCGAAGCGCCGCTGATCTTCGACCCGCTCGAGGAGGACGCGCTCCGTCTCTCGGTGAGCGGCGCGTCGTCGTGGGGCCGGGGCTGGAGCGCGCGCGCGTCCTACGCGTGGGAGAACGGCGTGGGCGCCTTCCGCTCCGCGGGCAGCGCGCGCGTCGCGTGGCGCCCGCGCGATGCGCTGGAGGTCGGACTCCGCGCGGCGGCCTTCCAGCAGATCCGCGAGTTCCGCGTCGGGGAGGGGGTCGTGTGGTCGGGGGGCGCCGACCTCGTCTGGGACGTCACCGGGACGACCGAGCTCCGCGGCGGGCTGGACGCGTACCGGCAGACCTTCGAGGACCGACCGGGGGCGTTCGACTGGACGCAGCTGCGCGGCTGGAGCGCCCTGCGCGTGCGCTTCGGACGGGATCCGGGCGCGCCCCTGACCGGCCTCGGACCCGCGACCCGGCCGCCGGCCCCGCTCGAGCGCGAGGGGGAGGGGTGAGCGGGGCGAAGAGGCGCCGGACGGGGGCGCTGGCCCACGCGGCGGGCGGGCGCATCCGGGCGCTCGCTCGCGCGCTGCCCGCGGCCGTCGCGCTGGCGGTCGCGATCGGCGCGAGCGTGATCGCCATCCGGGCCGGCGCCCAGGCGCGGGCGGACGGGTTCCCCCACGACGAGCACGCCGGTCTGTTCCCGGTCTGCTCCGGCTGCCACGCGGGCGTCGAGAGCGGCGACTCCGCGACCGCGATGCCCGAACCCGCGCTGTGCGCGCGCTGCCACGACGGGGAGGAGCTGGAGCCGGTCGACTGGGCGCCGTCGCCGCCGGAGCCCACGCTCCTGACGTTCGACCACGCGGAGCACGCCGCCGAGGCCCAGGCCGACGCGCTCGCCTGCGCCGACTGCCACGGAGAGCCGGGCGCCCCGCGGATGGAGGTGCGCGCGGCCGAGGCGGAGACGTGCCTCGACTGCCACGCCCACGAGGCGCCCAGCCACTTCGCGGACGCCGAGTGCGCGGTCTGCCATCGCCCGCTCGCCGCGCCCGAGGCGCCGCTGGCGCGCGCCCTGGGCTTCCCGGTGCCCGCGAGCCACGAGTCCCCGGACTTCCTGGCCTCGACGCACGGCGCCGCCGCCGAGGCGTCGCCGGCCGCGTGCGCGACCTGCCACACCCGCGAGCGGTGCGTGAGCTGCCACGTCTCGCTCGACCCCGGCGGCGTCATCGCCGCCGTGCCCTCGGCGCCGACCGCGCCGCTCCCGGCAGAGCCCGCCGAGTACCCGGAGCCCGCCAGTCACGACGACGCCGACTGGCTGCGGGCGCACGGCGCCGCGGCGTCGGGCGCCGAATGCGGGGCGTGCCACACGCGGCAGAGCTGCACGACGTGCCACGCGGGTCCGCCGCCGCCCCCGGTGCTCGCGCTGGCGTCGGCGCCGACGGCCACCGCGCCCGGGGCGGCGGTCCGGCGGACGGCCCCCGACCCCCACTACGACCCGTCGTTCACGACGCAGCACGGGATCGACGCGGCTGCTGACCCGGCGTCGTGCGCGGGGTGCCACACGCGGGTGTCGTGCGAGGACTGCCACAACGCGCCCGCCGACCCCGAGTTCCACGAGCCCAACTTCGCCGCCAGGCACGCGTTCGACGCCTACACCGCGCGCCTCGAGTGCCAGACCTGCCACGACGCCGCCCGCTTCTGCCGCGACTGCCACGCGCAGGCCGGGATGGTGGCGCAGGGGCGGCCGGGGCTCGAGTTTCACGATGCGGAGCCGCTGTGGCTGCTGCGGCACGGGCAGGCCGCGCGCCAGTCGCTGGAGAGCTGCGCCGGCTGCCACGCGCAGAAGGACTGCGTGCGGTGCCACTCCGACTTCGGAGCGTTCGGGGTCAACCCCCACCGCGAGGGGTTCGACGCCGAGCGCGCGGCGTCGCGCAACGGCCGGATCTGCCTGGAATGTCACTTCCTGAATCCGGTGGGAGGAGACCGATGAGGGAGCACGCGGCGCGACTCGCCGCCCTGGGCCTGCTCGCTGCGGCCTTCGCCGCGGCCTGCCTGCCCGATGACCAGCCCACGCGGAGCATCGACCCCGACGCCGCGCAGCGCACCCGCGCCGAGATGCCGGAGGAGCTGGTCGCGCACCTGGACAGCGGGAACGCCGCCTACCGCGCCCACGACTTCGAGCGCGCCCGCGACGAGTACCGCGCGGCCATCGCGGTCGACTCCACCGCGACCCCGGCGTGGTTCGGCGTGTTCATGGCGGAGCTGGCGCTGGGGAACGCGGAAGCGGCGGAGGAGGCGCTGACCCGGGCGCAGGACCTCGCGCCCGGCGCGAGCCTCATCCGCGGCGAGGAGGACGGCACGTGACCCGAGGCCGCGACACGGGAAGGCGCGGATCCGCGGGCCTGCCGCTTCGCCTCGCGACGGCCGCGATCGTCGCGGCGACGCTCGGCGCGTGCCAGGAGCACGAGATCGAGACCCCCTCCAGGGCGGAGCGCGTGGAGGAAGCGGAGGCGATCTTCGACCCGGCGATGTTCGACACCATCGCGTGGGCGGATCCGGAGCTGCGCATCCAGCAGGGCAACGCCGTGTACGCCGCCGAGTGCCGGCGCTGCCACGGCACGCTCGGCGAGGGCGACACCGAATACGCGCGCGAGCACGGGCTCGACGTGCCCTCGCTGGTGAAGCCCGACTGGGAGTACGCAGGCGACCCCGCCGCGGTGCGCCGCCGCATCTTCATCGGGCACGAGGCCGGCATGCCCACGTGGGGCGTCGCGGGGATCACGCCGCGCGAAATCGACGCGGTGGCCGCCTACGTGACCGAGGACCTGCGCCCCGAGGTCCTGGGGGCCGGGTCGCCGTGACCTCGCCCCCGACGTTCCGCACGCTGGACCCCGACGAAATCGCGGCCATCCTCGCCCGCAACAACGTCGCCCGCCTGGCCTACCTGCTGGACGGCAAGGTGGACATCGAACCGATCCACTACGTGTACGCGGACGACACGCTCTACGGCCGCACCGCGCCGGGCACCAAGCTGAGCGCCCTGGCGCAGGACTACTGGGTCGCGGTCGAGGTGGACGAGGTGGACGCGCTGTTCGACTGGCGCAGCGTCGTGATCCACGGCGGCTTCCACAGGATCCCGCGCGACCAGCCGGGCACCCAGCAGGTCCTTTGGCAGCGAGCCGTGGAGGTGCTGCGCGAGCTGATCCCCGAGGCGTTCACGTCGGACGACCCGACGCCCCACCGGACCGTGATCTTCCGCATTCCGATCCAGCGGGCGGAGGGAAGGGCGGCGTCGGGGTAGGACGCGGGTGCCGGGCCGTCGCGCCGGGTGCCGGGGCGAGCCCTCCCCGTAGGGAATCTCCCCACACCTTTCCGGCGCCCCCCCACAGCCCATCCTCCCCCTTTCGACACAACTTGCAGCCGTAGACCGGGCGCTCCCGGGCGCCCGCACGCGCAACCGAACCGCGACACCATGGAATCACGCGAATCCTCGACCCCCGCGGGCACCGTGTTGGTCGCCGCCATGGCGGTCGCCGTCCTGGCGGGGGCGCCGCTGGTCTACCTGATCTGGGACGCCGTGAACGACCTGCTGACCGGCAACGTCGCCGACATCGCGGTCCTCTCCACGCTCGTGGCCGCGTCCTTGTTCGCCTTGCTGCTCCTCGTGCTCGGACGCTCGGTGATGCGCGTGATGGGGGAGGAGCACGACGCGCCCGGCGTCACCGGCGCCGGCCCGCCACCCCCCACCTCGGAGGCACCTTGACGGACGATTCCCCGCGCGACGACGACCGGGACGAGTACGCGCCGGATCCCCTGCCGCCGCACGCCGAGCCGGTCGTCACCGGAACGGTGTTCATCATGCTCCTGTTCCTCATGGCGCTCGCCGGCCTGTGGGGGATCATGTACCTGCTCCTCCTGGGGAGGTGAGGCGTGAAGGTCCACAGCTACGAACGTGCGTTCCTGATCGTGGGCGCGGTCATGCTCGTGGCCTTCGGCGGGGCGCTGATCTACGCCTCCGTCGCGCTCGGCATCCACCTGCCCGATGACGTCAGTCGCGTCGATCCGACCACGGTCCGGAACACGCCGCCCTTCGACGCTCCCGGCGTCCGGCAGCTCGGCCCGGATCGGTACGAGGTCGTCATGCTCGCCTCGGCGTGGCAGTTCCAGCCGTCGGAGATCCGCGTTCCCGCGGGCGCGGAGGTCACCTTCCTGGCCACCTCCTCCGACGTGATCCACGGGCTGCACGTGGAGGACAGCCGGGTGAACATGATGCTCATCCCGGGTCAGGTCTCGCGGAACAGCTACACCTTCGAGGAACCCGGCGAGTACCTGATGGTCTGCCACGAGTACTGCGGACTCCTCCACCACGCCATGTACGGAAGGGTGGTGGTCGAGTGAGCACCGCGGTCGTCCAGGACGCGTCCGGCTGGGAGCTGCCGGAGGGGCAGGGGCGCCTGCTGCGGTGGACCATCTACATCGGCTACTTCGCGCTCGGCGCGGGCGTGGCGCACGGACTCGCGCAGGCGCTCTCCTACGCCGGCATCGACATCCTGCAGTACTTCCCGGCGCTGCGGAGCTACTACCAGGGGCTGACCGCGCACGGCGTCGCGAACGCGCTCTTCATGACGTTCGCCTTCTCCAACGGGTTCCTGCCGCTGCTCACCGCGCGCGCTCTCGGCAGGCGCCTCCACGACGGCCTGCTGCACGCGAGCCTGTGGACGCTGGTCGCCGCGAACGTGCTCGTCATCTACGCGGTGACGACCAACCAGGCGTCGGTGCTGTACACGTCCTACGCGCCGCTCCAGGCGCACTGGACCTACTACCTGGGGCTGGTCCTCCTGGTGGTCAGCACGTACCTGGCGGCGGCGAACATGTTCGTGGCGCTGGCGGGCTGGCGGAAGGAGCACCCGGGCGAGCGCATCCCGCTGCTCGCGTTCATCAGCGTGACGTCCTACGCGATGTGGGTGCTCGCCTCGATCGGCGTGGCGGTGTCCTTCATCGGCTTCCTGCTGCCGTGGTCGCTCGGCCTGATCGAGCGCGTGGACCCGCTGCTGAACCGCACGCTGTTCTGGCTTACGGGGCACGCGATCGTCTACGCCTGGCTGCTGCCGGCGTACGTCTCCTGGTACGCGCTGATCCCCAGGCAGGTGGACGGCAAGCTGATCAGCGACGGGCTCACGCGGGTGGTGTTCATCCTGTTCCTGCTGCTGTCGATCCCGACCGGGTTCCACCACCAGTACACCGACCCCGGGATCGACACCAAGATCAAGGCCGCGCACGCCGTGCTCACGTTCGGCGTCTTCTATCCGAGCCTCGCGACCGCGTTCAGCGTGGTCGCGGCGCTCGAGATCGGCGGCCGCATGCGCGGGGGGACCGGCCTGCTGGGCTGGATCCGCAAGCTGCCGTGGAGCGACCCGTCCGTCGCCGCGCAGGTGCTGGCGATGTTCACCTTCGTCTTCGGCGGCATAACGGGGCTGATCAACGCCAGCTTCACGGTGAACCAGGTGGTCCACAACACCGCCTGGGTCCCCGGGCACTTCCACATGACGGTGGGCAGCGCGGTGGCGCTGACCTTCATGGGGATCGCGTACTGGCTGATCCCGTACCTGACGAAGCGCGAGCTGCGCTGGCGGAGGATCGCGGTGGCGCAGTCGTGGATTTACACGATCGGAGTGCTGATCTTCGCGCGCGGCATGATCTCCGGCGGGCTGGCGGGGATGCCGCGCCGCACCTTCATCGCCGAGGCGCCCTACACCGGGGAGGGCTGGGGGCTGGCGGGCGCACTGACCGGCATCGGCGGCACGCTGATGACCATCTCGGCGGCGATGTTCTTCGCGGTGATCGTGGCCACCGCGCTGAGCGGCAGGAAGGGCGGGGGGCCGAAGGACATCCCGGTATCGGAGACGCTGACCGCGCCGGGGACCGGGCCGTGGGAGCGGCGGCTGGACCGGATCGGCCTGTGGATGGTGGTCGCGGTGGTGCTGATCGTGATCGCCTACGCGCCGTTCTTCCTCGGCTACCTGCCGCCGAACATGACGTCGCCGGGGTTCCGGTTCTACTGATGCGCGCCGGCGTCGCGGGTCGGGCTCTCGCGCTGGATCTGCGCTGGAAGATCCTGATCGCGAACGGCGCGCTGATCGCCGCCGCGGCGCTGGCCGGGGCCCTGGCCGGGGCGGAGGAGCCCGCGTCGGCCGCGCGCGCGCTGATCGTGGTGGCGCTCGGCGCGGCCCTCAGCATCCCGATCAACGCGGTGATCGTCGGGACCGCGCTGCGCCCGCTGCGCAGCTTGGAGGAGGCCGCCGAGCGCGTCGCCGCGGGCGACCTGACGGCGAGGGCGCCGTCCTCGCCGCTCGCCGACGCGACGTTCCAGCGGCTGGTGGAAACCTTCAACCGCATGCTGAACCGCGTGGAGGTGCTGGAGGGGGGGCTGCGCCGGATCGCGATGCGCGTGACGGAGTCCTCCGAGGACGAGCGCAGGCGGCTCGCCGAGCGGCTCCGGGAGGACACCGCCCAGGCGCTCGCCGCGGCGCTCCTGGGTCTCCGGCGCGCGGTCACGCTCGCCGACCGGGCGGAGCGGGACGCCGAGCTGGCGCGCGTCCGCGAGAGCCTCACGGAGGCGATCGCCGGCTCGCGCGACCTGGCGGATGGGTTGCGGCCGCCGGGGCTGGACGTGCTCGGCCTCAAGGGCGCGCTGACCTCGCTCGCGCGCAGGGTGGGGTACGACACCGCGCTCCCGGTGAAGGTCGACGTCGCCGATCTGCCCCCGATCCCGCCGCGCGCCGAGCTCACCCTCTTCCGCGCCGGCGAGGAGGCGCTGGAGAACGCGGTTCGGCACGCGCAGGCGAGCGCCGTGGCCATCACGGTCTCGGAGCGCGGGCGGGACCTGGTCCTCGAGGTGGCCGACGATGGCGTCGGCTTCGATCACGACCCGGGACGCGTGCGCGGCCTCGGGCTGCTGTGGCTGTGCGAGCGGGTGCGCGCGCTGGGAGGGAGCTTCGCCGTAGACAGCGCCCCCGGGCGCGGCACCCGCGTGACGGTTACGGTCCCCAACATGGAGGCGAGACCTGATGACTGACGAGCTACGCGTGCTGCTCGTGGACGACCACGCGATCCTGCGGGCCGGCCTCCACGCGCTGCTCGATGCCGAAGCGGACCTGCGCGTCGTGGGCGAGGCGGGATCGGGAGAAGAGGCGATCGATCTTCTCCCGCACGTCAAGCCCGATGTCGTCGTGATGGACATATCGATGCCGGGGATGGGGGGCGTGGAGGCGACGAGGCGGATCATGGAGACGGCCGACCCTCCGCACGTGCTCGTGCTGACGATGCACGGCGAGGAGGAGCACCTGCTGGCCGTGCTGGAGGCGGGGGGCAGCGGATTCGTCCGCAAGACGAGCGCCGACGAGGACCTCATCCGCGCGATCCGAACGGTCGCGGCGGACCAGGTCTTCCTGTACCCGGCGGCGGCCAAGCTCCTGCTGAACGGATTCCGCGTCCAGCAGGAGAAGCCGAAGGACGATCCTCTCGAGCGGCTGACCGAGCGAGAGCGCCAGGTCCTGGCCATGACCGCCGAGGGATTCAGCTCCACGGAGATCGGCAAGAAACTGTTCATCTCGCCCAAGACCGTGGACACCTACCGGTCGCGGATCATGGACAAGCTGGAGCTGCACCACCGCTCCGAGCTGGTCCGGTTCGCGCTGCGGACAGGGCTGCTGAGCGCCTGACTGGGTGGGCGGTCGGGGCGGCGAATTCCGCGCGGCCGCCCTAGATTCCGCGCGTGAACCGCCCCACTCCCGCCCCGGTGCCGCGCTCCGTGTTGGGCGAGATCGCGGAGATCTCGTCGGACGCGATCGTGTGCGTGGACTCCGAGCAGCGCATCGTCTTCTTCAATCACGGCGCCGAGCGGATCTTCGGCTGGACGTTCGAGGAGGTCATCGGAGGCGATCTGGCGGTGCTGCTCCCGCCGTCCTTGCGCGCCGCGCACGCCGCGCACGTGGCCGCGTTCGCGCGGGCGCCCGAGCGCGCCCGGCTGATGGGCCAGCGCAGCGCCATATCCGGTCTGAGGAAGAACGGCGAGGAGTTCCCGGCGGAGGCGTCCATCGCCAAGGTGGAGCACGACGGCGGGCTGGTCCTGGCGGTGGCGCTCCGCGACACCTCCGAGCGCGCCCGCGCGGAGCGGGACCAGCAGTTCCTGGCGCGCACGGGCGTGGTGCTCGGCTCGTCCCTGGAGGTCGATGAGACCTGCGGGAACGCCGCGCGCCTGGCGGTGAGCGGGATCGCCGCGTGGAGCGCGATCTACCTGCTCGACCCCGACACGACGGTGCTGCGGCTGGTGGCGCGCGAGCACGCGCAGTCGGGGAAGGGGGGTCTCCTCGCGGGCCTGGCGCGCCACGTCACGGCGTCGGTGGCCGACGGCCTCGGGCTCGGCGCCGGCGGCACCGCCCGGCTGCTCGACGCCGTTCCCCGCACGCTCGTCGCGGACGCCGGCTCCGGCCTCGGCGCGGCGGCCCCGCGCTCGGTGATCGTCGCGCCCCTGCTGGCGCGCGACGCCCTCGCCGGCGCGCTCGTCGTGGGCGCCGCCGAGGGCGCGTCGTTCGACGGCGAGGCCGTGTTCGCGGCGCAGGAGCTGGCGAGCAGGGCCGCCATGGCGATCGACAACGCGCGCCTCTACCAGTCCGCCCGCCGCGCGGTGCTCGGCCGGGACGAGATCATGAGCATCGTCTCCCACGACGTCGGCACCGCGATCTCGGCCATCCTGGTCACGGGCAAGGCGCTGGAGAAGCGCCTGGGGGAGGGAGCCGGCGCGGACCTGGCCGCCAACATCCGCAACGCCGCGCGCCAGGTGGGCCGGCTCGTCTCCGACCTGCTCGACGCCGAACGCCTGGGGCGGGGGTCGCTGTCCGTGCGGCCCGAGCCGACCGAGGTGTCGGACGTGGTCCGCCGCGCCCGCGAGATGGTCGATCCCTCCGCCGCCGAGCGCGGCGTCGAGATCACGGTCGAGACGGACGCCGCGCCGGAGCGGATCCACGCCGACGCCGACCGCGTCGTCCAGATCCTGTGCAACGTGCTCGGGAACGCCGTGAAGTACTCGCCGGACGGAGGCCGGGTGCGGCTGCGCATCGCCGGCGAATCGCCGACCGCCGGGCACGCGCTGTTCAGCGTCAGCGACGAGGGGCCCGGGATCAGAGGGGAGGACCTGCCGCGCCTCTTCGAGCCGTTCTGGCGCGGCCCCGAAGAGCGCGCGGGCGGCGCGGGCCTTGGGCTCGCGATCGCGCGCGGGCTGGTGCGCGCGCACGGAGGCGAGATCGAGGTGGACAGCCCGGCGGGCGCCGGAGCGACCGTCCGGTTCACGCTGCCGGCGGTGGAGTAGGGCCGGCTAGGACGGGCTCCTAGAGGTCGCGCCGGGAGAATAGCGCCCCGGCGAGCGCGCCGGGCCCCACCAGCCAGAGCAGCGTGGCCGCCGACAGGACCAGGAAGCCCGCGCCCCGGCCGTACACCCCGAACAGCGTCGCCCCGCCCGGTCCCAGGAGGAGCTCCGCGTCCAGCCGCACGAGCGCCAGCGTCCGCAGCGCGTCGATGGGGTTCAGCGCCAGCGCCGCGGCGACCCCCAGGCCGGGCCTGGCGTCTCCCACGACCTGCAGCGCGCCGATCAGCGCGAGGTCGAACAGCACCGCGAAGAACAGCCACACCGCCAGCGCCCAGCCGACCGCGGCCGAGCCGCCGCGCAGGACCATGCCGAGCAGGGCGCCCAGCCCCAGGCCGATCGCCCCGGCCAGCAAGCTGGCGCCGGCCACGAACGCGTAGCCCCCGAGCCCGGCCGTTCCGACCCGCACCGCGACCAGGACGCCGGCGGCCCCGAACCCGACCACGGCCACCGCCGAGATGGCGGCCAAAAGGCCCAGCAGCCGTCCGGCCAGGACGGTCGAGCGGCGGATCGGCTGGGCGACCAGCAGCTCCAGGTCGCCGCCGGCTCCCGAGAACGCGGCCGCGCCGAGGATCAGGCCGAGGAGCGGGAACGCGTAGAGCGACAGGTTCAGCAGCGAGGCCGCGGTACGCGTGAAGTCCTGGACCAGTACGAGGCCGCTGCCCCCGAGGCCCGCCAGCGCGATCCCGACGGCGAGCAGCGCGAACAGCGCCCCGAAGGAGGCGATGAGCCGGCCGCGCAGCGCCGAGCGCAGCTCCCGCCGGGCGACCGCGTACACCGCGCGCGAGGCCATCACGCCACCAGCCGGGGCGCCGGCCGCAGCACGGCCCGGTACACGTCCTCCACCCCCGGCTCCACGACGCTCAGCTCCTCGAAGGGCGCCCCCAGCGCTCCCAGCGCCTCGACCACGCCGGCCTCCCCGCCGGGCGGGATCTCGCACGAGAGCACCCCGCTGGTGACGGTCACGCTGGCGGCGCCCGCCCGCCGGGCCGCCTCTGCCGCCGCGGCGGCCACGCCGGAGACGCCCAGCCGGAGCCGGCTCGGGAGCTCCAGGCCGGCGGCCAGCTCCCGCGGCGCCCCGAGCGCGCGCAGCTCGCCGTCGACGAACACCGCCACGCGGTCGGCGAGCGCGCCCACCTCGGCGAGGTCGTGGGACGCGAACACGATCGTGCGGCCCTCGCCGCCCAGGTCCCGCAGGACGTCCCTGACGGCGAGCGAGGCGCTCGGGTCCAGCGCTGCGCTGGGCTCGTCCAGGACGAGCGCGGCGGGATCGTCCAGCAGCGCCACCGCGAGGCCCAGGCGCTGCCGCATGCCGCCGCTGAAGGTGTCGGTGCGCCGTCCGGCCGCGGCGGACAGCCCAAACCGCTCGAGCAGCTCCTCGGCGGCGCCGGCGGGCGCCCTCCGCAGGGTGGCGTGGAAGCGCACCACCTCGAGCGCGCTCGCGGCCTCCGGGAAGCCCAGACGCTGGGGCAGGTACCCGAGGCGCGACCGCGCGTCCGGCCGGCGGAAAGGGTCCAGACCCGCGACCGTCACCGTCCCGGTCGTCGGCCGCACGAGCCCGAGCGCGGCCTTGAGGCAGGTGGTCTTGCCCGATCCGTTGGGTCCGATGAGCGCCAGGATCTCGCCCTCCCGGACGTCCAGATCGAGGTCCCGGACGGCGTCGACCCGCCCGTAGCGCTTTCCGAAGCGTGCGTAGCGGATCACCGGGATGCCTCCTCCGCGCCGAGCCGGCGGATGCGCGCGAACAGGACCGGGACCAGCGCGAGCAGCAGCGCCGCGAGCGCCAGCGCGGGCAGCTCCACCCCGGCCTCGGTCATCGGGCTCGCCCTCGAGAGCGGCACCCCATCGGGGAGCGACGCGAGCGGATGGGGGTCGCGCACGTGCGGCAGGTCGAACACGGGAAAGGCGCGCTCGGCCCATGCGAGCGCGCGCGCGGCGGGCGTGCCCTGGAAGAGCGCCAGCGCGGGCTTGCCCGCGGCCAGGGTCACGAACGGGTCGCCGGCCTCGTAGGGGCGCTCGCCGACGCCGTCGCCGTCCAGGTCGTACACCGCCGGATCGCCCCAGAAGTTGCCGCGCCCGTCGACCGACCAGTCGTTGACCCCGCTCTCCCCCTGGCGCCGGACCGCTACCCGGTTGCCCACGATCGCGTTTTCGGTGAAGCGGTTGCCCTCGGCGCTGGACATCATGTCGATGCCCACGCCGTTGCCCGCGATGGCGTTGCGGCGGAACTCGCCGGCCACGGCGTTGTCCATGAACAGGCCGACGACGTTGCCCTCGATGCGGTTCTCCTCGGCCAGTACCCGCTCGGCGGTCTGCAGCAGGATGCCGTACGCGCGTGCGCCCGTATGGTGCGCGAACACGTTGTCGCGGAACTCGATGCGCCTGGAGAACATGATCGCGGCCCCCGCCGCGTTGTGCTCGAAGCGGTTGCCGCGGAAGCGATTGTCGTTCGAGTACATGTAGTGGAGGCCGTAGCGCAGGTCCGCGATGTCGTTGCCGGCGACGTCGTTGTCGTGCGCGAACGAGAAGTAGATGCCGTCGCGGGCGCGCCGCACCCGGTTGCGCTCGACGCGGTTGCCGGAGGAGGCGTAGAGGTGGATGCCGTTGCCGCGGCGCGACTCGTCCAGCTCCGCCAGCCCGTGGATCCGGTTGCCCTCGATCCGCGCCCCGCCGCTCTCCAGCAGGTAGATGCCGTGGAGCGAGCCATCGATCCGGTTGTCGACGACGCGGCAGCCCGAGCAACGCAGCAGCTTGATGGCCGCGTCATCCCGCTCGAGCGACGTCCCGCTTCCCACGACGGCCAGGCCGCGCACCTCCACCGAGTCCGCGTCCACGATCACTACCGTGCCGCGCCCCGACCCGATCACGCGCGCGTCCGGCCCCACGCCCACGAGCACCAGCTGCGCCTCGATCCGGAGGTCACCATGGTGCGTCCCGGCCACGCGGATCGTGTCGCCCGCCGAGGCGCCCGCGATGGCCGCCGCGAGGTCGCCGCCCGCGGTCACCTCGATGGCGCGCGGCGCTCGGTCGGGCCTTTCGGCGCGGGCCGCGCGGGGAACGGCCGCGTCCGCCGCCGCGGACGGCGCCGGGATGGGCTCGAGGTGCGCGTGCTGGGCGGCCGCGGCGGCGGGAGTCGCGAGCGCGGCCAGGGCCGCGACCGCCGGCGGGAGGCCGCGCCTCTTCTTACGGACGGGGCCGGCCACGGTCTCGCTCAGCCGCCGGCGATCTGGCTCGCCTGCACCGCCGAGGTGCCGGCCTTCACGTAGAACTGCCAGGTCTCCTCGAGGGCCACTTGGATCTCGGCGTCGCAATTGCCCTGCTCCAGCGCGGGCCGGACTCCGGCCAGAGTGGTGTTGCCGCGCTCCATCCAGTGCGTGGCGTCCTCGATTTCGGCTGCCGCCCTGCCTTCGGGGTCATCCAGCCCGCCGAGCACCCCGTCCACCAGGTCGCGCGTGCCCAGCGCCTCCTCCAGGGCCGGCCCGCACGAGGCGTGCAGGTCGTCGCCCCAGGACTCGGTGATCTCGCGGTAGTCCACGTCCGCGGGCGATGGCCCGGCCGGCGCCTCGGCGGACGCCTTACGCGCCGCGGGCGCCGCGGACTCCTCCGCCGCGTCCGACTCCGGGGCGCAACCGGCAGCCGCGGCGAGCAGCAGCGTGGCCATGACGTATCGCAAAAGCATCGGTCGTCTCCTGTGTCGTCGCTAGGGGCCGCCCTCGCCCCGCCGGCTCGCCCGCGCCTCCCGGATGTCGGCCCAGACCACGACCGCGATAAGGAGGCCCGCGATGAGCGGCAGGAAGGTGCCCCATGAGAAGTAGGCGTAGGTGCCGAACTGGGCGATCTGGTTCTCCCCGAACATCGGCGGGGTGAACGGCTCGATGTCGATCGGCGCCATGGGGTCCAGCTCGTGCCCGTACTCGTGCATCCGGGTGGCCATGCTGCGCAGCCCGTAGGTCGCGATCCCGGCCAGAGCCAGGAGCGGTAGCGCGCGCAGCGCCGCGCGCCGGACGAACGCCATCGCCACGGTCAGCAGCGCGACGCCGCTGAGCAGGTACGGCAGGACGCGGAGCTCGACGAAGAACTCCCGGGAGATCTTGGCCATCCCGATGTAGCCGTTCAGCATGTTGATCTCCCGCACGTCGCCGACGATGCGCGTGGGGTAGACCACCATGCGCAGTCCCTCGGGATACTGGATGCTGGCCAGCGTCATGCCCCACAGGGGCAGGAAGATCGCGGCCCCGGTCAGCACCGCGGCGAAGATCATCAGGGCCGAACGCACCCGGGGGGTCAGCGGGCCCCACCCGCTCCTCCACCACCCGCGTCGCGCCGGCTCGCTTTCGCGTCGCGCGGGCGCCGCCTCGCCGCTCCCGGACCCGCGTCCCTCGGCTCGCGGGGCGGCGGCCCGGGCGCCTCCGGCCGGGCCGCTTTGCGTTCGTGCCACGCTCGAGGCGGTCACGCTCGCCTCAGTCCTCCCCGCCCTGCGCGTGCTCGTGCGTCGCTCCCGCCGCGGCGAGCGCCGTAGCCGGATCGCGCCGCTCCCACTGCATCGGCCCGTCTCCGCCCGGCGCGTACATCGTCAGCGCCTGCCCCCTGGGCACGACCTCGAAGTAGCCCTGCATCTCCTGGTGCAGCGCCGAGCAGAAGTTCGTGCAGTAGAACGGGTACACGCCGCCGCGGCGCGCCACGAACTTCAGTGTCTTGGTCTCCCCCGGATCGATGACCACGTTGACGTTGTGCCCGACGACCGCGAACCCGTGGATCTCATCCCGCTGCTGCTCCGTGTTGGTCACGTGCACGACGACGGTGTCGCCCTCCTGCACCTGGATCAACGCGGGCTCGAAGTGCGTGCGGATCGCGTACACCTTCGCTTCGACGGTCCGCCGCGCCGCGTTCCGCTCCACGCTGGCCTCGCCGGGTTCCCAGATGGCGAAATCGTGCGTGTTCTCCTCGCGCGGGTAGAACTCGATCGGATTCAGCACGGACGCGTGCACGAGCTGCGCGAAGTGCGGCTCCGGCTCTGTGAACGCCTCGTACAGCATCGCCATGCCCTCGCCGGAGATGTCTATCAACTGCGAGCTCTCGGGGATGGAGGGGCCGACGCTCAGGTGGCGTCCCTTGGAGAGCTTGTTCATGGCGACCAGGTAATCCCCGCGCGGATTGCGCGTGTCGCCGTGGCTCGTCACCAGGTGGCCGATGTTGAAGTGCGACGGGATCTTCTCCAGCACGATCGTTGCGGGGTCGACGCCCTCCTCGTAGGGCGGCAGCCTCCACTTGGCGACGGACGACTCCACGAACAGCGATGTGTAGGCGTTGCCGCGCCCGTCGAACTGCGTGTGCAGCGGCCCGAGCCCGACGGGGACCTCCATGACGACGGTGTTGTCATAGTCGAGGACCGGGATGCCGTCCTCCTCCCCGCTGAAGTCCTCGTTCGCGATGGCGCGTTGCAGGAGCTCGAAGGAGTAGATGGTGACCGTCGGGGAGAGCTTGCCCGAGCACATCACGTATTCGCCGCTCGGGTCGACGTCGGCCCCGTGCGGGCTCTTGGCGCAGGGCACCAGGAACATCACCCCGGGGTTTTCAGCCGGGTCGAGCACCTGCACGCCGGCGATCGTACGTCCGCGGCCCTGCTCGGTGAGCTGTTCGGCGAGGCGCCAGTTGACAATCGCCATGTAGTCGCGGTCCCGCTGGGAGGCGGTGATCTCGAGCTTCCCCGTGGCGCGTTCCGCGTTGTACGACGACCAGAACGCCCAGCCGTCCGACGGCCCCCTGCCGGTGGCGCCGAGGTCCCAGTTGAACGGCGGCGTGAGGATCTGCCAGCCGACCGACATGGTGCCGTCCTCGGGGTCGATGCGGATGCCGGTGACCGCGCCCTTGAAGTCGGTCGCGTAGTCCTCGACCGGCACGTACCGGTTCGGCACGGGGACGGAAAAGCGGGTCGCCACCAGCGCGTACTCGGTGTTGTCCGTCACCATGGCCGAGCCGTGGTTGCCCATCGTGTTGGGGATCGGCCCGAGGATCTGCTTGGTCTTGAAGTCGCGCAGGTCGATGCGCGCCAGGCGGTTGTTCGCGTTGTCGTTCACGAACAGCCAGCGGCCGTCGTAGTCGCCGTCGGTTTGGGAGGCCGCCGGGTGATGGACATCCCCCCAGGTGAAGTCGCCGAGCATCGCCTTGGACTCCTCGTCGAAGCCGTAACCCGTCCCGGGATACGGCGTGAAGACGGGAATCGTCGCGATGTGGCGCATGGACGGCACGCCGGCCACGAACACCTGGCCGGAGTGCCCGCCCGAATAGAACAGGTAGTATTCGTCCACGTCACCCGGCGCTATGAACGTGCGCAGCGCGGCGTTCTGCACGTCCGCGGTCGCCATCGTCTGATCGCCGGGAATGCTCGGGGCGCGCTCTCCGCACGCGGACGCGATCAGCGCCGCCGCGGTGCCCGCCCCGACGAGCTTCAGGTTCCTCATCGTGGCCTCCATTTAGTCGTCCTCCACTTCCAGTGTGCCCAGCATGCCCAGCGCGGCGTGGGGATCGCACTGGAAGTTGTATTCGCCCGGTGGGAAGTCGACGACGAAGTCGTAGGTCTGCCCGGGGAGCTGGAGCATCGGTCCCGAGCCGGGCATGTTCGGCTTCCCGGGGTTGGTCGAGTCCGGGAACGCGACGTTGTGCACGCCCGAGACGAGCACGAAGCGGAGCGTGTCCCCGCGGTGCGCCTCGATCTCGGACGGCTCGTAGTAGTTGCCGTTGTCATCGGTGATCATGCGGACTTCGATCACGTCCGCGTCCTCCTCGGCCTCGGCGGCGGTAACGGTCTCGGCCTCCGTCTCGCTGGCCCCTGCGGCGGGCTGGTCGGCGCCTTCCCCGCACGCCCCGAGCAGCAGGATCAGCGGGGCGATCGTGAAAGCGGTCCAACGCATCGATGCTCCTCCAGGAAACGGCGCCGGCCGAGCCTCGGAACGGGTTCGCCAGCGCGTGAAACGCAAATTCCTCATGGCGATATGAAGATTGGCCGAGCGCGGCGCCGGGACTGTGGGGAAGTGGCGGAATCTGCGTGGGGCTGGGGCCGACGCGAATGAGGGGAATCCCACTACGCGGAGGCCAGCAGCGCCTCCACCGTCGTCCGCTGGAAGAAGCGTCTCGTCGCGTCCGAGACCGGGCTCCAATGGGCGTGCGCCTCGCACGGCGCGTCCTCACTGCAGCGACCTCGCCCCAGGACGCACAGCGCCCGCGTCTCGAGGGACTCGAAGAGCGCCACCACCTGCCCCACGGTGAGCTCCGAGGGCGGGAGCGAGAGCGCGAAGCCGCCTCCGGGTCCGCGTTTCGAGGTCACCACGCCGGTTCCTGCGAGCTGGTGGAGGACCTTGGAGAGATAGTTGCGCGGGACCTTCAGGCGGGCCGCGAGGGTGGCCACCGACACCGGCGGAGCGCCGCCGGCGCGAGCCTCGGCCAGCACCAGGACGGCCCGCAGGGCGTACGCGGCGGATCGTGACAGCATCGGGGACTCGGCGAAGTGGGCTCGGCGGCTCGGACCCATCGGGGATCGAGCTCGCTGCGTCGCCGAAAGCTGCCGTGGGCGGAACCGCGCTACAAGCGACGAATTCCCCTCAACCGGTGGGGGAGTTCACCACGGCGTGGCGGCGAGGACGCCCCTCAGACCCCCTCGAACAGCGCCGTCGAGATGTACCGCTCCGCGAACGACGGGATGATGGTCACGACGGTCCTGCCCTCCAGCTCCGGCCGCGCTGCGACCCTGTAGGTGGCCACGAGCGCCGCGCCGCCGGAGATCCCCATCGGGATGCCGTCCTCGCGGGCCGCCCGGCGGGTCATCTCGATCGCCTCCTCGTTGCCCACGACCTGCACCTCGTCGATCAGGTCGGTGTCCAGGATCGCCGGGACGAAGCCCGCTCCGATGCCCTGGATCATGTTGCCCGGTCCGGGCTCGCCGCCGGAGAGCACCGGCGACGTCGCCGGCTCCACGGCCACCGTGCGGAAGGCGGGGTTGCGCTCCTTCAGGACCTGCGCGCAGCCCGTCAGCGTCCCGCCCGTGCCGACCCCCGACACGAGCACGTCCACGTTGCCGCCGGTGTCGTTCCAGATCTCGAGCGCGGTCGTGCGGCGGTGGATGTCGGGGTTCGCCGGGTTATCGAACTGCATCGGCATCACCGCGCCGGGGATCTCCTGCAGCAGCTCGTCGGCCTTCCGCAGCGCCCCGTTTATGCCTTCCTCCTTGGGCGTGAGGTGCAGCTCCGCCCCAAGGAGCGCCAGCATCTTGCGGCGCTCGATGGACATGGTCTCGGGCATCGTGAGCACGCAGCGGTACCCGCGGGCGGCGCACACGAACGCCAGCGCGATGCCGGTGTTGCCGGACGTGGGCTCTACGATCACGGAATCCGCGGTGATGCGGCCGTCGCGCTCCAGGGCGTCGATCATCGACACGCCGATGCGGTCCTTGACGCTGGCGATCGGGTTGAAGAACTCGAGCTTCAGCAGGACGTCGGCCCGCGCGCCGTGGCCGGCGCTCAACTTCGGCGCCCGGATCAGCGGCGTGTCCCCGATCGTGTCGGTGATCGAGTCGAAGACCCGGCCGCGGCCGGGAGTGAATGCGGCATCGCTCATGGCTTCCGGCTCCGTGAGTTGATAGGCGGTTGACCGCTTACAGCGAGCGCAGGAACTCCGGCCTGGCCCGGTGGTTCGTCGCCTGCTCGAACGCGTAGGCGATGCGCAGGAGGGTCGGCTCGCTCCAGGGCGCGCCGAAGAACGAGATGCCCACCGGCAGCCCTTGCACCCGCCCCGCCGGCACGGTGACGTTCGGGTAGCCGGAAACCGCGGCCGGGGTCGACGAGCTCACCGAGTAGTTGTCCCCGTTGACCAGGTCGGTCACCCAGGCGGGTCCGCCGGTCGGGCCGATCAACGCGTCCAGGCGCTCCTCGCGCAGCACGACGTCCAGGCCCTCGGCGCGCGAGAGCCGGGCCGCGCTCTCCAGCGCATCCAGGTACTCCTGGGTGTCCAGGCCGCCCTTTTCCTGCGCCTGGATCAGGAGCTCCTGTCCGAAGTACGGCATGGACGTCGCGGCGTTCGCCTCGTTCCAGGCGATCACGTCCGCCAGCGTGCGCACGGTAGCCGCGTCCCCCATCGCCTGGAGCCACGCGTCCACGCCCGCCTTGAACTCGTAGAGCAGCACCTGGAACGAGTGCCGGCCCACCTCCCGGCGGTTCGGGACCTCGACCGGGTCGATGACCTCGGCGCCCCCCTCCCGCAAGGCCAGGATGGCGTCCTCCATCAGCGCGTCCACCTTCTCGTGCTCGCCGAGGAAATCGCGCACGACCCCGATGCGCGCGCCGCGCAGGCCGCCCGCGTCCAGGAACTGCGTGTAGTCGTTGTGCCCGTGGGTCCGGCTGGCCGCGGTCTTCGGGTCGTCCGGGTCCTGGCCCGTCAGCGCCCCGAGGACGATCGCCGCGTCGCGGACGGTGCGCGCCATCGGGCCGGCCGTGTCCTGCGCGTCCGCGATGGGAACGATCAGGGAGCGGCTGACCAGCCCCACGGTCGGCTTGATGCCCACGATCCCGTTCGCCGAGGCGGGGCACACGATCGAGCCGTTGGTCTCCGTGCCGATCGCCGCGGCGCACAGGGACGCGGCCGCCGCCGCCGCCGAGCCCGACGACGACCCGCAGGGATTCCGGTCCAGCACGTACGGGTTGCGACACTGGCCGCCGCGGCCGCTCCAGCCGCTGGAGGAGCGCGTGGAGCGGAAGTTCGCCCACTCGCTGAGGTTGGCCTTGCCCAGGATGATCGCGCCGGCGGCCCGCAGGCGCGCCGCCACGAAGGAGTCGCGCGGGCTGATCGTGCCCGCGAGCGCCAGCGCCCCGGCGGTCGTCGTCATCCCGTCCGCCGTGGCCACGTTGTCCTTGACCAGAATCGGGATCCCGTGCAGCGGTCCGCGCGTCTCTCCGTCGCGCCGTTCCCGGTCGAGCCCCCGCGCGATAAGGAGCGCGTCCGGATTGGCTTCGATCACGGTGCGGAGCGTCGGGCCGTCGCGGTCGATGGCCTCGATGCGCTCCAGGTAGCGCCGCACCAGATCCTCGGCGGACCACCGCCCCGACTGGAGGCCCCCGCGGAGATCGGCGATCCCGACCTCGTCCAGCTCGAAGGCGTCCACCGGGAAGCGCTCGGGGCCGGCTTGCGGCGGCGCTGCTTCGCCCGCGGGTTCTTCGCGCGGAGCGCTCGGCTCGATCGTGCAGCCGCCGGTCCACGCCAGCGCCCCGGCTGCGGCGCCGTACGCCACGAACCGGCGCCGGCTGACGCCCGCACCGTCCGCGCCGGGGGAATCCGTGCGGGTGTCGTCGCGATCGCTCATCGCAGTCTCCGTTGGTTTGCCGTACCGAAGCTCCAGCGCCAGGCATTGTAGGGAGCGGCGGGCGGGCGCGCTCGGCGCGGACCGGCGCGGGCGGTCCGGCGGCGTGCTGGAGCACGTTCAGATGGGTGCGGCGCCCCGGAAGCCGCGCGAGCGCTTCCCGGAAGAGCGGCCCGTAGGTCGTCCACGCCTCGCCGGCCGGGAGCCCCGAGGCTCCCGCGACCAGGCGGCCGAGGGCCCGCATGGAGGGCTCCGAATGCACGAGCAGCAGCAGCTTGTGGCGCGCGTGGAAGGCGGCGAGGTCGGTGACGCTCTCCCGGCCGCGGGCGGCCCGGAAGTCCGCGAGCGCGAAGATCTCGGGGCCGGGTCAGGGCCGGTACGCAAGCCCCGCGCGGAGGGAGACGAGGTGGCTGGGGCCCCGCCGCAGCGCGCCGGAAAGGTCGACGAAGGCGTCCTCGTTCTCCCAGAACGCCAGTCGATCCTCCACGCCGAGGCGGACCGCGAGCGAGGAGCCCGGCGCCGGGATGTCCAGGAACGCTCCGAACAGCAGGCCCAGGTCGGAGGCGGCGGTGTCGCCGGTCGACAGCGACGCCCCGGCGTGCACCGTCAGAGGGGCCCGGCCGCCGAAGGCCAGCCCGACGCCGAGCTGGAAGACCGAATTCGGTCCCTGCACCGCCAGCGATTCCGGACACGCCTGCGGCCCGTCACAGGAGGATTCCGTCTCGTACCGCCAACCCGCGATCCCGACCACGCGCCCCGACAGCGGCTTCGACGCCTCCAGGCCGAACGTGGCGCGGCCCCCGAGCTCCAGGTCCCGCTCGACCCGCGCGGCCCCTTCGCCCCCGAACGACAGCGACGTGGTCGGGATCGTGTAGTCGAGGCCGTAGCCGCCGTAGGCGGCGACGCTCAGCCTGGCCGGCGCGGGTGCTCCCACGTCCTGGCCGGTCGCCGCCGCGGCGCCGGAGGTGAGCCCGGCGATGGCCAGCGCCCACGCACGCCGGACCGCGCGGCCCCGCACCGCCGGCGGACGCCGCGGTTTCTCGCCCCTGCCGCCCCGTCCCGGCGCCGCGGCCACTAGCACACTAGCCCGCTTCGGCCGCGCCCGAGGCGGCGTACAGCGCGGGCTCCACCGACCCGGATCCCTTCTTGACCCGCACCGCGCAGTGCTTGAACTCCGGGATCTTGCCGTCCGGGTCCAGCGCGTCGTTGGTCATCAGGTTCGCCGCCGCCTCCGCGTAGCAGAACGGCAGGAACACCGACCCCTCGGGCATCTGACGGTCGGCGCGCGCGAGCGCGGTCACCGAGCCGCGCCGCGTCTCGAGCGCGGCGGTCTCGCCCGCGGCGATCCCGAGCCGCTCCAGGTCCGCCGGGTGCAGGTGCACCATCGGCGCGGGCTCGAGGGCGTCCAGCACGCTCGCGCGCCGCGTCATCGCGCCGGTGTGCCAGTGCTCCAGCAGGCGCCCCGTGATCAGCACCATCGGGTACTCGTCGTCTGTGGGCTCCGCGACCGGCGTCAACTCCACCGGGGCCAGCTTCCCGCGGCCGTCCGGGGTCGGGAACGAGTCCTCGAACAGCACCTCCGTCCCCGGATGCCCCTCCTCGGGACACGGATAGGTGACCGAGCTCTCGCGCTCCAGCCGCTCCCACGTGATGCCCGCGTAGGAGGGGGTCGCGGCCCGGACCTCCTCGAACACGTCCGCCGGACCCGAGTAGCTCCAGTCCAGCCCGATCCGGTTCGCCAGCTCCTGGATAATCCACCAGTCCTGGCGCGCGTCGCCGGGCGGCTCGAGCGCCTGGCGCCCGAGCTGCACCCGCCGGTCCGTATTCGTGAAAGTCCCCGTCTTCTCCACGAACGCGGTCGCCGGAAGGATCACGTCGGCGAAGGATGCGGTCTCGGTGAGGAAGATCTCCTGCACGACCAGGTGCTCCAGAGCGCACAGCCCCGCGCGCGCGTGCGACAGGTCCGGATCCGACATGGCGGGATTCTCGCCCATCACGTACAAGCCGCGGATCTCCCCGCGCCGGGCGGCGTGCATGATCTCCACCACGGTGAGGCCCTTTTCCGCGTCCAGGTCGGCGCCCCACAGCCGCTCGAAGAACGCCCGGTTCTCGGGGTCGGTGACGTCCTCGTAGTCTGGGTAGACCATCGGAATCAGCCCCACATCCGACGCGCCCTGGACGTTGTTCTGGCCGCGCAGCGGATGGAGCCCGTTGCCGCGCCGGCCGATGTGGCCGGTCACGAGCGCCAGGTTGATCAGGCAGCGCGCGTTGTCCGTCCCGTGCGTGTGCTGCGAGATCCCCATGCCCCAGAAGATCATCGCGTTGCGCGCGGTGGCGTACAGGCGCGCGACGGCGCGGAGCGTCTGCGCCGGCACCCCGCATACCTCCGCCATCGCCTCGGGCGAATAGGGGAGGAGGCTGCGTTTCAGCGCCTCGAAGCCCTCGGTGCGCTGCGCGATGAAGTCGTCGTCGGTGAGCCCCTCGAACACGATCACGTGCAGCATCGCGTTCAGGAGCGCCACGTCGGTGCCCGGGGTGAACTGCAACGAGTGCTCGGCCAGGCGCGACAGCTCGGTGCGTCGCGGGTCGCACAGGATGAGCTTCGCGCCCGCCTCGATCGCGTTCTTCATGAACGTCGCCGCGACCGGGTGGTTCACCGGTGGGTTCGCGCCGATGATGAGGATCGCGTCCGCGTACTGGACGTCGGCGACCGGGTTCGAGACCGCCCCCGAGCCGATCAGCTCCATCAGCGCGGCGACCGACGAGGCGTGGCACAGGCGCGTGCAGTGGTCGACGTTGTTGGTGCCGAAGCCCGCGCGCACGAGCTTCTGCACGAGGTACGCCTCCTCGTTGCTGCCCTTCGCCGACCCGAAGCCCGCCAGCGCTCCGCCGCCGTGCGCGGCCTTGATGCGGTTGAAGCCTTCCGCCGCGGCGTCCAGCGCCTCCTCCCAGCTCGCCTCGCGGAACGCCTCGCCCGGGTCGCTCGGGTCCACGAATTTCTCCGGGTCCTTCGGGACGCCCTCCTTGCGGATGAGCGGCTTCGTCAGGCGCTGGGGATTGCGGACGTAGTCGAATCCGAAGCGGCCCTTCACGCACAGGCGGCCGTGGTTGCTCGGGCCCCATCGGCCGAGCGTATAGAGGACCCGGTCGTCGCGCGTGTAGTAGGTGAGCTGGCAGCCCACGCCGCAGAAGGGGCACAGCGACGGGGTCGCCACGACCCCATCCGCGACGACGGGTGATCCGTTGGCTCCGGGGGCGGGTGCGGAGATCATGGCGGCCGCCTGCCCGGCTCCGGCGGCGACGGCGCCGGCCACCCCGCCGGCGTCGCGGCGGTGCGCCCGGGACCAGGGGTTGGCGCTGCTCGTCTTACCTTCACTCATCGTAGTTCACTCCATACACCGTCATGACGATCCCGGTCGACAGCGGCTCGCACGACCGGAGCGTGAGGGTCCTTCCACGCG
This sequence comes from Longimicrobiales bacterium, assembly GCA_035513295.1. Lineage (GTDB taxonomy): Bacteria > Gemmatimonadota > Gemmatimonadetes > Longimicrobiales > RSA9 > DATHRK01. The sequence goes on from DATKCH010000053.1 coordinate 56,863, forward strand.
CGGCCTTCGGGAGCAAGGGGACGCCGCCTCCCAGCAGGTGCGGGATGATCGCGACCTCCACGGTGTCCACCAGATTCGCGTCCAGCAGGGTGGCGAACAGCTCGCCCCCGCCGAAGAGCCAGATGTCCCTGCCCTCCACACGCTTCAGCGCGGCGACGTGCTCGGCGACGCCCTCGGCGACGACCGTGACGTCCGGGTAGTCCTCCTGACGCAGCGTGCGGGAGGCCACGTGCGTGGCCATGCCCATGCCGCCGGACTGCCCCTGCGCCACCAGCCCTTCGAAGCTGCGGCGGCCCATGACGGCCGTGTCGAAGGCGGCGAACAGCGCGCCGAAGTCGATCGACGGGTCCATGATGATCCAGTCGAACTCGCCGTTCGGGCCCGCGATGCAGCCGTCCAGGCTCATCGCGACGCTGTAGCGCAGGCGCCTGCTCACGGCGCCGCCCCGTTGGCGGCCCCGGGCCGGAGCTCCGTCCGGTGCGGCCCGTACCACTTCCCCTGTTCGGCCGCCGCCACCGGCGGCGTGTCTTCGGCGCCCACACCGGCCGGCATGAGCGCGCCCGTCGGGCACGCCTGGACGCACTCGCCGCACGCCACGCAGGTCGACTCCCCCATAGGCAGCTCGGTGTCGAACACGATGCGCGCGGCGGCGCCGCGGCCCGCGTACCCGATCACGTCGTTGACCTGCACCTCGCGGCACGCCCGCACGCACCGGGTGCATTGGATGCACGCGTCCAGGCGCACGGCGATCGCGGGGTGCGAGTAGTCCGGCGGCGGCTGCCGGCGCGCCTCGAAGCGCGGCGCGCCCAGCGCCAGCTCGCGCGCCCAGTGCGCCAGCTCGGAATCGTGGCGGTACGCCTGCGCGGACACATCCGCCAGCAGCAGTTCCAGCACCATGCGCTGCGACCTCCGGGCGCGCGCGCTGTCGGCGTGCACGGTCATGCCTTCGGCCGGCTCGCGGCAGCAGGACGGCGCCAGTACGCGCTCGCCATCGATCTCCACCACGCACGCGCGGCAGTTGCCGTCCGGGCGCATGCCGTCCGCGTAGCACAGGTGCGGGATGCGGGCACCCGCGCGGCGGGCCGCCATCAGGATCGTCTCGCCCCGGGCGGCGGTGATCTCGCGGCCGTCGAGCGTGAAACGCACCTCGCTCATCGACCCACCTCCTGCGGGAAGAAGCGCAGCACCGACTGGATGGGATTGGCGGCCGCCTGCCCCAGCCCGCAGATCGAAGCGTCGGCCATGGTCTCGGCCAGCTCCGCGAGGAGGCCGGTGTTCCATTCCTCGGCGCGGCGGGCCATGAGGCCGGCCGCCTTGTCCGTGCCCACCCGGCACGGGGTGCATTTGCCGCACGACTCGTGGCGGAAGAAGCGCATCAGGTTGAGCGCCGCCGCGGCCGCCGTGTCGGCCCGCGACAGGATCACGATCGCGGCCGAGCCGATGAAGCTGCCGTGCTCGGCGAGGACGTCGAAATCCAGCGGCTCGTCGCCCAGCGCGGAGGGCAGGATCCCGCCCGACGCTCCGCCCGGCAGGAACGCGTAGAAGTCGTGCCCTTCGGCCATCCCCCCGGCGTACTCGTCGATCAGCTCGCGCGCCGAAACGCCCGCCGGCGCGAGGTACACGCCCGGCTCGCGCACGCGTCCGCTTACCGAGAAGAAGCGCATCCCGCTGCGGCCGCGCCGGCCCTGCGAGGAGTACCACTCCGGGCCGCGCCGCAGGATCTCCGGGATCCAGTAGACGGTCTCCACGTTGTGGACCAGCGTGGGTTGGCCGAAGAGACCGACCTGCGCGGGGTAGGGGGGGCGCAGGCGGGGCTCGCCCCGCTTCCCCTCCAGCGACTCGATCAGCGACGTCTCCTCGCCGCAGATGTAGGCGCCCGCGCCGCGCCGCAGGTGGATCGGGGGCAGCGCGCACGGCGGGTCGGCGCGCAGCGCGGCGAGCTCGCGGGTCAGGATCTCCCGGCACGCCGTGTACTCGTCGCGCAGGTAGATCCACACGCCCTCGGCCTCGACCGCCCACGCCGCGATCAGCAGGCCTTCGAGGACGCGGTGCGGCTCGGTCTCCATGCAATGGCGGTCCTTGAACGTGCCCGGCTCGCCCTCGTCGGCGTTGAGCGCGACGTAGCGAGGACCGGGCTCCGAGCGCACGAAGCCCCACTTGCGCGCGCACGGAAAACCCGCCCCGCCCAGGCCGCGCAGGCCGGCGTCCCGGACCGCGGCGTGGACGTCCTCGTAGGACCTTTCGCCCTCCACGCACGCGCGCAGCGTGTCGTAGCCGCCGCCCGCGCGGCAGGCCTCGTAGTCGGCATATTCCGGCAGCGCGGCGTCCGCGACTCCCTCATCGACCAGCGCCTGCACCGCGTCGACGGACGCGCGGTCCAGCGCGCGCGCGCCCACCAGCGCGGCCGGCGCACCGTCGCAGCGTCCGATGCACGGCGCCGGAACCACTCGCACGCCCGCGCCCAGCGCGTCCCGGAGGGCCGCGAGCAGTTCGTCGGCTCCCGCCATCTCGCACGCGATGGAGTCGCACACGCGCACGGTCAGGGGAGGGGGAGGCGCCTCGCCGTCCCCCACGATGTCGAAGTGGTGGTAGAAGGTCGCGACCTCGTAGACCTCCGCGGGCGTGAGGTCCATGTCCTCGGCGA